>SXSU01000031.1 GCA_005793345.1 Bdellovibrionales bacterium
GTTTGGATTTTCATAATACGGGGTGATTGAAAATCGCCCCCAACAAACAGGAAAATAACTGCTTATGATTATGTCTGATATAATCGCGAAGCAATCAGACTTAATCATTAGCTGTTATTATGAAAATTCAAACGTAAGTTTGGATTTTCATAATACGGGGTGATTGAAAATCGCCCCCAACAAACAGGAAAATAACTGCTTATGATTATGTCTGATATAATCGCGAAGCAATCAGACTTAATCATTAGCTGTTATTTACATTTCATTTCCCCCATTAAAAAAATAATTCACCATTAATCGACTAGCATCCGGCCCAAGTGGTATTGCAGGATCTAAAATATCTGGACGTCCACTCCATTGGTGGGCCATTCCTAATATTAAATACCCATGACCAATTAATTTATTATTTCTGTAAAACTTATCATGAATATAACCTAATTTAAAATTTATTGGTTGAACGTAAGATTTTTTTACCTTTGAACCAAAAAAGTAGTCCGTTAAATTCTGACTGTAATGTAGAGGATTCATGATATTGTCATTCGAACCATGAATTATTAATACTTTTCCTTTATAATTTTTTGGATTACAGGATTTATTTCTTGGATGTAACAAAAAAGGACCAACTTGAGCAATCAAAGTAGCTTCTTGCCATGTTTTTGGTAACCCATAAGCCATACCTGAATGAACCGCAATACCAGCAATGTCGTCTGGATAACAACTGGCAATCAAATTAACTAAAGATGCTCCGGCACTCATTCCTACAACATAAACTTCGCGATCATCTATAGGGTAATCTTTTTTAATTTGCGCAACTGCATTCATTATATCACCAGCATCGCCTGTGCCAGGCTTTTGCGAATTCACATCGTAAAAATCCCAGCATTTAGATTTATCAAGAGTATCTTTTAACTCTGGATAAAAAACAAAAAAACCAAATTGTTCACCATAATCTGAAAATTTAGAATACTCTTCAATATCTTCACTACTACTTAAACATCCATGCAATGCTATTAACAATGGGGCTTTCGCTTTATGCTTTTGAGGAATAAATAACTGACTCCGACCAAAAACCTGTAAACTTGTTAAACAAAAAAAGAATAATATTATTTTGTTTCTTTTAAAAAAATTATTAAGCATTTTTCCTCCAGCATGAAAATTATTTTTCACCTTACATGGATCAAGGACTTAATACCTTTATCCAGCCCCCTATTCGGAAGCCCAGGAAAAAACTTAAATTACATGAAGAGGAGTTTAGATATCTTTAATTTTCTAATTTCAAAAATTAAAAAATAACTGCAATCAAAAAATTACTATTGTTAAAAAAATCTAACTTTATCAATTTGAGAATCCAAAAGCTACTTTCGACTTTTAATTTAACTCAGCCATTGAATTTGAATCGTATTTGTAATTTAATTTTTATTTATTTCATTTTAATACGAAGCACCTTAATTAATATAAAAATATCAATTTAAAGTGTATAATAAATTTAAGTGAGGTTTGTATCATGCTTTATACCTATAAAAAAAAACTTCTCTTTTTTTCACTACTCTCTTTTTTTATACTTTTTTTTCAGAATTGTAATTACTTTGGCTCTGTAAATTTAATTGATAGAAATATAACACAATTAATCTCGTCTGAAAATAATAGCAATGGGGGTAATGGTGGAATATATGAAGGAAAATTAACTATTTTATTAAAGTATAAAGATCAATCCTATTATGGAAATTTTATTTCAATATACTCTGGCGAATCATTTAAATTTGAAATTTCAGGCGGTTCTCCTCCTTATAATTTTGAATTAGTTGGAGATGGCTTTTTAGATAATAATACTCAAATGTATACTGCACCATTTTCTGATAATGCTAAAAGTTTTGATGAAATTAAAATCAAAGACAATAGTGGTAATAGCGCAACAATAAAAATTACTGTTCAATCTTTTACTACTTCAAGTAAAATAGTTTATCCTGCCGCAGGCACTCAAGTAATTACCAAGACTTCAAATACTTCCCAAATATTATTCAAAAACCCATCTTTTTTTAGCACTTCAGATGAGATTTCAATTATAGGAATTACTTCTCATACTGATCTACAAGGAAATATTATATCAGAAATTATTGAAAGTAAAAATGAAGGACTAAATTTTTCTATACTTAAAACTTTTAAGTTCAATGGTATGCTTTTTATTACACCAAGTGATGAGTTAATTTTTATCGCAAAAACTTCAAATCAAACACATGATTTTTGGATTACGTCAAAAAATAGATCGATATGGAATAAAAAAAATTCACTTCCATTAAAATATATCTCAAATATCTTTTTTGCACCAAACGGAAATATTTATGCACTTGGTACAACGAATGATAACTTAAATTCTAGAAATAATTGGAATACAATAATAAGTAAAAATAATGGTGATACTTGGAATAGTATTGATCAATTTTTATATCAAAAAAATAGTCAATTATATAATACCTCACCACACTCTGGACTAGTTGATAAAAATGGTATTATATGGGTAGCTGGACTCACATTTTATCAAGGAAATTATCCTGACTTAGGTGATAGCAGATTGATTGTGAGAAAAAGTTTAGATTCGGGTTTAACATGGATTACTGACTTTGATTTTTCCTACATGTACAATTGGGGGCAAATCACTTTAAAAGCAGATTCTCAAGGTAATATTTATCTCGCATCTTCTCAATTGAATGGAAGTACTAATATAGTTGATTCTATATTTAAAAGATCTACATTCGATCAAGTGTGGAATTCCGTGTTTACTAAATCTAATGGATTTTATAATTTTTTTGAGATAGACAATTTAGATAATTTACTATTCATCAAATATCCAAACATTCAAAATACAATCCCTTTTGAAATTTTTAAAAGTACAGATCGTGGATTAACTTGGTCCAACTTTCAAAATACTTCCACGCAACAAATTCCTGAAATGTTTATAAAGTACAAAAATAATTTATTTGGCATTCTTAATAAATCTGAAAATATAGAATTTTACAAGTCGGAAAATTATGGATCCAATTGGGTCTATGTTTCAGGTTATTCTGGTAAAAGCCAAAATGGAGGGTCCACTCTTCCAATAGATTTAATAAAAGCAAAAAATGCGGATTTAATACTATTTAGTAATTCAGTTGATTCAAAAAATTTACTATCGTGGAACTCATTTCATCAACCCAAAATTTTTATTTCAAATGATAAAGGTTTAAGTTGGGCGAATCAAACATATCAATTATTGAATGAGGGATATCTTGAAAGAATAAATTCTTCTCTTATTGATTCATCTGGTGATTTGTATTTTTCTGGAGAAGCAAGAGTTGCGGGAGGAAGTATTTGGTTTGTAAAAAAATCAGTAGATAATGGAAAAACCTGGAAAGTTGTCGATCAGTATAAAGTTACTTCACCAAATATAATGCAACTACTCGGAGGTCTTTCAATGACTCAAACAGAAAACGGAAATCTATTCGTTACAGGTCAGATTCAAGATCAAAGTGATTTTTCTGTACACTGGATAACGAGAAGATCTATTGATTTAGGATTAAACTGGACAAATGTCGATGATATTAATTTATTTAATTATGTGGATCCCAACATACCTCGAAATAATAAAATTATCCAAAAAATTAAAACTTGCTCGTCAAATAATTTATTTTCCTTTGGGGGGTATGGACTTTTTAGAAAGTCATTTAACTCTGGATTATCTTGGGAATTTGAAAAATTTAAAAATATAGATCCAGAAATTATTTCAAAAACTATCTTTAAGGATTTAACTTGCGTATCTGACAATACAATTTACTTGGCGGGTGAGCAACTTGAGTCAAATAATATTATTTTATTTAAGAGCATAGATAAGGGATTAACTTGGAACTTATTACATAATGAAACTAAAATGTTTAATGAAAATATAAATAATCAGTCAAATTCAAAAATAATAATTAACACAATTAATTTCAAAAATAATTCTATATGGCTAGGAGGAATGAAACAACAATCTTGGTCAATTTTTAGAATTAAATTAGATCCTTTAGAATTAGCAGAAATTGATAAACTTGCTGAAACTATTTCTTCTAGCGTAATAAAACTAATAAATTGCGAAAATGATAAATTATGTGCATTAGGGTACGAGTTTTCAAACTTACAAGAAATGCAAATTAAATATAAATCTATGAATTTAATTCCAATACAAAATTAATCTTCTCGATAAAGATGATTTCGAATAATTAAAAATTAACTCCTTCTATTGATTGATTGATTGAAAATTAAAATTAATTTTTGACAATATTAATATTTTTAATTTTATTGTTTTTTTTCTTTATTCTTGTCAATTTCTTTTTTTCATGGATTTATAAACTCAAAATTACTTAAAAATTAAAAAATAGCTTCTCTTGATTCAATACTATTTATGTGTGATAAAATCCATCTTCATTCTAGCATAAATTTGAGAAGTTATATATTATAAATAGTTTATTCAAGGAGATAATTCATGAGAGCAGATAACAGGCAATATAACGAAATAAGAAATATTATTATCACCCCTCATGCTTCTGAATATGCAGAAGGAAGTGCACTAATTGAGTTTGGTAAAACAAAAGTTTTATGTACCGCATCTCTGGATGAACAAGCTCCAAAATGGCTACAAGGCACAGGTAAAGGTTGGGTTACTGCCGAATACGGAATGTTACCACGCTCAACACATTCAAGAATTAAAAGAGAAAAAAGTCTTAATAGTGGAAGAACTCAAGAAATTGCACGACTTATTGGTCGTTCACTTCGTGCCGCAGTTGATTTAAAAGGCTTAAATGAAAAACAAATTGTAGTTGATTGTGATGTTTTATTGGCCGATGGAGGAACACGCACTGCTGCTGTCACTGGTGGGTTTGTTGCACTTGCTCTTGCTCTTAAAAAACTTCATCAGTTTAACGAAATTAAAACTATTCCTCTGATTAATTATGTTTCAGCTATTAGTGTTGGACTTAAAGATGGGATACCTCATTTAGATCTTAATTATGATGAAGACTCTTCTATCGGTACAGATATGAACTTTGTGATGACAAATAAATTTGAATTTATAGAAGTACAAGGTACGGCTGAACACTCCCCTTTCAATCAAAAAGATTTACTTTCTATGATTGAACTAGCAACAAAAGGGTGTAAAGAGTTATTTGCTTATCAAGAAAAAGTAATTGGAAATTTTTATCCACTTAATAAATAAACTTTTTAAAAGGAGAACTAAAATTGGAGTTTTGGATTGCTACAACAAATAAAGGTAAACTGAGTGAATTTAAAACTTTGTTAACTGTTGCGTTTGGTACAAATGTTCAAGTGCATTCAACCAATGAACTTCCTGTTTTTTTTCCACCACCCGAAAATGGCACTTCATATCTTGAAAATGCAAGAATTAAAACAAAAGCTGTAAAAGCCGTTAAACCTGAAGCCTGGGTTATAGGTGATGATTCAGGAATTGAAGTTAAAGGTCTTGGTGGCAATATTCCTGGAATACATTCTGCCCGCTATGCTGGTCCCAAAGCCTCTGATGGAGAAAATCGTGCAAAATTAATTAAAATGATGCAACTGAAAGGTGTTTCAGATAGAACCGCTTGCTTTAAATGTTGCTTAATTGCTTATTCTCCAGATGGAAAAGAATATATTATCAACACCGAGCTTCATGGAGTAATTGCTTCTAAAGAGTCGGGTCAAATGGGTTTTGGTTATGACTCTATTTTTATTCCAATTAACGAAACGAAATCTTTGGCAGAACTTGGGCCCGCATTTAAAAATAAATTCTCACATAGAGCACTTGCAGTAAAAGAATTTGCAAAGCAAGCCCTGTTAATCTGAAGTAATTTTTTAATCACCATGAATAACTCGCCACGAAAGATAAAAAAAGCAAAAGATTGGTGATGACATCACAAACTCTGTACGCTAGTTTTTTTCACATTATGAATTCTACAAGTTTAAAAATATTCTCAGGCAACTCTAATCCTTCACTTGCAAAAAAAGTAGCCTTCCATGCGGGAGTTGACTTAGGTTTTTGCTCTATCAATACTTTTGCTGATGGAGAAATCCAAGCAGAAATTCATGAAAGTGTCCGAGGTCAAAATGTATATGTTATCCAAAGTACATGCCCTCCTGTAAATCAAAATTATATGGAGCTTTTTATTCTCCTTGATGCTCTAAAAAGAGCTTCTGCGGCCCAAATAACTGCTGTAATTCCTTATTATGGCTATGCGCGGCAAGATCGAAAAGTTGCACCAAGAGCTCCAATTTCAGCCAAGTGTATGGCTGATTTACTAACAACTGCAGGGGCAGATCGTGTTGTCGCAGTAGATCTTCATGCAGCTCAAATTCAAGGTTTCTTTGATGTACCAGTTGATCACTTATTCGCTATTCCAACTCTAGCAAGAGCCTGGAGAGAAACCTATGGTCACGGTCAAGAATTTGTTGTCGTAAGCCCAGATGCTGGTGGTGTTGAAAGATGCAGGGCCTTTGCTAAAAGAGTTGAAGCTTCAATTGCAATTATTGATAAACGTCGATCTGGCCCCAATGAAGCTAAAGCTTTACACCTTATTGGTGATGTAAATAATAAAATTGCCGTTATCCTGGATGATATGATTGATACTGCTGGGACTTTAACTCAAGGAGTTGAAAGTTTGATCAAGAATGGTGCAAAAAAAGTTTTTGCAGTTGCCACTCACCCAGTACTTTCTGGACCGGCTATATCAAGATTAGTAGAGAGCCCTATTGAAAAAATTTGGGTGACCGATACGATACCATTAAGTAAACCAGCCCAAGCCTGCGGAAAAATCGAAGTGGTGTCCGTAGCACCAGTAATCGCCGAAGCTATAAAAAGAATTCACGGAAATGATTCAGTAAGTTCTTTGTTCGATTAGAAAATAATTGATTTAATTTTATTTTCGGTTATGTTGCTGACCCTAGGGTTAAAATTTTTTAAAATCAAAAGTTGATTACTAAGAGGAATTAAAGATGAAAGAAAGAATTGAGCTAAGTGTTGAAAACAGAGAAGTGGGCAAAAGTATTTCTAGAAGCCTAAGAAGATCTAAAATGGTTCCTGCCGTGCTTTACGGAGCAGGTAAACAAGCAAATGTTAGCGTAGAAGAAAAATTAATTAAAAAATATAACACTCGTGCATTTGAAAATGCTTTATATACATTAAAAAGCAAAGATTCTAAATTAAATGACAGTGTAGTTTTAATGAAAGATGTAGCTGTACATCCCGTATCTCAAAGACCTATCCATGTTGATTTTTATGCAATTGATCTTAAAAAACCAATTCGTGTATTTGTTGAGATTAAATTTGAAGGTAAAGCAATTGGTTTAGCTGAAGGCGGTTTATTTAACGTTGTAACTCGTGAGGTTGAGGTTGAGTGTTTACCAACTCAAATTCCTGATTTTGTTACTGTTGATATTACAAACTTAGGTGTTGGTATGGCTCTTCACGTTTCTGATATTAATTTACCAGATGGCGCCAAAATGATTTCTCTTGGCGAATTAACTGTTGCTGTTATCAATAAAGAAGATGAAAAAGCTGCTGTTGCTTCTACAGAAGCTGCTCCTGCAGCTGCAACTGCTGCCACAGCAACTCCTGCTGCTGGTAAAGCCGCAGCAACTCCTGCCGCTGGAAAAGCTGCACCTGCAGCCGCTAAACCAGCTGCAAAAAAATAAATTATCCTTTATTTTTTTAATAGAATTCAAAAAGCGGGTTATCAAAAACCCGCTTTTTTTTTTAGATATTCAAATAATACCTTTAATGGAGTAGATTTATATGTGGATGTTTGTTGGCTTAGGTAATCCAGGGCAAAAATATAGTCTAAATCGACACAATATAGGATTTATGCTAGTAGATGTTTTAGCACAAAACCTTTCATCTGATCATTGGAAATCAGAATTTCTAGCTCATACTTTAAATATCAAATGGCATAACCATAACATCCTTCTTGTAAAACCTCAGACTTACATGAATAAATCTGGTGATTCTGTTCAAAAACTTATGACTTTCTATAAAATTACAAAAGAAAATTTATTGGTAACTCACGATGATATTGATCAACCATTTGCTCAAATCAAATTGCAAAAAAATAGAGGGCATGGCGGCCATAATGGAATACGAAGCATCACCGAATGCCTCTCTAGTCCTGATTACTTCAGACTAAAACTTGGTGTCGGCAGACCGCAAATACCGCAAATGGAAGTCGCGGACTGGGTATTACAAAATTTTGCCACAGACGAAATGAATTTAATGACTAAATATTTAAAAGTTGGATGTATGGCACTTGAATCATTTCTTCTAGACGGTTTTTCTAAAGCTTCCAGCCTCTATAATGGCTCTATTGATCAGCTTCGCTAATTATTTCAGATATAAACATATTTTTTTTAGTAGACAGAATTGAGAGCGCTTATTAAAAGGATTAACTCCACATCTTCAAAATAAGGATTTATAAATGGCACTTCAAGTTGGCATTGTTGGATTACCAAACGTAGGCAAAAGCACTCTTTTTAATGCTCTTACTGCTGCAAAAGCTGAAGCTGCAAACTATCCATTTTGTACTATAGATCCAAATGTTGGAGTGGTCGCCGTACCAGATCCTCGACTTGAAAAAATCACTCAATTTATAAAACCTCAATCTGTAATTCCTACTGCATTTGAATTTGTTGATATCGCTGGATTAGTTGCAGGGGCTCATAAAGGGGAAGGGCTTGGTAATCAATTCTTAAGCCACATCCGCCAAACAGACGCCATAGTTCATGTTGTTCGTTGCTTTGATGATCCAAATATCATTCACGTTTCTGGAAGTGTTGACCCACTTCGCGATATGGAAATTATCAATACTGAGCTTATGCTTGCTGATTTGGATTCCATTGAAAAACGTCGTCAAAAAATTGAAAAAATGGCCAAAAATACTACTGAAAAAAAATTAAAATTAGAATTTGAAGCTGTTCGTAAAATTCACGAAGCTCTTCAAAAAGGTTTACCCGCAAGATCAGTTCAATTGGATGAATTTGAAGCTCCTTTTGCAAAAGACTTTCATTTGCTTTCTGCCAAACCAGTTCTTTACGCATGCAACGTTAAAGAAGATGATTTTTTAAAAGGTGGCAATGAATGGGTTCAATCAGTGCAAAAACGAGCTGCAGAAGAAGGAAATTCGGCAATTATTATTTGCTCAGCAATGGAAGCTGAAATTGCCCAACTTCCTAAGGAAGAACAAAAGGAATTTTTAAGTTCTATTGGCGCAACAGAGCCAGGTTTAAATCGACTTATTTTGGAAGCTTATAAATTATTAGGCTTACAAACTTATTTTACAGCGGGTGAAAAAGAAGTTCGAGCTTGGACAATTCATAAAGGCACTAAAGCTCCTCAAGCTGCAGCTGTTATTCACACAGATTTTGAAAAGGGTTTTATCAAAGCTGAATGTTATCATTGCGAAGATCTATTTACTTACAAATCAGAATCTGCAGTTAAAGAAGCTGGAAAATATAGAATTGAAGGAAAAGAATATCTTGTTAAAGATGGTGATATTTTATTTTTTAGATTTAATGTTTAAATTATTCTTTTCACCATTAAAACTTAAATATTTATTTCTTTTTTATCTTCTAAATCGGGCTTTACAAACACACCTAATTCAGAAAAATTGGATTGGCTTTTAATTGAGACAGAAGGATTTTGTACAACTCTTTGTTGAAGTTTTGCAAAGATGGGTTCTCTGATTGCCAATTGATTATCTTGTAAAACACATTGTCGAGCAATTTTCTTAGCAACATTAATTACAATTGGTGCTTTTAAATTTGCAGTCATTAGTGTTGGATCATTTGGAATAGTAATAATCGTGAAATAACGTATTCTTTTATCAGTATCTAATTTTAAAGCTTCAGAATCTGATTTTGTTAAAATAACTTGGTAAGTTTCACTGAATAATTCTGGTTCTAAGATTGGAAACGCGACATCTGGATTATCGCAACTTTGCAGCCATGCAAAAATATCATCATTGGGATCATCTAATAATATGAAACTTTTTATATTATTAAATCCTAAAATTCCTTCTGGAAAATTAATGATGTCATCACTATTAAAATTCACTCGGCCAAAACGAGTTGTGTTGATTATCACAGAGATCCTCCAAATAACGTCATATTAAAACTCTGGCCTTAAATCTGGAGTTAAACAAGAAAAAAATTATAAAAAAAATATTAGTTCTCAGACTAACACATTGCTTAATTTATTTTTATTTAATCGTTTTCTTTAATTTTTAGAATTTTTGATAAATTCCGAGTTTGATCTGAACTGATTTGAGAAGATTGTTGGTTTTGCTCTTGAATCGCAAGATAAACCTCTTCTCTATGAATTTTTGTGTCTTTAGGAGCTTCAATTCCAAGTCGAACTTGCTTCCCTTTTATTTGTACCACTCTGATCTTGATATGATCATCTATTGCGATACTCTCTCCCAATTTCCGTGTCAAAACTAACATGACTTTCTCCTTCAACATCCAGGTCAAAGTATAAGATTTGAATACTTAAACTTATGTAAAAAAATTCAAATCCACCCAAGGATAAATTCTATAACTCATTTATCGGTGACTTACAAATAAACTGTAGTAATTTTTTTATTTTTTTTTAATTTTAAAAAAATAAAAAATACTCTACCTTAGCCTATAAGTAAATATTATTAAATCTGAAAAATCACATTCCATTGTTCTTCCTGAGTAAGATAAAAATAAAGGTTGTTTGAAAAATTGTTCTTAATAAAACTTGCGTATCCCTGTAATTGATTAAATGCTTATAACACGAATTAAGAGTTAAATTTTATTTTTAGCGCAGGAAATTTTTTTAAGTATAAGGAATAATTAAAAAAATTATTGAGGTCTATCCCCTGAGATAAGCCGCAGATAATTTTTTGAATTATGATGATGGAATTATAAAAAATAACAAGCTAAAATAAATATTTAACCTCCGAACTCGCGTTAATATGCTAAATTTCTTTTTATTGATTTGGAAATAAAAAATATGAGAATTTATCTTCATACCAACTAATTGAACTTCATAACTACCTGCAGAATAGTTATCTCAATTTAGTATGTAAAAACAAACTTTAGTTTGTTTTTTCATACTTCGGGGTGATTGAAAATCGCCCCGAACAAACAGGAAAATAGCGGCGCATGATTTTGTCTCGCATATAATCGAAAAACGATCAGACTTAATCATTAGCAGTTAATTCTTGTAATCGCACTTTAACTTTTCAATCACCGATTACCTACAATGACTTCATTATCTGAAACATCTTTTTTAACTAATGCATTTGCACTAATTTTTACATTATTGCCAATGTGTATTGGACCCAAAATTTTAGCGCCTGCTCCAATTAAAACATGGTTTCCAATTGTGGGATGTCGTTTTACTGGATCAAACTTGATCCCTCCCAAAGTTACACCATGAAAAATAATACAATCATTACCAACCTCAGCAGTTTCACCAATTACAATCCCCATACCATGATCTATAACTAATCGTTTTCCCAGTTTAGCTCCAGGATGAATTTCAATTCCAGTTATCCATCGTGCCATTTCCGAAAAAAACCTCGCTATAAAAAACAAATTAAAAGCATAAAAAAAATGTGCAATTCTATGTAATAAAATTGCCTTGGGGCCAGGATAGAGTAAGGCAATCTCTAACACAGATTTTGCAGCAGGATCATAATTTTTATATGCCATTAAAAATTCTATTAGAGAATTCATATTAAGTTTCTTCTTTTTTCTCATTACAAAGATACTGTGGATGCACACTATCTATAAATGTAATTTGAGTAAGTGCTCTAATTGCACCTTCCTGAGATGCTAAAAAAATGAAATGGCCTCCAAGTAAACTTATATGTCTACCTTCAGTAACATTTATTTCTATACCCTCTTTTAAAATAATATTTCTAAAATAATCTGTGACATCATAAAACTTATTGCAGCCACTTCCCAAGGATTGGCCAACAATAGATTTTCTAATTTTAGATCGACTAATAAAATACACTTTCATTTGCTCAGGTTTAATTTCTAAATCAGGTTTAAAAGTTAAAATAAAAGTTCCTTTATCTAATTTAATATAATTTGCTAGATCAACTTCTAGACCTGCTCGTGGTGCATGAATCTCTATTGAAGCAGGTCCTAAAATTCCAGGAGTTTTCTCGAGCAGTCGTACAGTTGCTCCAATAAAAACATTTTCTTCAAATTTAAACTGTAGAGTTTCTTGTGAAACCAATTGCCCTGACAAATTAAATATTGCTTTACTCTCAAGTAAATCCCAAACATGGGATGGTACTTCAATATCTTTTGGTAATATTTGAACTGTAATTTTTTTTTCGACGGAATCTTTAAATATTTCTTTTTTTTCACAAGCAGAAAAAATCAAAAATAAAAAAATAAAATTAAAGAATTTAAATATATTTCTGTGCATGATTACTTTCCAATCGAAAATTTCAAATCCCATAATGGAATAAAAGTATTCGATAATGAAAGCCCCCGATTTATCCAATCGAGCGCAGCTTTTTTATTTCCTTTTTTATTTTCAAGTTTAGCCAATCCAAAGTATGCATATATAAGTCGAGGATCTTTCTCAATGGCTTGTGCATAGGTTTCTAAGGCACAGTTATCATTATTTTCTTTTTCACAAAATTTTGCTTTTAAAACAGAATTTCCTTTTATTGATTGATCACCAAAGCTTACATTTAAACTCGCCTTAGCATCTGCAAGTTGTCCCATTTGAGATAATAAATAAGCTTTTAAATACTGAATGAATGGGTTTGTCGGTTGAGACATTGATACATCATCAATTATTTTTTTTGCTTCAATATCATTTCCATTTCTATAATTACAATAGGCCCATAGGCTTTTAAAAAGTGCCTCAGAAGGAGAACTCTCATATACGGTTTGACAATAAGATATTAAATTTTTCCAATGAGATAAGCTTCTATCAAATAGTAACTCACTCTTATGATTTTTACCGGATTCTAAATCTCCGCTTAATAATTTTTGAATTGCTAAAGCACTTTCTTTGGGTTTATTTAATTGATTATTAATATAAGACTGTATAATCAATAATTCTTGTTCATAAGCAAAATTAGTTTTCAAATATTCATCTAACATTTGATTCAAAACAGGTAAGATTCGAACAGGCATTAATCCTTTTCTAGCAACTTCAAGAGAAGAAAGTGTCGAGGATAAGATGACATCACCATCATTTCCATTTTTTGGTATAACAATTTCAAAATCTTTTTCAGAATTTTCAAATTGCCCTGATTTAAAATTTAATACTGCCTTATTAAACAAAGCAGGATAAAACAAAGGTGATTTTGCAATAGCTTTTTGGAGCATATCATTTGCATTTTTCCAATCACCTTCATGCAAATAAGTTAAAGCAATTCCAGTTAAAATTGCTGCGCCATTATTTTTATCATCAACACTTTGTACTGATTTTTCTAGTGTTCTTCGTGCAACCACTGTTTGTCTGTAAAATCCAACTTGTATTAATGCAAGTTCAGTATCAATATCCAAATTATTTTTGTCTGAAAGTTTTGCCCTATTTAATAAATCTAATGCACGTTCAAATAAACCCTGATTTTTTAAGCTTGAAAGTTGAATTGTTAACTCATCAAATGCACCAACAGTTAATTTATTCTTTTTAAAAACAAAAAATCCAAGTGCGGCTATTACGATTAACAAAAAAACGACTATTGATCTCATCATTAAAGATCTTTTTCTCATCATGGCTTTCATCTGGACATCAAGTGAATTATCACGACCTGTTCGTCCATCGAGTGGAAAGTGGGGTGGAGCACTACCTCCTCCTCCTCCTCGAGAATCTGATATATCTTTAAAAACAACAGAACGAGTACTTGTTGCAGTTAAAGTCATTGTGGATTCGCCAACATCATCTAATTTTCTAAGAGTTTTTAATGCTTCTTGAAGTGAAACTTCATCTCGAATCAAAACCCAACGCCCATAAGGCATTGAGATTTCATCCATCACAGAAAAATGTTTTAACTGTAATCCGCTAAGGACTTCTGTGAGTTTAAAGGGACCCAAAATTCGGCCCGCACTTTTTATCAACCATTGATCATTAGAATTGGTAAAATTTTTCGACATACTTAATCCATATATAAAAAGCACATGAAACAAAAACCAAAAAATGATTAATGTTTAAAGTGTCTTGTTCCTGTTATAATTAAGTTTACCTTCATTTTAAGTGCGAGGTCAAAAACCGATTCATCATTTACTGAACCACCTGGTTGAATGACCCATTTAATTCCAGCTTTAGCAATTAATTCAATCGAGTCTGGAAATGGAAAAAAGGCATCACTGGCTAAAACAGGATTTAAGGCCTGATTATGGTGAGTTTTCATTCTCTCTATAGCCTGAGCAACCGCATCTACTCGGTTTACTTGTCCCATTCCTAATCCGAGAGTCTGATTTGAGTCGGCAATTGCAATAGCATTACTTTTTAAGGAAGAAACAACCTTCCATGCTAAATTTAAACTTGATTCCACTTCCTTTGTTATTGGATCGCTTCCTATTTTTTTCCAATCTTGATTCCAATTCTCAATGTCATCATTTGATTGAATCAAATATCCACCGACAATGGTTTTCATATTTTTTTCATTTTTTACATATTTTTTTAATTCAGAAATTTGGGGCCATTTTAATAATCTGAGATTTTTCTTTTTAGATAGCAAATTTAAACTTTCTTGACTGAAATCTGGTGCAATAATGCATTCTAAAAAAAGTGAATTGAGTTTTTCTGCACAAGTAAGATTAATCGGTTTATTTATTGCAACAATACCACCAAAAGCACTGATTGGATCAGCCTTTAAACAATATTCTACAGCCTTCTCTAAGGAAATATTGTTTATTCCAACTCCGCATGCATTATTATGTTTAACTACAACAGCTGCAGGTTCTGTAAATTCACTCACTAACTTAGTTGCTGCATCTAAATCTAAAATATTATTATAGGAAAGGGCCTTACCTTGTAAAATTTCCGCCTCATGCAACCCATGCAAAGCTCCTCTTCGTCTATACCATTGAGCATTTTGTTGAGGATTCTCACCATATCTTAATTCTTGAACTAGCTCTCCCCCAAGTCCATGGTAGGATTGAGATTGTGAGTATAGTGCTTCACTAATCATTGCATCATAACTTGAAGTATGTGCAAAGATTTTAGAAGCTAATTTTTTTCGATCTTCAATTGATAAGTCACCATTTTTATCTGAAATCCATTTATAATCCAAAGGATCACAAACAACTGTTATAGAGTGGAAATTTTTTGAGGCAGATCTTAAAAAACTTGGTCCACCAATATCAATATATTCTATTAAATCGGCACCTGTTTTATTTTGTGATAAAGCTTTTTCAAAAGGGTAGAGGTTCCCAACAACTAAATCAAAGGGTTCAACTTGATACTGTTTTAATATTTCCATATCATCCTTAAGATGGGTACGAGCCAGCAATCCCATATGAACTTTCGGATGTAGTGTTTTAACTCTACCATCAAGTATTTCTGGAAATTCCGTTTGTTCAGAAATATCTACCACTTTTATTCCTGCATCCATTAAATATTTTGCTGTCCCTCCTGTTGATACTACTCTCATTCCTTTTTCACA
Organism: Bdellovibrionales bacterium; assembly: GCA_005793345.1. GTDB lineage: Bacteria > Bdellovibrionota > Bdellovibrionia > Bdellovibrionales > Bdellovibrionaceae > SXSU01. Next base: position 15,666 of record SXSU01000031.1, read on the forward strand.
AAATGGTTTTATAAATTCAATGAGATTAGTTTTATCAGACACACTTATTAAAGCATTTTTAAACATGAGTGACTCCTAAAGTCTAAAGTTAAGCCCAAACTAAAGTTTATAACTGTTTATGATTAAAAATATTCTGAGTACACTATTTTATGTAAATTAATCATAAGAAGTTAAAAAATAATAGAAAGTTATCTAGTTCTTATATCATTAGTCAACTTCAGATTTAAGTCTGATCGCTTCGCGATTAATTTATTGTTTCTTAGGGATGATTTTCAATAACCCTGTTTTTTATCCAAAATTTAATATAAAAATTATACATATTAATTCTCCGACTCGACCTCGACTAATGTTAGACTCAATTATTAGTATTTTTTACCGATAACCTTATTGATGAATAAATTGAGTTTGAGAAGTAAAATAATTGTTGCTTTGACTTTGATACCTTTTGTATCTTTAGGGGCTTTTTTATTTGTCACTTTTTTATCTTTTAAATCTGATAGATTAGCATATATATATGAATCCTCTTTATCACAATCTCGATTGTTAAATAAATATGCCACTGAAAGTTTATCTTCAATAGTAATGATGATGGATCAATGGCTTTCTTTATACAAAAAAGAATCGGCAATCAGTGAAGATTTTTTAAAGCAATATTTAAACTCATCACAACTCGTTGAAAATGTTAAAGGTACTCTAATAATAGAATTTGATATTACGACCTCTAAAAAAATTAAAATCATGGACATTTTTAAAAATCGCTCACCTCAGGATATTGAAAACACAACAAAAGATATCATAAAACACATTCAGCGAGTACAACATCAAGGTAAACATATTTTTGCTCCAACAAATGATGTAGATTTTTGGACAATGATTTCTGTTTTTCCTAAAAATGAAAATACAAGAATTGTGTCTTACATTACGTTCCGAAATCCTTGGTCGAGAGCTAAATTTCCAGGTCAAATTGTAACAGATAATATTTGGGTTAATGATGAAGGAAAAATTTTAGGCCAGGAAACAAAATTAGAAAAATCTTCGGTTCAAAGTGTATTGAAAACAGTCTTAGGAACAAAAGCTTCCTCTGGTACGTTTATGTTTTCAAATAAAGGTGAAAAGTATATTGCATCTTTTAGCTTTTCAAATCAGTTTGCACTCCTTCCAATTAATATGATAAAAGCAAATGCTGCATATGAAGCCGTCTATATTATATTAGAAAAAAGTTTAATGTTACTTGTAATACTTGTTATATTGGCAATATTAACTGGCGTTGCTGTTGCCAGTAAATTAACTTCTGCTTTAGAAGACTTGTTAAAACTAACTATTACAATTGGTAAAGGGCAATTTAATTTAAAATCTAGAATCAGTAGTGGTGATGAATTTGAAGTATTATACAATGGCTTTCGAACCATGGCCACCCAAATTAAAAAACTTGTCGATGAAAATAAAGAAGTTGGAAGAATGGAAGCTGAATTGCAACTTGCAAAAACAGTTCAGTCAGAATTACTACCTCCTGTTGAACATCAAACTGCAGGTATTGATTTAACTGGATACACTGTTGCAGCCAGTGAATGTAGTGGCGACTGGTGGAACTATTTTGAAACTGATGAGGATATTTATATATTTTTAGGAGATGCTACTGGTCATGGTGCTTCAGCAGCTCTATTTACCAGTGCAATAAACTCGCTGACTATTCTTCTTAAAAATTTAAATTTTACAACTCCAAGTGAACTTCTCAATCATATGAACGCAGCATTATATCAAACTTCTAAAGGTAAAAAATCTATTACAATTTCACTTTTAAAAATTAATAAAAAAACAGGCAAACTTGTATATAGCAATGCAAGTCATGAGTTCCCCTATCTGGTCAGAAATCTCAATGAAAATACTAAATTTAATAACATTGAATGTCTCGTGAGTGAAAAATCTCAACCTCTTGGCTTTTTACCAGACTCTTCATATAAAGATTACGAGTTTCAACTAGCAGAAAATGATTTTATAGTACTCTATACAGACGGAATTTCAGAAGCAGTTGATAAAAACAAAAAACAATGGGGTGAACGAAAATTTGTTAACTCGATGATAGATTGTCTAAGAAACGGTTATAATTCAAGAGAGATTGTACAAAGGTTTGTAACAAAATTCGAGGCACATACAAAAGAGGCTCCCCTTGCTGATGATGCTACTATAGTTATTATAAATTTTAAAAAAGCAAATGAAGAAATTCTTGCTGCATAAATGTAATCTTTTATCTATAAAATTAATTCATGACTTCGACGGAGTAACCTTCTTGTAAGGCTCGCTCAAAAGCTCCTTTAGAAAAGCCTTCAACATCAAAATGGATTTGCAATTTTTGATTTCCATCTTGTAATTGCAGTTCATAAATCGAAGTATTTTTTAATCCCAATACAATTTTAACTAAGGGCATCTCCCCTTTTTTAAATTTCCAGCTGTTGATGACCATAGAAAAAACTTTAAGTTTTATTTCACAATCATTTGTACAAATTCTCTTAGGGTATAAAATTAATTCAACATCTTTATTAATTAAAAATAAATGTTTATCTGGGGGATAAGGAAATGGAATATCAGCTGGAATATCATCCATTTTAACAAGTGCTGTAGGAAGGGGTGCTGCAGTTTGTTCAGGTTTAGAGTTTACAAGATCATTTGGATTAAAATCTTCTTTATCAGGTGCATTCTCTTTTTTAAATGGATCTTTAGGTAACTCTAATTTTTCTTTTGATAAATCATAACTTTTACTTTTAAAGGATGCAAAAACTTTACCGCTAAGAGAAGAAAAAGATTTGTTTGACCAATTTACACTTTTAACAGTAAATTGAGCGCCTTCATCTCCTTTTATTTCTACATTTTCATGGTCCACATCAAAAATAATTTTATCGTTTTTTGCAAGCTCACCAGTAATATCACCCGTTGACATATAGATTTTAAAATTATCTTTATCTTTATCTATTATTAGCATTGTATATTCATTAATTACAATTCTTGAACCAGTTTCTAATTTGATTTCAAGTAAAGAATTTTGCTCAGTAAAAATAGTATCTCCAACAATAACTTTATCTCCAGAACCTATATCAAAAAAAGTCATTGAACCAACATATCTTCTTTTAATTTTATTTTTATGACTAAGTACAGAGCCAGCTTTTTCACGATTTAATTTAGATGTAATTCGAGGCTCAAGTATCCATTTTTCATACTTAAAAAACATCAATGTCGTTAATGAAAGTATCACCCCTGCTAAGCCTAACAAGATTTGACTTTTTTTAAAATAAAATGGTTTTTGTTTTTTTTCTTCTTTAACCACTTACATCCTTTAATCACAAAAATTATACTTAGAACTTTAATAGAGTATGTCATTGGATTTAACTTTGGGGTACTGAATAAAAGTCTAGAATTGTGAAAAGGTATTCAAAATTTTAGAAATTTGACGATAGAGGTGTTGGTGAGGTGTATTTATGATAAAACAATGGATTGTAAATTATTTTTTAATATTTTCACTTTCGTTTATTTTTTTTGGTTGCGCAACAAGTTCAGTATTTATTGATACTCTTCCCCCAGGTGCTGAAGTCTACATGAGTACTGGTGGTACAACAGGTGAAAATATATTATTAGGGACTTCTCCAATTCAACTCACACATAACGAAATTGTTGAAAAATTTAATTCTAATGGACCACTTAATTTATTTGCAAAAAAAGAAGGGTTTGAATCTACTCAAACTTACGTAACAGAAATTCCAAATAATTCTGATTTACATGTCACTTTATCACTTAAAAATGAAATGGATGCTGATAGAACTTTAAAAATGAATAAAACTCTTGATATGCTTTTTGAAAGTCAAAGACTAGTTAAAGTTGGAAGATATGAAGATGCAATCAAACAATTACAACAAATTCAAACAGAATATCCTTATCTCTCTGCACCTATGGAAATGCAAGGTGGTATCTATTATATTCAAAAAGACTACACTAAAGCCTTAGATTCCTATCAAAAAGCCTCAAGGTTAAATCCTCAAAATACAGAATTAGTAAGCATGAAGAGGTATCTAGAAAAAGTTAAAGAATCTGTTCCTGTAACTAAAAAAGCAAATGCAAATGGAACTGTAACAGAGCCTGTGCCAAACACAAAGTCGAGTACAGAAAATAAAGAAAACAGTGATGGCTTCGGGGAATTTTAATACAATTTAGAAAATATCTTAAGAAAGGATCTTGAGATGAAAAAGATATGGATGTTGTGCATTTTAATTATAAGCTTTTTAGGTACAAGAAGTATCACAAATGCTTATTCAATTGAAGGTTTAGAAGGCTACAAACTTAATCTTGAAAATCATATTGATAATAAATTACGTCAAGCTGTTCGACCTCTACTTGAAGAAAGTCAATTTTCTTTAAACGTTAATGTCGTACTCAAATCTACAGATGAAATATCAAAAATTATTGATGAAGCGAATCCCCCTGAGGTCCAAATTGAAAAATTATTACCTGAGAAAATTTCTAAACAAATTGAAACTGATGAAGAAATTTCGTTTGTTGAATTAAAACCAACAGAAGAAGAAACTCTTTTGCCACTTTCAAAATTAGGTTTATGGCAAAAAAGAAAAAAACCTAAAGCTCCACCTATCAGCGAATCTCAGGTATTAAACCCAGCAGCTTCATCAACTCCAGTGCCATTAAAAAAACAACTATTTGTAAGTTATAAAGATTTTGTTAATAGAATTGATGTCGCTTTTTATATCGAAAAAGATTTAACAAAAGAAAAAACTACCAATGTAGAAAAAATTGTACGTGATATTGTTGCAAATAACACTCCCCGAATAAATTTAAGTTACAACCCCATTTCAATGTTTAAAGAAGAACACCCTAAACTTAAAGAAGAATTAGAAAAATCTAAAGCACTTGAAGAAAAGAAGCTTTTAGAACTAGAAGAAAAAAGAGTTAAAAACGAACAAGCTCTTAGAAATGAAAAAAAACAATATTCTCTCTTGGAATTATTATTAGAGTTAAAGATTCCAATAGCATTACTATTATGCGGACTCATTATTTTAGTTCTTGGATTTTATATCACATCGAACTTTAATAATCTTTCACAACGAAAAATGGAAATACTTGAAAAGCAAGCTGATCGAGAAGATGCAGCTTTCAAAGCGAAACAAATGCAAGAATCCGAAACAACATCAATTAATCAAGGGACTGCAACCACGGAGTTGGACGAAAAAGCACTTGATCTTAAAAAAACTATTATTTCAGAAAAAATAAACCAATTTATAAATGAAGATATTGATGCTCTAGCATTAATGATTCGCCGTTGGATAACTTTTAAAAACGAAGGATACCGAGAGGCTCTTAATTTTACTGCACGCTCGCTTTCAGTCCAGCAACTCAATCGAATTTTAATGCTACTTAACGATGAAGAAAAAACAACCTGGAACTCTAGTGTTACCTCTCAGTTTAGAAATAAGGACGAAATTGTTGCAGTTTTATTTATCGAAAGCCAACTTTTAGTTAATATAATTCAGCCAAGACCAAATATTGATGAGGAATTAAAAACTAAAATTAACTCCTTAAATTATGTAGAAATCATTCAAATTATCAAAAGTAATATTGAACTGGGTGCGGTGCTTACTGTATATTTGCAACCGACACAAGTTTCAAAAATATTTGAGATGTTAGATTTAGATTCTGTTTCAAAATTATCAAATCATGGTTTAAGATTAAGTAAAGCAACAATTGAGCTCAAATCAAAAGATTTATTAGCTATTGTAAACAAAGTAAAACAAGATCATCCGCCAAGTTCACCTTTTGTAGATCGAATTCAAAATTTAATTAAAGATGTTCAAATTGAAAAGGAGCAATTTCTATTTAGAGCTTTATCACAAAAGCTAAATCGAACTGAACTCTTAGAATTAGCTGAAGGACAGTTTCCGTCAGAATTAATTCCTTCTTTACCTATTGATATTTTAAGACGAGCTATGAATACAATTCCGATTGTGAAACGAGCTGAGATTTACTTGTCTCAAAAGGGTGAACGACGAGATTTTATTTTGAATTTATTTCCTGAGGGTAAAAATCGAGAAATTTTACTTGAAGAAGTTGAAAATATTGAACTTGACCCTACTCGCCTTTCTACTATCGAAAGAAATACGGATAAGAATTGGAAGCTATTTATTCAATCAGTAAGAGGATTATTACAAAGAGATGAAAGTTTAAAACCTATTCTCGATCCCATTGTTGTTCAATGGATTGATCAATTGGTTCAAAGTCAAGGTGGTGGTAGCGGAGGCAACAAAAATGTACGTAGTGTGGCGTAGCCTTATTTTTACTTTTATATTTAATTTAGGATTTATCATTTCGAGTTTTGCAGCTAACTCGGTTAAATATAATCTTTCGACTGGATTTTTAAATGTAAATTATTCAGGTGATGCTGACGGAACTTTAAATTTTGGAAGTATTTTTGATGTGGGTGGAGAAGTTGTCACAGATCCATATAGCTCTTTAACATTTCATGGAACAATTGCAATTGATCCAGGGACAGCTGTTACAAATTATATGTATGCTGGACTCGGTAAAAGATTTTATTTTAATTCTGTAACTGAAGAAAGAATTTTTTCAAATGGTGCAGATAAAATTCAAATTACTCCTCTTCGCCAATACCACTTTACTGCCGAAGTGGGAATGGCTGAATTAAATGTTCGAACAGTCGGACTTTCGCTATTTACAATGGCAACAATTTTTGAATTTGGATTTTCTGTAGGAACCAATTGGATACTTTCAAATAATGTTTCTATTTCTGGATCTTTAGGAATGGCCCAAGGCTTTGGATTTTCGTCTATTATTTTAAATGATACAGCAATTAAAGCATTTATTGGATTAAATATACTTTAGGAGTTTAACAGATGAATATTTATTCGATACTCTCATTTTTATCCGCCTTCTTAGTTTTTGGAGTGGGCGTGTTCATGGGAATGGACAATGTCAAAATCCTATTAGACATTCATGCGATCTTAATTGTCTTTGGTGGTACAATAGCAGTAACATCGATTTCATTTCAAATGGATCGAATAGGTATCATGTTAAAAGTTTTTTATATTAGAGTCATCAAAGGTTATAAAGTTAACTATGCAAAAATAATTGCAGACATTATGACTTTATCAGAAGCTTACAAGAAAAGTCCAGATTCAATAGATCCAATTCTTAAAAAAATTGGTGATCCATTTTTAACAGAAGCTATAAATATGTTAAAGCAAGATTATTTAACAAACGAAGAACTATATAAACTTTTAAATTTAAGAGCAAAAACCATTCATTCTCGATACGTTGAAGATTCAAAAAAATTTAAGGCCATCGGTAAATTTCCTCCTGCTATGGGTTTAATGGGAGCGGTAACAGGTATGATTGCACTTCTTCAAAATCTTGGAAAACCAGGAGCCGAAGATTCTCTTGGCCCCTCAATGGCTGTAGCGCTAGTTGCAACACTATATGGAATCGCATTTGCTAATCTTTTTGTTTTGCCTATTGCTGATAACTTAGCAGATAGTGCCTCTGAAAATTGGACGAAAAATAAAATTATTATTGAAGGAGTTAAACTCATTGCTGAAAGAAAAAATAGAACTACTTTCTCAGATCAATTAAATAGTTATTTGTTGCCAATGGAACGTGTTGATTGGAGCAAAAAAGATAGGGCCGCATAATATATGGCAAACGAAGAGCACAATCACGAGCATGAAGCTTTACTTAAGCTAGCTCAACAGCATGCCACTGAAGAACATGATGATGAACCACATGATGAAGGTCATGATGGCAATGATGAATTATGGTTAATTTCATATTCAGATTTAATGACCTTACTTTTTGGATTTTTTGTTTTGATGTATTCAATGTCAAAATCAACAACTACGAAACAAGAAAAAGTCAAAGAGTCCATGCAGAAAACATTTTCGGGAAGTTACTCAGCGACTGATGATAAACTTGCTAAAGATATAAAAAATTTAGCGAAAAAAGCAACTGAAAGTGAATTCATGGGTCAAATGGAAATCACTCAACCCAAAGATGGCTTAGAAATAACATTTAGAAGTAATATATTATTTCCATCAGGAAGTGCAACACTCAATCCAAGTGTTGAAAAAACAATGTCAACTTTAATTGGACTTATTTCTTCTAATGTTAAAGATGCTGAGATCATGATAGCTGGACATACAGATGATGTGCCAATCAATACTGAAAAGTTTCCATCCAACTGGGAACTCTCTGCAGCCAGAGCTGCTGCAGTAGTTAAATCTTTTGAAAAAAATGGATACGCTCCACAACTCTTGGTTGGAATGGGATATGGATCATCTCGTCCTGCTTTTCAAAATCGCACACAAGAGGGCAAATCAATACCTTCCAATCAAGAAAAAAATCGTAGAGTGGTAATTAAAGTTGTTTCACCAGGTGTTGTAAAACAACCAACACCATTAAAAAAAGATGGTAGCGCAAATACTGAAAATACAGGAAACGAATCCAATGAAAAAATTATTGAAGCGATTAAAAAATAATAAATTCTTATTGTTAGCAACTTTATTTTTTATTTTCACTTGTGTGATTGGTTATTTATTTTATAAAATTGTATTCAGCCATCAGGGATCAGTAAAAAATTCAGATGAATATAAAAATGGTCTTACTTATTATAATAATAATCCATCCTTTCATCCTAATTTCGTAACGAGTCTTTCTTGGCAATACAAAGACCATCCTTCAATGAATTTTAAAAGATCGAATGCCAATGAAGCTTGGACACCTCCACAAAGTAAACATCTTGATGTTGATAATCGATTATTGATTTTAAGCCAAATTCATTTTAAAAAAATTGAAAAGTTAAGCCCTCCACTTCTTAATTTTAAGGTTAGTTTTCAAGACGAATCCACTTGGAGTGGGCAATGGGATGGCAATCTAGCTATTTGGACTTCTGGCCCATTTAAAGGAAAAGGAGCAACCATACTAGATCAAGATATAGAGTATTTTTATAGTGGAGAATTTTGGAAAAACAAGAATATCGAAATTTCATTTTGTGCAAAACGAGTTTTTGGTCTCTCTAAACTGTACAAAGAAAACTACACTTTTTTTATAGAAAAAAATCAGTGGTTTTTATATGATTCAATTGGAAAAAAATTAGCTCAATATAACGTTCTTCCTCAAATTGAAACTTGGATTTCGTCTTTATGCTCAGTTAAAATAGATCAAGTATTGGATGCAAATTTATTTGAAATTGATTCTAAAGCGGATATTTTTGAAGTAACCTATGGAGCAAGTGATAAAGTCAAATACCAACTTATAAAAATTAAAAGAAACGAAAGAAATTATTTCGCAAAAATAGAAAATAATAAAACTTTATATTTTTCATCCAAGACTATGGAACAGTTTTTTGAAAATTTTAAATCTAAAACACTTAAAGATCTAAATAAATAAAAATATAAACCGATAAGATATCCAGGTTAAATATATTTATTTGTAGGGTGATTTTATAATCCCCACGAATGTTAACCACATTACATGGATGTAGAGGTATTTATGATTATCAATCTAAGCATTATTCTCATTGACGTTTTACTTTTATTATTTATTTTTGAATCTTTTGAAATCGGCAAAAAAAAATTACCTGCATTAAACAAAAGAGGAAAAAAAGAAAACGCGAATGAGCAAAACAAAAATATTCTGCCAACTGCATTTACTGTACCTCTTGAAGCTGAAAATATTTCTATTCAAAATCCACTTTATAGCCTAGAGAGCAAGGATAGTTTTTTAACCCACCAGAGTACTCAATCTAAGGACAATTCAAAGTTAGAGTCTAACTCCATTATCGATGAACTAAAAAAGAAAAACATTTTATTTAGAATTCAAAGTCATTTAAATCAAAAAAACTTAATCTCAACTATTGACGAACTTTACACTTTAATTCCAAAAGATAAATGCAAAAGATTAGTTGTAATTCCCTACCAAAAGAATTTTAATTCCTATAACTTTTATTTTTTATCTGATTTAAAGAAATTTTACGAAACCAATATTTGTAAAAACATGTATGACAATTTAGACTTATTAGTTCAATTTCCAAGAATTTCCTCTATGTTTTCGGGAAGTTTACTAGAATGGTTTAATTTGCAACTTGAACAGTACCAAGAAGTTTACGTTATATTAGATGCCTACGATTACGATTTATGGAAGAAAACACCATCTATTGACATTTACAAACCAGATCAAACAAGCAAATTGTTACAAACTTTAAATTAAAGTAAAGTAAAGTAAATTAAAGTAAAGTAATAAATATAAGAATTTCAAGTTACCTCTTAGTGACTTTTTACTTCAGAATAATATTTTTATAAATATTTGTTTCCTCGTACTTTTACAAATAAAGATGGTTCTTCATTGATAATAATTGGATTCAAATCTGATAACCAATCCTTTGTTCCAACTAAAATTACAGTACTGCCCATTGAGAACATTCCCAATTCATCTCCCTTTTTAATTGGAATCGGCTCTAAATAAGAAATTTTTTTAAACTCTCGTTTGTGATTATGATTTGTTTTAAGACTAGGTTCAAAATTCAACAAAATTGAACCTACATTAGTGGCTCCAACAAATACTAATGTTATAATACCCTTATCAGTTTGTATATCAACGATGACTCTTTCGTTCTTACAAAACAGATTTGGTACCCCTCCAACACTAGCTCGATTCACTGGCCAAAGATTTCCAGGTACATAGCGAACTTCAGTAATCATTCCATCAACCGGAGAATGAACTCTATGATAATCAGTTGGGCATAAGTAGTAAGTTATAAAAAATCCTCCTTGATAAGAGTCAATGATTTGATTTTTAATAAACTCTTTTAAACTATAAGTAAGCCCCTTTGCTTGGATGAGTTGATCTCCAAATACTAATCCACGACTTGTAATTTCAGAATCAGCAACATGTACAAATTTATTATTACTGATAGGTCGGGAACCTTCTCTTAACCGACGTGTAAAAAAATCACCTATTGAATTGTATTCTTCAAGTTTTTTTTCAGCTTCATCGCAATTTATTTTAAAAAATTTTGCAAATAATAAAATGGACCATTTAGCAAGTGGTTGAAAAAGACGGATGTGCATTACAACACCAAACCAATAACTGATTAAATTTTTTGGCACAAACTTCATAAACTCAATAAACATAATGAAGGCCCCCGTAAAATTGAACTTTTAAATTTTAACTTATATTAGAAAATACCTTTTAATAATTAATTTAGTCAACTTATCCTCAGATAAATTTAATTTTTTATTTTTCCAAGAAAAGATATTAATTGATTAAGATCATACAATGAATAACTAACGTCTCCTTTTGTTTTCGCACCAGAAAAGAACTCTGGGTCAATTATTCGGGCTTTATTTTCATTAAATCGAATTTGTAAGTCGAATGCATTTATATTATTATCAAGAATAAATTTGCGAATTCTCTTAAGATCATCAATAACTTTAATTGTAGGTTTAAAGTCTTTTGGGAGAGACTCTTGAATCGAAACAATAGAATTAAAATGATAACCAGGTATATTTTCTGTAACGATAGTATAATTTCCTTCTTTAGTATAACCTAAGCCATAAAATTTTGGACCAAGCTCAAGATCACTTAATTTTTTTACCCAAGCAACTTCATTTTTGAGTAACTTAATCGTGCGCATGCCATTTGTTGCTTGCCCTCTAACCAATTTGGAGACTTTCAAAAAAAAATCCTGCCCAGCTATCGATTCATTATAGAGTTCTTTAAATCCAAGGCCAACCCCATCTTTGAGTGGATTTAATAAAGAAAATTGATTGATATCGATAGTAGGAGAATCATCAATTTGAAAAGCATCAACTTCATTGATAATTTTTGATTTTTCACGTATAGGAATGTTAAATAGTTTCTTATCACTGGCAATACGATTTAAATCACTCAAAATATCATCTTTACCCAAAAAATATTTTGATGTACGAATTTCATTTGCAAGAGCTGGTCCCAAGGGTAGGATGGCAAGGGCAGCCAATGTCTTTTCCATTCTACAATCAGCAAGCTCTATGGTATTAGTAGAAAAAGTGCTATTAATTAAACTACATTTGATATTGTCTTTACCAAGAAAATCTTTTTTTTCGATATTCTTACATTTTTTATTAGCATCCTTCCATGCCTTTGAACTATAAATACCATCCAAAGAAATACTTGCTAACTTGCCACCAATGTTTAACTTATGTAATAAGTTGCTACTTAAGCCAAATCTAGCAAGTTGTGGAATATAACTTATTCCAGCTGTTGCAACTAATAAAATTCCATCCCTTGTTACATCACTTAATATTTTTGATGTCTTATTTCTATCAATGACTGCTTCTTCTATACAATTTTGATATTGATATAAAGATTCATTTCGAATTGAATTGTCAATATTAGGTAGTGGCATCATGGCAAGTGTTTCTCTAAATTCATCTAAATCACAACTTGTTTGTCCAAGAAAGCATTTTGTCACCTTTTGAATTTTATTTTGAATCAGTCCTAAATGATAATTCTTTTTTGTAAAATACCGTTGCAAATTAGTTTTTAAATCTTCATTTTTTTTTAATCTAGTATAAAAATCTTCATCTAAAAACATAGGATACTTTACTTGAAAAGACTCAATAAATGCTTGTAAGTTTTCTTTTACATGAAGACATTTTATACCTAGGCATTGTTTTTCGATTTTGCTCAATTCATCAATAGAAGTTTGATACAATGTAGATTGCTCTGAAATTTGTTTTACTAAAACATCTATTGAAAAATTACTTTTACATGCTAAACTTTCAACACATTGCCTGTGTGCTTTCTGCAAAATCATAATATCTGGACAATTTGATTTATCAATATTTAGATATTTTTGAAGAATCATTCGGTCTTGACTTATTTTGGAAGCCCCTTCATTTAACCGACTAAGATAATAATATAATTTAGAGGAATGATTTAAATTATCTATCGCTGAAAAGTTTGTACAATTATGTAAGTTACTTTTTGCAACGGGTCCAAAATCTTTTTCTATTTCATTCTGTAATTTTAAATTTTCTAATATTAGATTTTTATTTTTTAAGAAATTATTTTTAAGAAACTCACAATTCTGTGTTATTGATTTAATGTCCGGAAAGCGAGTTTCTTTTTCCTCTTGAACTAGATCCAATAAAGGCGAAAAACACTTATGAACTGTAGCTGAAATGCAATTTAATTTATTTTGTTTTTGATTAAATATTTCTATATTTTTCCATGTAATATCTGCATTTATATCTGCAAATACGGAAATTCCAAAAGCCAACAAAATAGAAATAAAAAAAGACTTTAAGTCCATTATTATTTTATTCTAGCAAACAAATACAAATAGAAAAGAACTTTTAATTTTCTATGCAAATACAAACTTTAGTATTGATATTCAGTATATTAGTATTTTTTAAGGTTGAGATTCAAAGTCCTTTACTAATTTTAATAAGATTTTTGATTTTTTTTCATCTAGATCTTCGAAAATATATGGATTTAAAAACTGTCTTTCTTTAAAAAGAGTTTTTTCGATAATTTTAAATGCAACTGATTCTGATAGCATAAATACACCGGCCGCATTTAAACATAAAGAGATCTTACTTTGCTTGTGCTCACCTTTGATTAACATTCCCTGATTTGAAATATTTCCAGTACGTACTTGCGGACAAATGTCATAAGCGGGAGTTAAGTTCAGAGTTCTCCCATCCCAAAATGCAGCATGATTTCTTGCATGATCATCATTGTTTCCTACAATAATATTGAACACCAATCTAGTATATAATTCTTTGAGATTTATAGTTGCCTTACTAAATCTACCTCGAATAATTTCACATAAATCTTGATAGCTTGCATATCTGGCATTATTTTCATCGAGTTCAAGGAGAGTCAGAGCAGAGTGAATTATTTTTCTCTCCCAACCATCTTTAACTTTTTTTCTATCAAATCGCTCGACAAGGAGGATTTCCTTACCTGAAACTTTTAATTGTTCCACTTTCGCAACATTAATACCACAAATATCTGCAAGCCTCATGGCAATAAATTCTGCTTTGATCACACTATATGTGTCATTACTTGAAGAAAATTTTGCAATATATTTTTTATTTGAATCTTCAATTAAAACTTTGGGTCTTGCACCTCCAATTGCACTGCCATGATATAGAGCTAAATCCAATTCGGACAATAGCGGTACACCTTTTTAACTTTTATAAAATGATACAATCTTTAGTAATTTTAAATTATTGCTAATCTAATTCAAATAAAGCAAAAAATAATCATTAATTTCCATAAATGGAATTCATATATTATACCAAACTTAAACATGTGAAGTTATATCATTTGATAATTAGCTGCTGGTCCACACCCCTTTTTAATCGCTAGACCATTATTTAATACTGCGCCAATATAATTATTAGCTGTTCTTGCAGACACGTTAAATAGAGTTTCAATATCTTTGCGGTTAAATGAGTTTTTTGATTTAAAGTTTGATTGTATTTTAGAAATAATAACTTCAATGCGTTTTTCAGATTTAAATTCTGATTTTAATTGATTCTCAATTAAAAAAGAATAATTTTTATTCACTTTTAAAGAATACCCAGATGTTTTAAATTTGACAGATAGTTTTAAAAAATTAGTATTAAGAGATTTATTTAATCTATAAACTAAACTATGAATTTTTTGCGGTGAACTAAATGGGTTAAAATATTCTTTGGGATAAAGCTGCGCATGCAAAGATCCAATTTTTGCATCAGCATAAAAATCCTGTAGTAATAATTTAAATGTTTGCTTTTCTAAGTGTGATAAGCAATCAAAGTTATTAATTTTATAACAAGATGGAGTTACAAAAGTACTTGATCGATTCATTGAATTCACATTTTTACTTTCAGAATCAATATAATTAATGTATTCAATAGTTGCATTAGAATAAATTAAATTAGAGTTAGATATAGAATTAAAATAAAAAATATCAGCTAATCTTAAATTTAGCTGAGTCAATTGACGCTCAACTCTATTTTTAAATTGCTCAAATGGAGTTCCAAAATAAACTTTATTTAATAAAAATTCATTTTTAAAAATTCGGCCAATGTGAAAATCAATATCTCTAGCAGTTTCAAAATTTTGAACTTTCATTGAATTTTTTTTAAGTGTCAAAAGTTTTTTTAAAGCATTATCTTGGACTGTCTTACTTTGTTCTAACTCATTTATATAATACCACTTGGAGGCAAATATTTTTTCTCTTTGCGTGAGATTACTTTCATTGAGAAGAATTTCAAAATATTTTTTTGCTAAATCAAATTTTCTTTGTGATAAAAAATATTGCCCAAGAACTTCAATCATACTCAGTTTAAGTTTATTAAAATTTAATTGGTCAAGAAGATTGATAAAATCTATAAGCTGATTTTCTATCAATCCAGAGTTCTGCGTTTCAAATCCTTCTCGTAATAAATATACTTTGCACATCAGTAAATTAGCTTTACCAACAAGAGAATCAAAACTATTATCATCTACTATTTTAGTGAAATCTTGAAGATTAGTTAAGGCACCTACATAATCCCATCGACTAAAACAAATAAAAGCTTTATGCAATAAAACTTTTGGATTTAAAGTTGAATCTAATGCATCTAAAATTTCAATGGATTCTTTGATAGAACCAATATGTGAAATTAAATTTGCATACTCAAGAAGCTCCTGCTCACTCGCTGTATTATATTTAGAATTGAATTCTGGATGTATTATAGGCGAAAGAACTTTTAAACCCTCTTCATAAATCCCTGCTCGTCGACAAAGTTGTGCAATAAATACTCTTTCTTTTGATGATGTAAAAAAGTATTTATGAAATTTTAAAAACTCATACAATTTAGAAATTACAAAGGCTGTCAACCCAGTCGACAGTTTTTTTTCTAACTCACTTAAAAAAGAAATATTATTTAATACACTCATATCGCGCAAATTTTATCATTTCAAAAATAATATATAAAGAACTATTATAGCGCAAAAGTAAGTAACAATAACTGTTACTAAAACATTTAACCGCTTTATGAGTCGAGATACACTCCAAATGGAGTTTTGAAGAAAATGGAACTCGATTTGCAAAGCAGAAAAGGCCAAGGAAAAATTTATGAAAAAGACAAATAAAAGTGACCGTATATTCTCTTTAAATCAGATTTTACAAAAAACTTTTACAGTTTTTGCAGTACTGTCAATAAGTTTAACAGCAATTATAACAACGATTCCAAATGCAATGGCTGATAATGGACAAGGAATCAGTGGTGATGGTTGGGAGCAAGTCAGTGTACCTAATTCTCCCGGGCAAAGCGGTGTTAGTTATAACCAAGTTGTTGATGCTATGCAAACCTGCGCCTATACCGTTGCTTCTGATCAAATGAAAGAAATTTTTAAATCAATATATAATAAAAAATATGACTACTCAATTGGACATGAAAAATTAGTTCCTACAAATAACAAGGAATATATTAGGGAGAACTTTAAAACATTACATATCGATACTCTATCGCTAACTTACTATAATGGAGAATATTTGCGGTTAAAAAATACTTCTCACTATAATGAGAAATATTGGTTCGATGGAGAACTTTCAGGGCTAGATCCTGAATTTAACATTAGTGTAAAATTTCATCTGTACTTACAAGACCCTTTGCCCTTTGTCCAATATGACAGCGACTATACAGTTAAAAATTATTCTTCATTTGGAACAGTGATTGAATCTGTTACTTATCTAAAAGGTTTAAAAATTGTGCGACCCAAAAACGATAAAATTTATTTTTCTTATAAAGACCCAAAAACAGAGAAAATGAAAACGATTTATACCGCTGGTTCATTTGATGTGCTGTCAATTGTAGATTGTATCAGAACTGAAATTTCTAAAACACCATAACCTTGAGATGTAAAATTGAATGATGTTAAGTTTCAACAACTATAATTCTATGCTTAAAAATTCACAAACATATTTTACAGTTCGTAAAATGTGTTTGGTTGTTTTGTTATTTTTATTTGCATACCAGCAAACTTCATTTTCTCAAGAGAGAGATGATATAAACCAGTTTCCAAAATTATTGTTAAATCAAAACTCAAAATCAGATCAAGATAACAATACAGATTTAATCATCAAAGAATGTCATCAATTAGCTCAATCGAAAAATTATGATTTGATTTTAGCCTTAGTTGGGAAAATTTATAATTACTATTTAAAAAATAATAATTTAAATGAACTAGATCAACATTGTTTAAATTTAAAAGACAAGAATCGTTATTTCGAATACGCCACTCAATCTGTATTTTATGAAAAATCCATTGCTAAATTGAGAGAGAGTAAAAATCCTTATACAATTAAATTTATGAATTTCTTTAACAGTAAATTCAGCGATTATGAAAAACCATTATTTCACATGTCAAAAGGAATTGCCGATTTAGATACTTTAAAAATCGATGCTGGTTTTCATCGAGAAAAGAATTTAATTTTGATTGATCCTTTTAAAATTAAACCTAATGAATGGATGTTAAAATTTACCCATGAACTTGTTCATGCCTTAGATGATAGGCTTCATGAAGCTAGCAAAGTATTTGGTGATACAACTTTAACACCCAAGTTAATATCACTTCTTGAAAATCCATATTATTCTATTGAAACTTTAAGTCCTGAGTTACAAGAATTCTTACCTCACTGGATCTATGCAGGACTTGATCTTGGGCTTTTTGGTGAATACCGAGCTTGGGTTATCGTCGCACAAATTTATTACGAGGAAGTCTCCTCTCAAAATTGGCAACCTGTGGATTGGTTCAATGAACGAATTGGTTACACAATAAATCAAGACCAATTTAAAAATACTTTTCGAGCAAATATTTATTATTATTTAAATTCTCATTCTCCTAATCCTGAAATTGGGATTCTAACCCGCCCCGAACTGCAAAAAAAAATTAATGATTTTCGAAATGATAGTAAAGCTAATCTCCCCCCACTTTATAATTTGGAGTTTAATTAAAAATTTCCAAACTCACAGGCTATAGGCCAGAAAAGCAAATTAACATGATTATATTTGGATCAATATATACTTAAGTATTTGTTATTTTTAGGCAATAAATCGTAAATTGTTTAAAGAATTACCAAATTTCAATAAATGTATTGCCATAAACTTCATAAAATGGTCTAATATATGAATGATAACTCGTAATTTACTCGATTTTCCGCATGATAGTTCCTTTTTTTTATTTGGCCCCCGTCAAACAGGAAAAACCACAGCTATTTTAAATTACATCAAAGATAAACCCCATTGGCATGCGAATCTTCTCCTTAGTAGAGTCTTCAACAGATATTTAAATGATCCATCTCTATTTAGAGATGATGTTCTTTATCAAATTAAAAATAATGAAATAAAAATTATTTTTGTCGATGAAATTCAGAAAATACCTCCCCTACTTGATGAAATTCATCAGCTCATAGAAGAAACTAAAGTTCAATTTATAATGTCGGGTTCAAGTGCAAGGAAACTTAAAAAGGGAGCTGCCAATCTTCTAGGTGGACGCGCAATTGTGCGCTACTTATTTCCATTATTAAGTTATGAATTTTTTAACTCTGATCAACAATATGATTTACAAAAAATATTACAATATGGATCATTGCCAGGAATATTTTTTAATACTCCAGATTTGATCATCGAAAAGTTACAGAGCTATGCTGAGGTGTATTTAAAAGAAGAAATTCAACAAGAGGGATTGGTTAGAAATTTAGCTAACTTTAATCGATTCTTAGAAGTTGCCGCTCAACACAGTTCTGAATTAGTAAATTATGATAACATCGGGCGAGAAAGTCGCGTGAGTGCTAAAACCGTAAAGGCTTATTTTGAGATTTTATCTGATACTCTAATTGGACACATTTTACCTGCGTGGGAGCTTAGCATTCGAAAACAAGTTGCCCTTCATCCTAAATTTTATTTCTTTGATAACGGTGTCAATAACTGTTTAACAAACTCATTAGAAGGATCACTCCATAGCGAGCTTCGCGGAAAGTTATTCGAACAATGGATTATTAACGAAGTTAGAGCTAATTTGAAATATCGTAAATTAAATTTACAACTCTCATTTTGGCGCACCAAAGCCGGAACAGAAGTTGATTTAATTATTTCTAAAAATTCAAATCCTATTCTTGCTATTGAGATCAAAGCGCTAAAGTCAATCGCCAATCCACATCTCTCAGGCTTGCTTAGTTTCAGAGAAGAGTATCCACAAGCAAAATCTTTTTTAATTTGTGAAGAGCTTTATCCCAGAACTTATAAAGATGTTGAAATTCTTCCATGGAAACTTTTTTTAGAAAAAAGGATTTTTGAACTTCTTTAATTGAATTCAAGTTGAATATTCAAGTTGATTCAATTACTATAAAAATTATGTCTCATTTTTTTCAAGACCTCACATTAGAACTCGATGATGAACTTTCAACTAAAATTAGTGAGTTAGTACCTAACTATTCTGACTATAGAATTTTAAAAAAAAGTGTTGATGCCCGACGTGGACATCCACCTCGTTTTATATATTCAATCGAAGTTGCTGGTCAAAATGAGAATCTCCCAAATCTTACTCATGAAGATTTTAAAGATTTATCGTCTTCAAGTTCAAAAGCAAAACTTAAAGATAAGCCAATTATAATCGGAGCCGGCCCCGCTGGTTTATTTTGTGCTCTTCGATTGGTAGAGCGTGGAATCCCTTGCCTACTGCTTGAAAGAGGCTCTGTTGCTGAAAAGCGCATTCATGGTATTAATAAATACTGGCGCTATGGCCAATTGGATCCTAGAAATAATGTTTGCTTTGGTGAAGGTGGCGCTGGGCTTTACTCTGATGGTAAACTTATCACTCGCATAAAATCACCCCATATTCCTTACGTCTTACATAAGTTAGTTCAATTTGGCGCTCCTGCAGAAATTGAATTTTTAGCAAATCCTCATGTAGGAAGTGATAAACTTCGCCGCGTTATTCCCTTTTTAAGAGAATATTTAATTTCCCATGGATGCGAAATTCATTTCGACACTCAAGTTACTGATTTTATCACTTCAAATACTAATCAAATTATTGGAGTTAGGACAGAGTACAATCAAACTTTATATTCAAATCATGTTGTGATAGCAACTGGTCACTCAGCTGATGATATTTTTCAACTTCTGCAAAAACACAATGTGCAATTGGAAGGAAAATCCTTTGCTGTAGGCTTAAGAATAGAACACCCCCAAAAATTAATTAACAACATCCAATATCGAGAATTCGCGACACACCCCAAACTTGAATCTGCAAATTATAAATTAACGTATCATAATAAAAAAGAAAATGTAGGAGTCTATAGTTTTTGCATGTGCCCTGGTGGTTATGTTTTATCTAGCGGAACCGAAGCTGATGGAATTGTTTGTAATGGAATGAGCAACTTTAAACGAAACTCACCCTACGCCAACTCTGCTCTTGTGACTACTATTGATCATCAACAATTTTTTGGAACTGATATTTTTGGTGGTTTAAAATTTCGAAGACAACTTGAACAAAAAGCTTTCCAATGGGTTCAAAAAACCGGTGGGACAAAACAACTACCGACACAAAAACTCACAGATTTTTTGAATAAAAAAAAGAGTACAGAATTGCTTTCAGGATCATCTCCCTCTGGAACCATAAGTATAAATTTACATGAACTCTTAAATAATTTTATGTATGAAAAAATATTAGAGGGACTTGAACATTTTAATAAAAATATGCGAGGTTATATTTCAAGAGAAGCGCAGCTCTACGGTGTTGAAACTCGAACCTCTTGTCCAATCAGAATTACTCGAAATACTGAAACCTACCAAAGTCTAACTCACCCAGGTTTATATCCCACTGGTGAAGGTGCTGGTTATGCCGGGGGAATCACCTCTGCGGCTTGTGATGGAGTTCGAGTAGCAGATGCTATTTTTAAAGGTTTATAAGTTAAAAATTCTCGACCTTTAAAATCTTGATTATTAAATATTTAAATGACAATCTTTTATCATGGCTCAGACTTCTCTTAAGAAATTTAAAAAAGGCGAAATTATATTTAAAACCGGCGATGAAGGTGATTGCGCCTACATCATAGATATTGGACGTGTCCAAATTTATGGTGAAAATTTTGGTGTTGAAGTTCCTATTAATACACTTGGACCTGGTGAAATTTTTGGTGAAATGGCAATCCTAGATCGTTCAGGTCGTTCAGCTTCTGCCAAAGCACTTGAAGATGTTCAAGTGAGTGTTGTTTCTCGACTTCAATTTGAACAACGTATGGATCAAGCCGACCCAATTGTTAGATTATTAGTAAGTATCCTTTTAAAAAGAATGCGAAATAATTTAGGCCAATCTAAAGATGATTTAGATTCAGAAATCAATGAGCAGAAAAAAATCGAACAAGAGCAAAATCATAGTAAGGTCATAGAAAAAATAAAATTTGAAGCTGAACTTTTTGAGGCTCTAGCTAATAACGCCTTCTTGCTGTACTTTCAACCTATCATCCACACTGCAACAAATAGAACCGTTGGATTTGAAGCCCTGATTCGATGGCAATCTGACTCACGTGGAATGGTTCGGCCAGATTTATTTATGGGTGTTGCCGAAGAAACCTCACTTATTACTCCAATAGGAAAATGGGTATTTGAAAAAGCATGTGAATGTTTAAAACAATTTCAAGATCATCTTAAAAAAATTGCCCCACAAGCCCATGATTTTTTTGTTACCGTTAATATTTCGGGTAAACAATTTTCGGATATTAATTTTTTTCATATGCTAGAAGTTACACCCGCAAAATATGGTGTTAAAGAGAAAAATATTAAATTAGAAATAACTGAAAAAATTCTACTTGAGGGCAACATCTTTTTTTATTGGATAGAAAAATGTAGAAGCTTAGGCTTTCCTGTTTCGCTCGATGATTTTGGAACTGGGTATTCTATGTTAAGTTACCTCAGCGATTTCAATGTTGATAATTTAAAAATTGACCAATCATTTATACGCAAAATTGAACAAGATCACAAAACTAGAATTATTGTTCAAGCAATAATAAATATAGCCAAAGGTCTAGATATCGAAGTGGTTTCAGAGGGTGTTGAAACCGAAAAACAAGCCCGCATACTAAAAGATTTAGGTTGTGATTACTTTCAAGGTTATTATTTTGGCCGCCCCATGCCATTTGCTGATGCTATAAAATTTCTTGATAACACCTGTTTGTAGATCTACCTTTTAATTGAATTCAATTTAAAAACAATGAATTCAATCCTGGGGGGGATCAATGAAAATCAATAAAGCAAAATTATTTCTATATTTAATTTTAACATTTTTAGGTTTTGAAAACAAAGTCTATAGCTCACCAAATGTAAAGGTCCTTGCTGACCTCAATTTTTTACAAAATATGGGTATCACACCTGACGCTCAAGATGATAAATTAAATTTAGCAACAGCAACAATTTCTCAATATCAAGCAATTGCACTTAGCCATTTTGCACATAATTTCCATAAATGTGGAGGCTTCGAAGATATTACTCCTTCCAAAGCATTATTTTCAAAAAATGATAATGTTGATAATAATAATGTTGATCACGATATTTTTTCCACAATACAAAAATATCATACACTAAATAATAATTACTCACAATTTTCTGTTCGGAAATTAAATATATCTAAAAAAGAAGAGATCACAAATGCCATTGAACAATTAAGTGAATCAAATTTACAAAAAACTGTGCAATGGTTATCCTCTTTTCCTTCTCGTTATCACAAATCAGAAGACGGTAAAAAAGCTACTGAAAGTTTAATTACAAAACTTAATTCGATGATTGATTCTTCTGGACGAACAGGAATTACTGTTGAATTAGTCCCTCATATAAAAACACCTCAAAGTTCAATTCGAGTAACTGTTCCTGGAAGTACTCACAGTGATGAAATTGTTGTTCTTGGTGGACATTTTGATTCCATTGCAACATGGGGATTAGGCAAAGCCCCTGGAGCTGATGATAATGCCTCTGGATCTTCAAATATTTTAGAAGCATTTAGAGTATTCTTAACATTACCTCCACAACAAAGATCAGTTGAGTTTTACTGGTATGCTGGTGAAGAAGCTGGTCTTCTTGGCTCTGCAGAAATCGCAGCCCAATATAAAAACTTAGGCAAAAAAGTAATCTCTGTTTTGCAACTTGATATGACTTTATTTCCAGGTGACGGAGAATTAGTCATTGGCGATATGACCGACTTCACTAGTGTTTGGTTGCGCGATATTTTAAAAGAGTTAAACACTCATTATGTTGGGGCTCGCTTCAAAGAAGATAAATGTGGATACGGTTGTAGTGACCATGCTTCTTGGTATAAAAATGGATTTCCAACAGCAATTCCATTTGAAGCTACAATGAGAACAATGAATGACAATATTCATACTATTAATGATGTGATTTCACCAGCTCTTAACTTTAATCATTCACTTGCTTTCACAAAATTAGCTTTGGCTTACATTATGGAACTTAGCAACTCAGATTTAAAACAACCTTATTAACTATAAATAACTGCTCATGATTAAGTCTGATCGCTTCGCGATTATATCAGACATAACCAGAAGCAGTTATTTTCCTGTTGTTTGGGGTGATTTTTGAATCACCCCGTATTATGAAAATCCAAACTTACGTTTGTGTTTTCATAATAACTGCTCATGATTAAGTCTGATCGCTTCGCGATTATATCAGACATAACCAGAAGCAGTTATTTTCCTGTTGTTTGGGGTGATTTTTGAATCACCCCGTATTATGAAAATCCAAA
>SXSU01000003.1 GCA_005793345.1 Bdellovibrionales bacterium
AGACCTGCTAAGAAAATAGCCATGATAAATCCTGAAGATTGCCAAACACCAGCAATAACAATACAATAAATAGACATGCCTGGTGTCACAAGCCAATCAAATGTAAAATTCTCATATCCTATATCTATAAAAAACTTCTCAATGCCTAATGTTGGGTTCATAACCCATTTCCAAGCAGTTCCGGTAACAATAAAAGATAAAGCCATTGGATAGAGATAAATAGTTCTTAAAAATCCCTCGGCCCTAATTTTTTGATCTAGTAAAATTGCTAAAACAATACCAATAGCAATACATAAAATTAAAAATAAAATTGTATAAATAGCAAGATTAGTAACAGCAGTATGCCATCTATCCAAGCTCCACAGCCTTACATACTGTCCAAATCCCCAAAAATCATACTTAGGTAAAATTTTTGATTTAGTGAAGGAAATATAAGTTGTCCATAAAATAAAGCCATAAACAAACCATATTAATAAAGCGATTGAAGGAGATAATACTATTTTAGGTAAATTTTTTTTTAACCAATACATTTCAAAATTTATTTAAATAAACTGCGCCATATTTAAATGGCGCAGTTTTAATTTTAGACTTTATATTTATAGAGACGCCTTAACAGCAGCAGCTAATTGTTTAGCAGCATCTTGTGAAGACATATCAGAATTGAAATGCTTAGTTACAACATCTTGAATAGCTCCTTTTTGAGCTCCTCTTAATGCCATACCGTGAGCAAAACTAGGTAACAGTCCTCCTTTAGTACCTGAAGTTTTCAAGTCTGCGTTTGATTTCTTAGCACAAACATCAAACGTATCCATTGAAACGTCTAGTCTTGCTGGGATAGATCCTTTGTATTCGTTAAAAACTCTTTGAAAGTTTTTTCCCATCATTAAACTTGCAAGTAGTTTTTGTCCATCAACTTTATCTTGTCCAGCATTTTTATAGAAAATAAAAGAGTCGACATTATAAAGATAACCATTGTTAGATGGAGTTGGAGAACAAAGAAAATCCTGATCAGGTTTTTTTCCTGCAGCAGTAAATTCACCCTTTGCCCAGTCGCCCATGATTTGGAATGCAGCTTTACCTTCCATTACCATTCCAGTTGCAACGTTCCAGTCTCTTCCTGGTGAACCTGCATCTGTGTAACCTTTAAGTTTTCTCATTTGGTCGAATACTTTAACCATAGTAGCACCATTTAATGTAGCTGGATCAAGATCTACAAAAGCTTTTTTGTAAAAATCGTTTCCACCTACTCCAAGAGCTACAGCTTCAAATACTGTTGCATCTTGCCAAGGTTGACTACCATGAGCTAGAGGAATTATTCCTTTTGTTTTAAGTTTGTCTGAAGCAGTATTAAATTCATCCCAAGATTTTGGCATTTTAATACCATTAGCATCTAAAACTTTTTTATTAGCCCAAATCCAGTCAATTCTATGAATGTTTACTGGTGCAGCACAATAAGATTTTCCATCAGCGCATTTCATGTGTTGTGCAACCTGTTTGCTTAAAAGATTGTCCCAACCTTCTGCTTTAGCTACGGCATCAATATTATAAGGAGCAACAACACCTTGTTCATCATACTCTTGAATTGTAGGACCTTTAATTTGAGCTGCTGCAGGAGCATCATTTGCAACTATACGAGCTTTAAGAGTTTGCATTGCTGCATCTCCGCCACCGCCAGCAACTGGCATATCTTTCCATATTCCTTTTTGCTTTGCAAAATCATCTTTTAATACTTGTAAGGCTTTTGCTTCACCACCCGAAGTCCACCAGTGTAGAACTTCAGCAGTTGGAGCGGCACTTACAAAACTTGGTATTAAAAAAATATAAATTGCGATTAATATTTTTTTCATTTTCTTCCTTTGTTTGTTTATAAAAAATTAATTATATAATTAGTTTTTTAAATTGAAAGTTAATAAAAAAAATCACTTGCAGGTTGAATTTTGCTTTATTCTGTTTTAGTTAATAGACGGAAATAATTAACCGGAAAAAAAATAATCTACTATGGGTTGAAATTTAAAAATTAGATGATCTACCTAATCTTGCAGCACCTCTTACTCCACTTGCGTCACCATATTTAGGTTTTAAAAATATTCCCTCGTATTCTTTTCCAATAACATACTTCGAAACTAATTTATGAATTTCATTTAAAAAATTTATTTCGTTTGATACTCCACCGCCAAAGATAAACACATCTGGATCTAAAATATTAATGATAGCTGAAAGTGACATGGCTAAATTTATTTTAAAATTATCAATAAATTTTATCGCATCTAGATCATTAGCTCTATACAAATCAAATATCTCATTAGTTTTTAAATTTTTATTATATTTTTTATTAAATCTTTTAGCTAAAGATAATCCCGAAATGAAACTTTCTACTTCACAATCTCTATAAATTTTACTATCTAACTCCTCTTTTTCTGCCGCAAGATATGGTAGTTGATTATGACCCCATTCACCTGCAACACCATTTGGTCCTGAAACAATTTTCTTATCAACTACAAGCCCTCCTCCAACGCCAGATCCTAGAATAATACCATAGACAACTTTATAGTGCTTAGCTGCTCCATCGATAGCTTCAGACAAAGCAAAACAATTTGCATCATTTTCACAAAATACCTCTTTATTTAACAATTTTTTTAAATCCTTTTGAAAAGGTTTATTTTCTATCCAATAACAGTTTGGTGCATTTTTAACCAATCCGGTTTGCGGTGAATGTATACCAGGGTGACAAACACCTACAGGCAAAATTGTATTAAATTTACTTTCCAATTCATCATTTATATTTTTTATCTGTTGAAGTATTTTATTGTAATCTTTAGGACAATCGACTCTGGACCTATGCTTTTCGACTCCATCTGTTTCAAGTACAACGCTTTCAATTTTAGTTGCACCAACATCAATACCAATTTGCATACTTAAGATATTTTAATAATTTTTTTTGTTTTTAAAGATTTCGCAGCTGCTACAGCTAATATTAAGGCTTGATGTCCATCATCGAAATTTGCTCTAGGTTTTTTATTTTTAGTAGTTAAATCAGCTAAATCGTGAAGTTGTAAGTAGTAAGCCTCTTTGTACCTTTCAATAAAAAAATTTAATAGTTTTGTCTTTGAATTAGTTCCACTTGTACTGCTGAATTCAACTTCATTATCTCTTTTGTTATTTGAAATTAGCATGCCTTTTGTTCCAAAAACTTCAACTCTTTGATCGTGTCCATACGTACAATGTCTTGCGTTGTTAATCGTACACAAAACTCCATTTTTTGATTTTAAAACAACAGTAGCTAATTCATGATCATTGACACTTTTAAATAATTTATAATATTCTGATAAATCACTTGTTGTTGCAAAAACTTCTTGGATTGGATCATTTTTTAGATAAAATCTAATGAGGTCAAAGTCATGAATGATCATATCTTTAAATATACCACCTGCTGTTTTTAAATAAGCATACGATGGAGGCGCCGGGTCCCTACAAGTGATTATGATTTTTTGCAGTACACCAATTTTCTTTTGGTCAATAGATTTTTTCAAATAATAATGGCCAGGATCGTATCTTCTGTTGAAACCTATTTGAATTTTTGGGGAAAATTTTTTTATGTATTTCTTGCAGCTTACAATTTTATTTAAGTCTAAATCTAATGGTTTTTCGCAAAAAATAGTTTTTTTATGAATTGCCGATTCTCTAATAAATTTTATATGTGTTGCCGTAGATGATGCTATGAATATTACATCTATTTTCTTATCTTTTAATGCCAACCTATAGTCACTTATTGCTGTAGCTTTGAATTTATTAGCTGATTTTTGAGCAAGTAGCTTATTTGTATCATAAATATATTTTAATTTAAACTTAGGGTGTTTGAACAAGTTTTCTCCATGCATCTGTCCAATTCTGCCGAGTCCAAATAAAGCAACATTAATCATTAGAATTTAATCCATTTTTTTTTGTTAGATGAATCTATACACGTATGAATAAATTTAGCTGTTAGAAGTCCTTGATAAGCAGTTGGATAATAATAAATTTTCGTTTTATTTTTTGATATAATTCTATCAGCAACCTCGTTATAAATATTTGCAAATGCATCAATATATCCTTCTGGATGACCTGGTTTTACTCTCGCAAAATCATTCGAAAAATCTGCTTCGTGAAATCCTTTTTCTAATATTTTTGTTGCTCCTTTA
>SXSU01000032.1 GCA_005793345.1 Bdellovibrionales bacterium
GCAGTAATAAGGGAGATCGAAGATCTCCCCAAATATCAAGAAAATAACTGCTAAAGATTATGTCTGATATAATCGCGCCAGCGATCAGACTTAATCAAGAGCAGTAGTAAGGGAGATCGAAGATCTCCCCAAATATCAAGAAAATAACTGCTAAAGATTATGTCTGATATAATCGCGCCAGCGATCAGACTTAATCTTTAGCAGTTATTTCTCGCTGCTACGTAAAAACTGCGCGACTTGGAAAAATATAAAAATTAAAATTGCCAATATAATAAGAAAGATGATCGCAAATCTAAACAGTTTTCCTAGATCCCAGTTATTACTTTTGTCATCTGTGACTTTTAATTCTCGTCTCGTTTCTTCAATTTTAATTAATTTTGGTTTACGCTCGCCACCGACAGTATTTGATTGAGTAGTAACAGTTGGAGAATTTTTTTTCTCTTCATTTTCATCATCCTTGTTTTCTTCGATATAAGATGACAAATTTACGGACTTGGATTGTCTCCGAGAACGCCTCCCATAGCGATTGTTACCACGCAATTCCGCATCTTCGTCCCCCATTTCAACAATGACTTCTTCTGATGTTGAGTCTTCTGATCCTGTAGTTACTCCTGTAGCGGGACGACCATTTCTATCTAGTGAAAGTGAGATTTTTTTTGGGCTTAAAGTATTACTACCTCGCCCTCCTCCAGAGCGAGAGCCTCCTGAGTCAACTGAACTATTCGCCCCAACACCACTATTGCCACCTTCAGAAGAATTATCTCCACCAGCCCCAGCACCATTATTAGTTTTATTAGCGTTAGAATCTTTATTAGAACTACTTCCTGAAGCATCTTCTGACCCACCACTTCCATTTTTACCATCGCCTTTTGTTACATTTCCTGATCCACTACCGCTAGTATTGCTTCCAGTTTTATCATTATATTTTCCAGTGACAGGGTCCCAATCACCGGATTCAAATTTTTTTACACAATTTCCATCTTCATCTTCCATAAGTTTGGTACTGTCCATTAGTTCTCCCATTTCGAGAGCACATTCAAATTGTGATTCTAATACAGAACGTGAATAATTACCAAAGGGACCCAAAAATTTGATTCGCAAACCAAGTACAACTGCAACAATAATTACTAAAAGTAAGACATACTCAAGTATACCTTGCCCTGATTGATTTCCTAGTACTGGACCACGTCGACAAATTATTTTTTGATTCATCAATAATATGATAACATAAATGTGAGTGAGTTATATTGTGTATTATGAAAATACAAACTTTAGTTTGGATTTTCATAATTCGGAGTGATTTAAAATCGCCCTCAACAAACAGAAAAATAACTGCTAAGTTTTTAAGATAGGTCACAAAACATGATCATAACTATTTTTTTTACTATTTTATTTAATCCAGTATTTTCACATGCTCAAGTGTCTCAAAGTGATTCAGATAAGCTCATACAAACTATAAAAGCAAATCCAGATGATGTTACAAGCAAACAAAAACTTGCTGGACTTTTGTTCAGAGAAAAAAAATATTCTGAAGTTATAAAATTATTAAAGGCAGATGCTGACACTCTTAATAGATCAGGCTTAGCATTACTTGCTAAGTCATTTGCAAAAACTAATGATGATGAAAATGAAAAATTAATTTATGAAAGATTAATCGCTTTAAATGCAAATGATTTTGAAGCCTATGTTGCCCTTGGAAATTTGCACTTAAATAAAAAAAAATTTGATGAGGCAATTAAGAATTATCGTCTTTCATTAGGAATAAAAACAAAATTTAAACCAGCTCTTGAAGGATTATTTAAAAGCTTTAAAAAAACAAATAACCGATATGAACTTCGTTTAGTTATTCAAGACTTGATTAAAATTGCCGGAGAAAAAATTGAATATGTGTCAGAATTATGCAGAATAAATACTCTTGATGGTTTTCATGATGTCGCTGTTAAATCATGCAATCAAGCCATTACAATGGAGCCAAATATTCCTGAAAATTATTTATTTAAAGCATATATTGATAATACGCTTGGTAATACAAAAAATGTTGTTAATTCATTAAATGAAAGTGTTAAGAGGTTTCCTAAAGTTGATTTTGTTTTGGTTAGTTATGCAATTGTTTTATATCAGCAAAAAAGTTTTAGTAGTGCTGAAAAATACTTTAATAAAGCTGTTGAATTGAATTCAAATTCTTTTGAAAATCAAATTGGTTTAGCTTTAACAGGTTATGAAAATAAAAATTATGAAATATCCCTAAAAGCATTTAAGCAAGCTTGTAATCTAGAGCCATACAAATCTATTCGAGAGTTAAAGAGAGTGGTAAATGCTTTAAAGTTTAGTGCTACAGAGGCTTGGAAAAATAAATTTGATTTAGTATTAGACTCTTGTACGCCTGCAAATTTTAAAAAACTTTCATTAGAGGCGCGTGAGGATTTAGTAAATAATAAAAATATAAACACACCATTTATGGTGCCACTTACAATGGATCCAAACTCAAAAGGTCCATATCAAACATATCAAAATACAAAACCAGGAGAATCAATATTTCGCACTAAAGAGGAAGGTGATGCGACAAATGGTAGCAAAACAGGATCAGAAGAATCTTCCTCGCTACCACAATCAAACGGTGGCAATTTGGTAATTCCAAAAATAAATGATTCTGAGGATTAAAAAGTTTTAAATTCAGTCCACATCTGATCTAGAATTGAAGTTTTATCACCTAGATCTTCTAATTTTTCCAATTTGTTAAGTATAATTTTGGAAGGGAAAAGGGAGGCGTTATTTTTTAATTGAATTGGAAGTTTAGCTTTTGTTGTTTTAACTACAGGACCTGCATAAATTTTACTAACAAAATCTAAATTATTTTCTTCAGAAATTAAAAAGTTTATAAATGCATGCGCTAATTCAACATTTTTAGCACCTACTGGAACAGCTAAATTATCAATTGATAGAGTACATCCTTCTTCTGGAATAATATACTCGACATCACTATTGGATTTACTTTGTGCTTGAAGTGCGTCAGGTGAATACATTTGTGTCGCCCATACCTCACCAGACAAAATCATATCCATGGGGTCAGAGTTAAAAGATTTAATTTGTGATTTAACTTGTTTTAAATACTGAAGTGCATTTTTTACTTCGGCATCAACTGTAGAGTTTAATGAATAACCCAAATGTTTTAAGGAAGCAGCAAAAACTTCACGATTATCGTCAAGTAAATTTATTTTTCCTTTAAGTTGTGAGTTCTCAAATAGATCTTTCCAAGATTTAATTGATGGTCCCTTATAAAATTTTTTATTTATTGCGATTCCACTAGTTGCCCAACCGTAGGGTAAGGAGTACTTATTGGTTGGGTCATAAGATTGATTTAAAAAACTCTGATCAAGTAGAGTGGCATTGGGTAGCTTATTTTTGTCAAGTTCTTGAAGCAAGTTCAATTTGGTCATAATTTTAACCATATAGTCAGATGGAACTATAACATCATACCCAATTGCGCCAGCCTGAAGTTTTGAGAGAAGTTCTTCATTAGAGGCAAAATGAGATAGAATTACTTTTGCATTATAAGTCTGTTCAAATTTTTTAACCATTTGATCGGAGATATAGTTAGACCAAATAAAAACGTTTACTTGTGCGACAGTCTTAGTATTTTTTTTAGAAGTACACGAGGTTACTAGAATTATTGACAAAAGTATGAGAATGATTTGTCTTAGATTCGACATAAAATTTTTCCTTTTCATTTTATGAAGGTAAGTAAATGCTAGAAGTTCGCCATATTACCAAATCTTTTGTAGAAAATAAAGTACTTGATGATGTTTCCCTTAAAATAAATTCTGGCGAACTTTTTGTTTTACTAGGTCCGAGTGGCTGTGGAAAAACAACACTCCTTAGAATGTTGGGAGGGTTTGAGTCGCCTGATCAAGGCGAAATTTATTTAGATGGCCGTCGCATCGATCGATTACCTCCTCATCAGAGATCAATTCATACTGTTTTTCAAAATTATGCTTTATTTCCACATTTATCAGTTAGAGAAAATATAGCATTTGGTCCAAAAATCCTTAAATTATCAAAAAAAGAAATCGACCA
Organism: Bdellovibrionales bacterium; assembly: GCA_005793345.1. GTDB lineage: Bacteria > Bdellovibrionota > Bdellovibrionia > Bdellovibrionales > Bdellovibrionaceae > SXSU01. Next base: position 4,075 of record SXSU01000032.1, read on the forward strand.
TAATGTAAATGAAGCTCTAGATATTGTTCGTATGAGAAGTTTTGAAAATAGTTTTCCTAAAACTCTTTCGGGTGGGCAAAAGCAACGAGTTGCCCTAGCTCGTGCTCTAGTTAATAAGCCTAAAGTTTTGTTATTGGATGAGCCATTGTCAGCTCTCGATCAAAAATTAAGAATCGAAATGCAAAATGAGTTAGTTATTTTGCAACGATCTCTTGGAATCACATTTGTATTTGTTACTCATGATCAAGAAGAGGCTATGGGTTTATCTGATCGCATCTGTATAATGGATAAAGGTACTATTCAACAAATTGGGCAATCTTCAGAGTTATATCATAAACCAGAAAACTTTTTTGTGGCTCAATTTTTTGGTGCAAGCAATAAAGTACAATTGGTTTTAAGTGAAGATAGAAAAAGTTTATTAAATCCTGCAAACCAAAGCATTTTTATTTCTGTTGGTTTGTTAAATGATTTTGAACAAGAAAAAATTAAAAGACTTCCAATAAACAAAATCATAAATTTGATTTATCGACCTGAAGATGTTGCACTTAATGCACAGACTTTTCCACAGATTGAATTATCTAAAATTAAAGTGCGTGTAGATAAGATTATTTTTAAAGGTTCTATTCAAGAGTTAATTTGTCTCCCTGTAGAAGAACATAAAAATATAAATCCAATTATAATTCATACAAATAAAAAATTAGATGAAATTGGAATTAAAGAGCAGTCATTTGCATTTCTTCAATTTAAAAAATCTCCACTCGTTTTTGAATCAGGAATATAATTTGTGAAAAAGATATTATTAATTCCAATTTCGTGGTTTGGTTTTTTCTTTGTCGGTCCAATTTGTATAATGTTAATTTACAGTTTCTTATCACGAGGATCTTATGGTGAAATTGTTTGGGATTTTCAATTTCAAAATTATGTTCGAGCCATTGATCCACTATACTTTAAGGTTTATTTCAATAGTTTAAAGCTTGCAATGCAAACCACTCTGATGTGTCTTTTTTTGGGCGTACCCATTGCATATCTTTTGGCGATTTCTAAATCAAGATATAAAAATGTTTTTTTATTTTTAATTGTATTGCCTTTTTTAACTAATTTTTTAATTCGAACATATGCACTTAAAAATTTGTTATTAGGATTTTTAATTGATTCGCAATTTATTGCGGTTCAACTAGGTATGATTACAAATTATTTGCCCCTAATGATTTTACCTTTGTATATAGGATTTGAGAAGTTTGATTTTTCGTTGATTGAAGCAGCTCGTGATTTGGGTGCTAACTCGTACATCGCTTTTTTTAAAATATTTATCCCAAATAATTATTCGAGTTTAGTCTCTGCTGCATTGATGGTGTTTATACCTTGTTTAGGCGAATTTGTTATTCCTGATTTATTAGGTGGAGCCCAGGTGCAGACATTGGGGAAATTAATTTCGGAGCAAATTTTAAAAGTCCGTGATTGGCCTTTTGCAGCTTCTTTAGCTATGATTATGATTTTAATTATGCTTGTTCCTAACTTATTCTCCGGACTAAAAAGATTTTTGAAATTGGGGAAGGTTTAAACTATGAAAAGAAATACACTCTATCAAATTTTTTTAGCAATTAGCTTTATAACTTATCTTATTATTTATGCTCCGATCTTAAATATAGTTGCTCAGTCATTAGATTTAGAAAATTTTAAAAAAGCATTTTTGCATGCTGAATTAATGCATTCACTTGTTTTAAGTTTTAATATTTCTTTTACGACAAGCTTATTGTCGATACTATTTTCAATATTGATTTGTTATGGGTTGCAAGAGCAGTCACTACAAAAAATAAAAAACTTTAGAAATATCTTTATGATTCCTTTAATGTTTCCTGAAATTATTATGGGGATTTCTTTATTAATTTGGTTTTTAATTATTAAAATTGATTTGGGTTATTTATCCTTAATCATTTCGCATACCATGCTGACGTTGCCATATGCAGTTGTGATTTTAACGCTTGGTTTAGAAGGATTTGATGAAAAAATTTATGAGGCCGCTAAAGATTTAGGAGCTACACATAATCAAATTTTTAGAATGATAACTTTGCCCATGATGATTCCGAGTTTTGCAGGAATTTTTGTGCTTTCATTTGTATTATCATTTGATGATTTTTTGATTTCATATTTTGTAAATGGAGTGGGTAATGACACATTACCCATAAAGCTCTATTCTTTAATGAGATTTGGAATTACACCTGAACTAAAAGCATTATCAGTGTTAATTTTATTATTTAGCTTAGGTGTTTCTTTTATTTTATTTCAGATACAAAAAAGAATTTTTACTTAGCAGTTCCTGTGCCATTACCTGAGTGAGCAGGATCTTGATTTATAGTGCCTTCAGCTGAAGCCATATTAATAACACCATGGCCATGAACAATGTTATCTGTTATTTTTCCTTCAGGTAGGGTTTGGCATGGACAGTTATCAGTGTGGGTTGCAACATTCCCTTCTTTATCAATAAGAGTTGGGAATCCAACCCCTGATCCGGTTGAAAATCCAGAAGTAGTTTGTGTTGTATTTATCGCATTCCTATCGTCAGGATTAACATCAGCAAAGCTTGAACCAGTGTTTGCAGTGGTTCCACTTCCAAATTTATTTGTATTTGCAAAGGCGATTTGTTTGCAGACGCTTAATAATACTCCAAAGAAAAAAAATAAGATAAGTTTTTTTTTGTTCAAGTTTGGAAATAAATTAATTTTATTAATTAACTTTATATTTTTCAATTTTGAGATAAATTTTTTCATTTTCTTACTCCATTTAAAGTTATAAAACTTTAATCATCTTATATTAATTATAAATTTCACTACTTGCAGGTGCAATAATATCCAAAAGATTATTAAAGGCACTGGCAACTTGAATAGCGACCTTTGGGCCATCGGGGCTTTCGGCCTTATCAATTTCGCCATTTTGCTTGTAAGATATTTTAATAGTACCAAGATTGGGTCGGGTTACAAGAGCGGGTTTACCAAATTTATCATCATATGATATCTTAACTAACTTTTTAGCTTGATCCTCTATGGTATCTATCCTGCCCTTTAGATCATAAGTTAAGTTAATTTTTTGGCCATCGGTATTTTTAGCAAAAATTAAATTGTTCTTTTTATCATACTTAAACTCTGATGCTTTTTCGGCAATTTTTTTTCCTTTAGGATCAAAGAACACTGAACGAACTTTACTGACTTTATTGTTTTCTTTGTCATACTCATAAGCAAGTTTCATAACATTGTTTGATTTTGCTTTTAATAATCCATTAGCAAAATACTCAAATGCAGTTATGTCAGCATTTCTCTTTATATGAATTGGTTTTCCAAATATTTCATGATATGTTATGTCTGTTAAAACATTATTAACTGTCGTTATTGTTCGGGCTAAATAAGTTACACCATCACTTCGGACTTTATGAATGAATTCAAATTTACTATCTGAGACTTCTTTTCCGCAGGTTCTTTTTACGGTCGACCAGTAGTGATTTTTAGGATCATCTTTTGCAACCTCATATGAATATTTATCAGTACAATTTGAACGATCTTTTAATCCAATAACCCAGTCTTTACTTCTGTCATATGTTACTTGTACGGTGGTTTTATCTGGAAAGATTGCCTTTGTCATATTGTGAGATTCGTCGTACTCGTACGAATTTATATTTCCCCAAGCATTATTCACCCAAGACAAATGATCAAGGTTTGCAAACTTATATTCGACAGTTATATTATTTGGCCCTATAATTGTGGCAATTTGTTGATTGGTATTATATTTAAAAAGAAGTCTTCGATTATTATTATCAGATACCTCTCTGAGTTTTCCTTTTTCATAATCAAGTTTTAAAAAGTTACCGTTTTTGTCATACATATAAGTTAAACGGCCTTCTTTATCAAATTTTTGTGAACTCCCATCATAAACCCGGCGAGTATAACTATCTTTTGAGAATGTTATAGTATCGACTTCTTTGCCATTTGCAAAATAAGTAATTCCTTCTTTTATTTTAGCATTTAAACCTAATTCTGCGGATAATCTTAATCTCAAATTTATATCCTTTTTCAAATTTTGAGTTAAGCTTTGGTAGTATCCCTCTGATTGTTTATTTTTCTTTTTAGATTCAGTAATGATGGAAGCAACTTGTGCTTCTAAATCTTTTGCTCCAAGAGCCTTAGTCGAGTAAACCAATTCCATACCTCCACCGCACTCGATAAGTTTAATTGTGCCGTCGGGCATATTTACCACACGTGTTTCGAAATCAGAGCACCATCCAAATCCAAATAGTCCTTTATATAAAGATCTACTGTTATAAGTTCGCATAACACGAAGGTCATAACCACTTCCTGGCACAATTATATCTGTCCAAGTATTAGAGTAATTAGCATTTTTAGTATCAACAAATGCGTTTAAAAAATTTGAAGATAATAATAATAAAATTATAAAATAAACTTTTATAACTAGAGACGATCTTAAATCCATCTAAAACCTCTTCCATGGTATTGATTTATACTCCCTTCAGTATGGTATAATTTATTTTAAAAATTAAATAGAAGTTGTCATTTAAGGTGAAATATTTTTTAGAACACGACGTAGATCTAGTGAAAAAGTTGGTCCTTAGTTGAGTTTGATTGTATTTGCGATATTAACTTTTGAGTTAAGACTCTATAAATAATCTCATCCTTTTTTTGTACGGATCTTTGAATAATAGTTGCTGGTAAAAATCCAATAAAAGGAAATTCATAAATACTAGTTTGAGCAGAAATATTAGTTTCCTTTCCTTCTCCGTTTGTAATGATCCAATTCATCTTAAATGTAGATTTAATAGGAATAGGAATAATCAAGGCTAAGGAAAATAGTTTTTCATTTTGAGTTTCTTCTGAAATTACGCATTTTAAGTTTTGCTGATTTGATGAAGTTCTAAAATCAATGTAAGTACTATTAATACCCTTAAACACTTTGCTGGCTAAAATTTCATTTTCTATGTACTGCTTTGTTTCAGGATTTATGAGTTCACTATATTCACCAATGGTCGGCGGGGAATTTGGTTTATTCTTTTTAAGATAATATAAATGGACTGAGTGATCAAGACTAGTCGGATTTGTATAAAGATCATTATTAGGTTTTGATTCATAATGTATACAGCCGGTAAAAACAAAGAGACTAAAAATGAAGATTCTTATACTGAAGATTTTTTTCATGTATTAGATTAAATCAAATCTTGTTTATTTATTCAAAGTTAAAGATAATAAATTATGCCATATATATTAATTTTTTTTATTTTTATAATTTCATGTGCAAGTAAACCTCCCTATTATAATGAAATTACAAATGAAATTTCATGCGATGATAAAAGTAAACTAATAATGAGTAAAAATACAGAGTTTCAATTAAACTCATTAACCATATTATATGATCGTGGTTGTTATGAAGATGTCATTAGTATTGGCAAGATGCTGCGAAATAAATTCAGAGATAAATATTATAGCCTGATTAATGAAGTTGCAGAGACAGTTGTTTATGAGGGTGTATTGAAAGACTATGTGCTTGAATCACATGAAAGGGTATTTGGAAGCCTCTTAATGGCTATGAGCTATATTAAGTTAAATAAAAAAAGTGAAGCTGAAATAGAGATGAATATTGCTTATGATGAATCAGTAGCACAAATTTATAATTCAGGAGCCGATGAGGTAAATGTATTTATTCAAGGATTATTATGGCTTCGATTAGTTGGAATTGAAAAAGCCTCACCTTTTTTTGAGAAGATTGAAAATGAAAATGGCTTTGCAAGTGATCATTTGGTTGAGTTTGTTAAATATATAAAAAAGGAAATAACAAATAGCAAAGCTCCAATAACTTTAAATATTCAAACTCTTAATCATTTGCCTGAAGTCACTTTTAGCTGGTTAAGAAAATACAATAGAAAGTATTCTAGCGTACCACGATTAATGAACTGTTTATCAGATAATGGAATTTTGCTAACTACAAATTCTTGGCTTCAAAATATAGAAAGGCGAGATTTACCTGATCATGATAAAGTACTAACTTTAAAAAGAACGCTTAGATTTCCTCTTGTGGTAACATATACAAGTTTAGTATTTGCTGTAGGAGCTGGACTAACTTATCTTTCTTCTCAAGCACTTCCAAATGATATAACAGGGTTACTAGGTGCATTGACGATTTTTGCAACCCATAAAACTTTTGTTAATGGACTTGCTCCAGATATGAGATATTGGTCTGATTTACCAGAGGCATTCTATGTAAGTACTAAACCAATTTCAAAAATTAAAAATGAACCTTGTTTGCGTATTTATGATGAAGCAAATTTAATTCAGCGAGATTTGCTTTAAGTATTCACACTTTAATCGTTACTATTTTCTTTATGACGACACCGCCTGCAATTTGCAAACAAAGCATAATAAATAACAACACAATTCCAAGTGTCGTATTAAACATTGGTGAAACAAATTTTGGGTCTAATATTAAAAGTACAATCATAATTAGAAAAGGAACTAGGGCAATAATCAAACCTTGCATCATTCCTTGTGTTGTCATTGCTTGAATTTTCTTTTCAAGTTTTTGACGTTCACGAATTGTGACAACTATTGTGGTAAATGTTTCAGCTAAGTTTCCACCCGTTTCTTTTAAAATATTAACTCCAGTTACAAACATTAATAAATCTTGACGAGGTATGCGCTCACTTAGTTCTACTAGTGCTTCTTCAACGCTTCTACCAATTCTAATTTGCGAAAGAACTAAATTAAATTCTTGTGAAATGGGGTTAGCTAAATTTTCTACAACTCGCTCCATTGATTGAGTAATACTTAATCCTGATTTTACTCCGTTTGCCATTATCGTAAGACCATCAACCATTTGTTCAACAAATTTATTGCACCGAGATTCATGAAGTGATTTTATAACAATTAAAGGAACTCTCCATAGAGCAAGGGCAACACTTGTTCCAATTATAAATCCAACTAAAAAGTTGGGCCATAAAATCATAAAAAAAACAAAGCCCATTCCAAAACTTAGTAAATAGGTGAGTATTGTGAATCTTTTTTTATCCACATCCATAAACATAGCATCCATCATTTTTGTGACTTCAGCTCGTTGTGTTTCACTTTTTTTATCAAACCAAATTATCCAACGATCCACCCAAATATAAGTCACAATACCTACACATAAACTTACAAGTGGTATAAATATCCATTGGTTATATAAAAAAGACATTATTAATAACTCCAAATATTAAAAACTACCTTACAAAAAATAAATCGTAATTCTGCAATGGTAAGTTATTATGTAAATGCACACTTTAGTTTGTATTTACATAATTCGGGGTAATTGAAAAATTACCCCTAACAAACAAGAAAATAACTGCACAAGATTAAGTCTGATAAAATTGCGAAGCAATCAGACTTAATCTTGTGCAGTTATTCATATTATCGGATATATTTAATAATTTCATGAGGATTTTTTAACTGGGTTGGGTGGCAAAGGTGGTCCAGGTTTTTTAATACCCCCATTTAAAGAAGAATTATTTGCTGACGATGAGTTGCCGCCTGAATTACTTGGGGGCGGAGCACCTGTGGTTTGAAATTTAGGATCGTTTGAAAAAATATCTCTTGAGATGACCACACCTTTTGCCTCAAGTTTTTCGATAAATGAAGGCACATGACCAAGAACCTGAAAATTACCAATGATTTTTCTTTTGGCATCGTAGCCAGTTTCTTTAAATTTAAAAATTTCTGCAAGAGTTACAACATCACCTTGCATTCCTACAACCTCAGTCACTGATAAAACTTTTCTGGAACCATCAGATAACCTTGAAATTTGAACTATTAAATTTACTGCACTGGCAACTTGTTCACGAATCGCTTTTATTGGTAAATCCATTCCAGCCATTAAACAAAGAGTTTCAAGTCTTGCGATACATTCACGAGGACTGTTTGCATGCGTGGTTGTCATTGATCCGTCATGACCAGTATTCATAGCTTGTAACATATCTAGTGCAGCACCATCTCGGCACTCACCAACAACAATTCGATCAGGTCTCATACGAAGAGAATTTTTAATAAGATCTCGAATGGAAACTGCACCAGTCCCTTCCATATTTGCAGGACGAGTTTCTAGTCTTACAACATGCTCTTGTTGCATTTGTAATTCGGCAGCGTCTTCCACAGTAACAATACGTTCATGGGAAGGAATAAAACTCGATAGCATATTTAATAAAGTTGTTTTACCAGAGCCTGTACCTCCGCTAATAACAACGTTAAGACCGTTTTCGACACAAATTTTTAAAAAATCGATCATTGGTTTTGTAATGGTGCCAAATTCAATATATTTTTCGGGAGTGATACCGCCCTTTTTAAATTTTCGAATAGTCAGTGCCGGACCATCAATTGATAGCGGCTCAATAATGGCATTAACTCGGCTTCCATCTTTTAATCGAGCATCAACATAAGGAGTTTTTTCATCTATTCGTCGACCAAGGGGGGTTACGATTCTTTCAATCACATTTCTTAAATGTAAATTTGATGTAAAAGTAACTGGGCTTAAAACGACTCTTCCACTTCGTTCACAAAATATTTTTTTGTGGCCATTCACCATGATCTCAGTAACAGTTTGATCTGAGAGCAAATCTTCAAGTGGACCTAATCCGAGAGCTTCATCTAAAACTTCTTTTATAATACGAGATCTTTCATCTCTTGCAATTTGTGGAGCTTCTCTATCAATGATTACAGTAATAGATTGCAATGTTTTTTGTTGCAATGCTTTTTCTTTTGCAGGATCGCCCTGAGTATCTGTTATCCCTTTTTTTAAATCCATTGCTTTGATAAGTTCTGAATGAATTTTTAATTTTAAAATAGTACGTGGATCAGTTTTCTCTTTATGTTCGCCGCTATCAGCACTGCCTATCGTGCCACTTCCTGTGCTAGAAATGTTATTGATGGATTTTGGACGCGCCATAGTTTTTAGTTTTTGAAGTGTTCCACCAGTTAATTTTCGAACAATATCAAAATACGCAGTAGAGACAGCAGCCTGATTTGCAGTTAGCACAAATGGTGTTGATCTCTGTATTGAACCTTGAACAGTAATATCGTCAACAGGAATCATCGAAACAACAGGTAATCGCAAAGACTGTGAGATTACTTGAGGAGATAATCCTCCAACACCCACTTTATTTATTATCAATTGTAATAAGTCCATCGGTACAGTTTGAGTTAATAATTCGTTTATTCGTTTTTGAGTTTGATTGACTACTAACACTTCTGGCGTCGTTAGCATGATAAGACTGCTGGCCTCCATTGTCATACTTAATTGTAGAGAATTTAAGTCATCACCAAGATCAACAACAATGAATTTAAAAATTCGTGAAACACTATCGAGTTGTTTAGAAAATAAATCAACATCGACAGAAAGTGATTCTTCAGGACCTCTTACAGCTGGCAAATATGTTAACCCTGATTGATGAATAGCAAAAATTTGATTTAGTGTCTGTGGAGTAATTACACCTGTAAATGTGGCAAACTCAGAAACAGTTTTTATAGGTTTTAAACCCAGCAAAACGTTTTGATCACCACAACTTTTATTATCTAAGTCGATTAGTAAAACTGGCTGACGAAGTTCTAATTGAAGTGCCATTGCAAGGTTTGCCGCAAAAACACTTTTACCAACTCCACCTTTTCCACCACTAACTGCTATTAAATGACATTGAGCATTTATTGCCATAATATAAAACCTAACTCTTTATTAGTCTCTCAGTCTAAATTTTTTCTTAACTTTTTCCACACCAGAGCTTGCAGAACTTTTAATAATTGGTGTGATAAAAACGACGAATTGACTTTGTTTACGTTGAAATGCTTTTGAATTTAAAAGTCTTATAATGGGTTGTTGACCATCATTACCTGGCAAATTGTATCCGGTGCTATTGGTATTTGAAATTAATCCTGCAACGGCAGCACTTTGTCCACTTCGCACTGTAATGTTTGTATGAACATTATTAGATGATGTTAAAGGACCCGCAGGATTATAACCCAAGAACTGACTGATTGCGAAGGTCATATCTAACATAATACTATCAGAGTTTGCTGATACAATTGTGGGTTGAATTGTAGAGCTAATTCCAACCTCTTCTTTTTGCGTACTTTGCACGCCACCAGCCTGTGTTACAGAATATGGAATACTTGAAACTGATTTCATCTCACCCTTTTTTCCATCTTCGACAATCAAAGATGTACTCTCTAATACTCGTGCATGATTATGTGTTTTTAGCCAATCCAACTTTGGAATAAAGCTATCAATGATTCCAGTGATACTTGAAAATGTTGAAGCAGTTCCCCTGGATTGTCCAAACTCCATCTTTGATTCATCCGTTAAGCGAGGTGCCCATTTAAATTCAAAACTATTTGTATAGTCTTTACTGAGCTCAACATAATGAATCACTAACTGTATCATTTTTTTAGGGGGCGGTGGAGCGGCCTCTCTAATATTTATGAGATTAACAACAACATCAACTTTTGATTTAATTTTTTTTACATATTTATCATCTGCTGCATCCAATACAATATCTGGTAAATAGGTTCGAGCTATATATTCAGCGCGCGCCTTTTCGTCTGTATTATTGGCGATTCCTTCTAAAATAAACTTATCATTAACAGCACGCACGTTGATTTCTGGATTGTTAATATCTCTTTCGATAATTTCTGCAATTTTTTTCTGAGCCAGAGGACTTAGTGTAACTAATGATACAGCTGTATCCGGATATTGCATAACCACATTTCCGATTCTTCGCATATCTCTTGGTAATAAAATTTGACCATCAATAAAAACTTTATTATTTAAAATTTTTATTTGAATGCCTTCTATGTCTCCTAAGAGGGATCTAATTTCACGCGCCACTTTATCAAGTTTACTCTTTTGAATATCGAGACGAACTTCATATACTATTTTATTTGTTTTCTTATTGTGAATGGTTATACTACTTACACCTTCTTTTCCCGGAGTAATTTTTAATGTCTTTGTTGTCGCATCATAAGTAACTTCAGCATAATTAGTATAATCACCTTTTAAATCAATTTCAGGAGGCAATTCTTCAACTAATTTTCCAAGGTCCACTGGATTTTCGATTCCAATTGTAGGAGTTAAGTAAAGAACTTTTTTATCATCACTATCGATGATATGAGTCTTATCTATTTCCAGAGATGTTTTGGGTGGGTCCTGTAAATCTGGAGGTGCCACATAAGTGCTTGGAACTTTATTTTGAATCTGTGAACGTACAGAAAGTGGAGACATAATTTCTAATATAAAGAAAAAAATGAGTGAAAATTTAATTTTATTTGTTCTCATTTTCCCCCCCTTTCTTGAAATGTAAATTTATATTTCAAAATTTATTTAATTATAAATAACTGCTCATGATTAAGTCTGATTGCTTCGCAATTATATCAGACATAATCACGAGCAGTTATTTTCCTGTTTGTTGGGGACGATTTTTCAATCACCCCGTATTATGAAAACTCAAACTTACGTTTGCGTTTTCAAAATAAACTAATTATCGCCCCAACGTTGGTGTTCCTGTAGAAGGAGCAATTGCATTAACTGTTGGTGTCTCATAACTTGCACGACCCGAAATACTATCTATTGTTGTTGAAGGAAGTCGAATTTGCGCACGATCATTTGGATTACGAAGTGTTAAAAAAATATTTCCAGCTTGAGTAGAAACAATGTACAAAAGCTCTTGTGCTTGTTTTGGATCCAGCTCCAAGGTTATAGAATTATATCTAGTATCGCTTGCTAAATTTATTAGAGTCCCACTTTTTCCTGTGGCATCGGGCTCTATAATTCGAGGAATATTATTGACCACATTAATACCAGTAGCGATAACAGCTATATCTTGCAATAAAACTGAAACTTCTCGTTTTGTGTTTAACCCTTTTCCAGAATCCACAGCAGCAATTATATCAATGCGATCACCGGGACGAATTAATTTTGCAACTCCTCTTATTTCATCAACGGGTATTGTGACAGCTCGCTTGCCTGGAGCAACTTGTAATGAAATTCCAGTGTCTGGGCCTGGAGTTAATAGTTTTGTCATTAAAATTTGTTCACCTTTTTTAATTGGAGTACCAGCAACTTGTCCAACAACTGCATCAACTTCAGTTGCAAATCCAGGAGATACATAATCATCCGGAATGCTTCTAAACTCCAACATGGTGTCATCTATAGTTTCAAACTCAGCAATATCTTTTGCTGAAATTATGACTCTCTTCATTGCTCCATATTTTTTATCAAGTTCAGCTTTTTTTTCTTGAGAGTAACTATAAACAAGAAAAGCAGCAAATAATCCAGCTGCAAGTGAAATCCAAAGTGTTCGTGTTTCATTGTTATTATTCATAATTAATCTCCACATCTCGCATCTAAACAAATACCATAAGTTTGTCGAATCCATACAGGATCAGACCCACTTTCATCTTCTCGATACCTTTTATAGGGGTTTAGTCTTGGCTCATTCATAATTACATTGTTATGATAATTTGCACTAGTTCCATTTCTACCATCGGCTGGATTATTTCCTGCAGAACCAATACTTCGAACAGTTGCCCACCAATTTGGATCTCCTCCAGAATTAATATGGTTTTCATTATATTTTCCATGAAATCGATTACCACTTAATTTATCTTTATCAATTCCTCTACCACCAATGCGTGGTCGAAAGTAATTTAATTGAGAGCGATGTCTAAAAGTTTCAAAAGCATAATTACGAGCGCTAATAGTATTTAGAATTGCAGTATGGATGACTCCAAAAAAACCAACAGAATACCTCAATAAAAGCATCATCAAAATAAGAACAGGAATTATTTCTAAATACGCAAAACCTTCATGTGATGATAGAAATTTTTTATTTTTAATTAGCATCCGTTATCCTCCATTCTCACGTAAGAATTTATTCCACGCGTGATAGAGGGGTGATTGAATCTGCTGCTATCAATATTTAAAACTTTTTGATACCTTTTCTTAAAAAAATCATGACACTCATATTGAGTTGGTTCTCGAATTAAAAATCCAGTAACCTTGGCTTTAAACTCTTGATCTGTTTCAGAGGTGGAACCAAGAAGTGGAATATTCATATTTAGCCAGCCAAGCTTGATTGGAAGTACAACACCAACAAAGGGAATACCAGAAACATCACTTCCATCATAATTACTTTTATAAAGATACTCTTCGAAATGGCCATTGGCTGCAGTTCCATTAACACTTCCAATACCACTTTTTAAAAAGTTTTCGCTGTAGTTGCCATTATTTCCAATTGCAAAGACACCTTTAAAAAAATGTTGCCACTCAGGATTCTTAACGATCTGATTATATTTAGATTTCGCAGCTACCCTTTGTTTTTCTAAATCAACATCGGCCGCACTTTGTGCACGAGCAACTGAAAAAGCAACGTATTGTGAAACCTCAACCATCATTAACGAAAAAGAAACACGAAACAAAAAAAGCATTACAGCAAATGTAATAATAATACCAATCATAAAGTCTAAAGTTAATAGACCTTTTTGATTTTGTATTAATTTGTTGTAATCCCTTTTGTGTAAAATCAAAATGTTACTCCTGTTTAGAAACGCTTCTATCCAAATTATTTGGATGTAGCTTTCTTCCTTTTTGTGGATTTTCCCAAACACCGTTTTCAATCATTCCACTTATTTTTGTCCACAATCCATCTTCAATTAATTTTTTCACCATATTAGTGTTCTTTACGTAATTTGTAATACTCATCCAGAGGGCGACAAAAATTACAGCCAATAAAACAGCTTCAATTATTACTTGCCCTGCTTGTCGATTCGAATTTTTTAAAACAGAAGTGGTGTTCATAAAAATGAAACTCCAATCTGAATTAAAGAGTATTGAGTTAAAACACCGAGAAGTAAGGGTATTGTAAAAGGAATTGCATTTACCGAAGAGAATGATTCCGAATTAACTTTTATTAAATTACTATTTTGAGATCTGAAAATTAACATTTGAGGGATAACTAGAACACGAGATATTAGTATTGGTAACTGTCCAGAAAGTATTGTTTTAAAAAGACCGAGCAAACTTCCCCATATTAATGCGCAAAATAGAGAGGGTGCAATTGACGATAAAGGTAACAGAGTTGAGATTGCGGTAAATAATTTAGCATCACCAGCTCCAATCACATTAAAAATATATAATGTAAAAGTTAGAAATAAACTTAGAAATAAATTTTTATAGATCAAAATTAAGTTTGAATGATCTAATTCAGAAAAAAAACTACTAAATGAATTTAAATTAGTATTGGAATTTGAAATTGAATTTAATATTAAAAATAATATTGAAGTTACGAGAGAAAATAAAACATATTTATTTTTTACTTTCCGCATAACAAGATCTTGAATGACTCCGCCCAAAAGAAAAAGACAACACAACAACATAGTTGGATCATTAAAAATTGATCTCATTGTCTCCCCCTTGTTTTCAAATATTCTCAGTGAACTATGGTTTAACCCATGGCTCACGATTTCCTTGCTTATTCTTAAACTGACCTCCAGTAACTAAGTTTCTTTCGACTCTTGCACCTAAAAGAGGTCCCGCTTTAGTCAAAGCAATTCCTCCACTCTTCATGAGAGTGGAAAAAAATAGCATGACAAAAACCGTTAATAAAAGAACATATTCTAAAATCATAGTTAGATTTAATTTTTTTTATTAACCTGGTTCAGAAGTTATTCCGCCCACGCCTTTTTCTAAATCGCCTAATTTACCTCTTATAATTCCCATAATTTTATCTTTAAAAAGAGCTGCGATAGCTACAACGATTACCGCAAGTAAAATATATTCTGTTAAACCTTGAGCATCCTCTTCTTTACAAAATGAAGATACTTTTGCTTTTAAATTTTTGATTAAGTTTTTCATACTTTTCTCCTTCACACTTTAATCCTGTAGCACCTCATCGGTGTTTCAGTATTAATTTTAATAGATTTAAGTCGAGTTGTGTGAAAAAAAATTAAAAGAATTACAATAAAATCATATCCACTCATTTTGAGACAGATTTTATTCAAAGAGTTTAATTTTGTGTAAAACTAATGAGATATTGTAAAATAACTGTTCATGATTAAGTCTGATTGCTTCGCAATTGTATGCGAGACATAATCATGCGCCGTTATTTTCTTGTTTGTTGGGGGTGATTTTTAATCACCCCTTATTATTAAAATCCAAACTAAAGTTTGTATTTTAATAATAATTATAAATGGGGTTCTATATAATTTTTTCAGCTACAATTTTAATAAATGTTTTGTAATGTAAAATTGTGATTCCATCTACCTCATAAGACTCTTCTCCTGTGTAAACCAAATAGAGAGGTACCATAGGCTGTTCTTCTCGAAATGATTTTAACCCCGAGAAATCTTTTGAGTTAATTTTGGTTTTGTATTTAATTTCTATTGCAGTTAAAATTTTATTATTATCAGTGATCAATAAATCCACTTCAGATCCAGCTACAGTTCTCCAAAAGTGAAATTTAAGTAATGAATTTTTATAAAACTTAATGGCCCTTAATTCATTTATTATATATTGCTCAAATACTTTACCTTTGTAATTTGAGTCAGCACTTAAGTTCAGTTGATTATTTAAAACAGAAGTAATTCCGTTATCAAAAAAATAAAATTTTGGTGTTAAGGCTAATTGCTTTTTTACAGATTTATCCCATGCTGGAAGCTTATAAGCGATCAAAGTGTCTTCAAGGATTTGAAAATAATTTTGCACAGTTTTTAGTGCAACAGCTGATTCCCTTGAAATATTAGAGTAATTTAAAAGTTCTGAGTTGTAAATTCCACAAATATCTAAAAATCGTGAAAATGGTTCTAAATTGCGAATTATACCTTCAGCGAGAATTTCCTCTTTAAGGTATGTTTCAACATATGTAATAAGAGAGTCACGTTTATCAGATTCTAATAGAAAATAAATTCCTGGTAGAGTTCCGTATATTAAGGCCTGTTCAAGATTAAATGATTCATTAAGTTCTAAGTAGGTAAATGGGAAAAGATAACGGATAGGAACTCTTCCGCCAAGTAGATTAGCCTGGCCTTTTTTCAATTTTCGAGGACTGCTGCCAGATAAGATAAATTTAATTTTATATTCTTCGATAAGAAAATGAATATCATCAAGCAGAATTGGAAGTTTTTGAATTTCATCAACAAAGATTATTCTAATTTTTTCATTTTTAACTTTATATAGAATATCTTGTTTAAAAAATTCTGGATTTTTTTGATACCGTTTGTAAGTTTCACTTTTTAGCAAATTAATTTCAAAATGGAGTATATTTTTAAGTTCATTTTTTATGAGGGCACTTTTGCCAGTCTGTCTTGGGCCTAATAAAAAAATATTTTTTTCTGCGCTAAATTTAAATAATCTGTGTATCATATAGCCAATTTAGGTCGATTATTGGCCATAGGCAACTTAATTATCGACCTCTAGTCGATTTTAAGCAGATAATTACATACCATACGGCCAATTTAGGTCGATTATTGGCCATATGATACCCAATTGTCGACCTTAAATATTTGCCTTCGAGTCAAAAGCATCTCTGACTGCTAAACCAATATTAATTAATAGAACCATAGTAATAACTAAAAATAATGATGGATACCACACCAACCATTCAGCAATTGTAAAATATTTTTGTGCTTGATTCAAAAGCTCACCCCAGCTTGGAGTTGGGGCCTGTAAACCTAGACCCAAGTAATCCATATTTGCTAATGTTAAAATTCCACCAGCAACAACAAAAGGTGAAAAAGTAATAATAGGAGTTAGGGCATTTGGAAAAATATGTTTAAAAATAATTCTCCAATGACTGGCGCCTAATGCCTTTGCGCCTTCAACAAACTCTCGCTTTCTCAGCGTTAAAAATTCAGCACGCATGTATGTAGCAATGCCTGTCCAGCCAAATAAAACCGAAAATAAAATAAGTAAACTCATGCTCGGACTAAAAACAGCAATCATAGTTAGAAGTAATAAAGTTACTGGCATGGACTCAAAAATCTCCACAACACGCATACCAAATAAATCAGAAAAGCCACCAAGGTAACCCATAATAGCTCCGATAATAACACCTAAAAGATAAGAGAGTACCCATACTCCAACAGAATAAGATAAAGAATATCGAAAGCCATATAAAATTCTTGAAAATACATCACGCCCTCGATCATCAGTCCCAAATACATTTAATTTTGTTGGAGCTGAGGGGTAAATATCCACAAATTTATTACTTTCATAGGGGTCCCATTGATTAATTGGCCAAGCTGCCCAATCACCACGATTTTCTTGAAATTCAAGTACCCGATAATCCATGACATAAATATCATCACGTTTAAATTCAGTAGGATGGTAATCGAACAAAATTGGAAAATAAATTTTTTGATCATATTTCATAACAATCGGTTTGCTGTTTGACCAGACTTCAGCAGTAAAGCTAAATAAAGTTAAAATTAAAAATGCCCACAAAGAATAAACAGCAAGTTTGTTTTTTTTAAAGCGTTTCAGTCGTTTTTTAGTAAGTTCATTTGTAACAAAATATTTTTCAATTAAACCAATCATTTATTTTCTCTCTTTAAAAAACAAATTTAATTTCAATAGGAAACAGGGGGAGATTGTAAATCTACCCAAACAAACAAAGAAATAACTGCTAATGATTATGTCTGATATAATCGCGTAAGCGATCAGACTTAATCATGAGCAGTATATCATGAAAAAACAAACGTAAGTTTGGTTTTTCATGATAAGGGGAGATTGTAAATCTACCCAAACAAACAAAGAAATAACTGCTAATGATTATGTCTGATATAATCGCGTAAGCGATCAGACTTAATCATTAGCAGTTATTTGAAGTCGATTCGAGGATCAATAATTACGTAAATTATATCACTTACAAGTCGACCAAGCATTAATGTTACACTGGATAAAAAAATTAAACCCATTATAACATTGTAATCTCTAGCTAGCAGAGAATTATAACTAAGTAACCCAATTCCATTTAATCGAAATACTGTTTCAGTAATAAGTGAACCTGATAAGAAAACACCTAAGAAGCTTCCTATTCCAGTTGCAATTGGAATAAGAGCGTTTCTTAAAGCATGTTTAAAGTTCACGATATTTTCAGCTAAGCCTTTAGCTCTTGCTGTTCGAATGTAATCTTGCTTAATTACATCAAGCATAGAATTTCTCATTAACATCGTTAATGAAGTAAATCCGCCAATTAGATATACGGTTAACGGCAGAATAAAATGTTGAATCCTATCCCATATTTTACCCGAAATAGTTAAATCAAGGTAATTATCGGAGACAAATCCTCCAGTTGGAAAGTAATCAAAGTAACTAGCTCCCGCAAAAATCACTATTAAAACAATTCCTAAAATAAGTGAAGGTATAGAATAAAAAACAAACAATGTGAGTTGTGCTGCTCGATCAAAAAAAGAATTTGCCCGAATTGCCATTAACACTCCCAGGGGAATGCAAATCAAGTATGTTAATATAAACGAGACAATTCCAAACTGAAGTGAAACTGGAAATCTTTCAAGAATAACATCTATGACAGGTTCTTCGTAAGTAAAGCTTTGTCCAAAATCTAGTTTTACAATGCTCTTAAGCCAAATCCAGTATCGAATATGAATTGGTTTATCGAAGCCATATTTAACTTTTAAGGCTTCAATAACTTCTTCACTTACAGCAGTGTCGCCCTTAGAGTTGACACTGCTGCTTGATTTGCCAGATGCCATTGCTCCAAATTTTATATTTTGAATTGCCTGCTCAATTGGCCCCCCTGGAGCCATATTAATAAACAAAAATGATAACAGTGTGATGCCCAAAAAGGTGGGCACCATAATCATTAATCTTCTAAGAATATATACAAACAAGGTGTACTCCTGTTTTTAAGGTTGGATCCACCAAAAGTCAGAACCAATATCATAAACCATAGTATCACCAGGTTTTTGAACACGTTTAGTATGAGCATAGAAATCAAATTTATCATTAAACAAAAATGCATAAGGAGCTTGCTCAGCAATCTTTTCATAAACAGTTCTTAGCATTTTTAATCTTTTTGCACGATCTGGCTGAACACGGGCTTCATCAATAAGTTTATCAACTTCAGGATTCATAAATCCTGCGAAATTTGATCCACCTTTAACTGCGCTTTTTGAGTGCCATATTTGTTTTGGATCCCAATCAACTGCTGCAGACCATCTCAAGCTAACGGCATCAAAATTTTGTTCATCAAGATTTTTTGCAAAAGAACTCCAGTCGACATATTTAACGTCCATAATAACGCCGGCTTTTTTAAGTTCTTCTTGGTACATGGTATGGTATTTTTCGAAATCTTTATTTGAATGAAGTAAGGTAAATTTAAAATCAACTTTTTGCCCATTGATAACTTTATCTAGTATTCCATTTTTATCAGAGTCAACCCATCCAGCTTTTTTAAATAATTCTTGAGCTTTTTGTGGATTAAAAAGAATTGGTTTTACCGCGGGAGACGTGTACTCACTTTGTACATAAAGTGGACCAGCTACAGGATACGAAAATCCAAATCTAAATTTTTTATTCATCTCATCGCGATTTAATAAATGAGCTAAGCCTAATCTTACATTAAGATCTTTAAATAAATCTTTTCTCATATTCCAGCCATAAAAACTGTAAGATTTAGGAGATTTATTTTCTGCCTTAACTTTAAAAACAGAAGTCCCCCAAAGCGGACCCGTTGCCTTTAGCTCAAATTGCTCTGGATTTAAATCATCATGAACATCAAGTTCGCCTTTTTTTAACATTTCAAGTTGAACGTTGTCATCTTTAACAAAACGGTAAGTTATTCGCTCAAAATTAAATAAACCTTTTGAATATTCATCATTTTTAGCAAACCATTTATCAAATTTTTTGAGTACAATTTTTTGACCCTTTTCGTAGGATTCCAAAACATATGGACCGCAGCCAACTAATTCTTTATTCATTTTATTTGATTTTTCGACATCAGAATAAATATGTTTTGGTAAAATTGTCAAACCTGCTATGACATCAAAATTTCTAAAATAATTATCTTTTGCGTAAGCCTTTATAGTGTAAGGGTCAACAACCTCAACTTTTTCGATTCCTTCATAGTAAGGTCTTAAATTTTCTGCTTGGTATTTTGGTTCAAATATAGCATCAAAACTAAATTTGATATCATCAGCGGTAAGTGGTTTTCCATCGTGAAAAACGACATCATTTCTTAAGTGGAAAGTAAAAACTTTATTGTCTTTAGAGATTTCCCACTTAGTGGCAACTCGAGGTTCCCATTCAAAAGTGTTTACATTTCTAATTAACATTTGATCCATAACATAACCTTGAATGATTGAAGCATACAGGTCAGATGATTTGATCGGATGTAAAGTTGCAGGCTCGGCTTTTAGTGACTTATAAACATTTCCACCAAAAGGTGCTGCAGGATTGGCATTTACAAGTGCTAATGATGACGACGCTGTCACCGATAGACTTAGGCCGAAAAGAATCTTGAATATTGCTGAATTTAGTACATTAGACATTGAACCCTCCTTGTCTGGAAGGTAATCTGATGCATCCTATAAAAATAATCAACAATTAACACAAATTTAAAAAATTTCTTTTTCAAAATTTTATATATATTAGGAAATCGTACTTTATAGTGAATAGTCATAATCAAGAAAGAGTTTTAAAGAAATTGAATCAAAGATCAAATGACCAGTTTTCCAATTTTATTTGTTATTCAAAAAGTATATTAATTAAAAAAAATAATGATACAAATCATTTAAAATTACCAAATTGTAATCGTTAAAATTTGAAAAAATCAATTTTTAACTAGTTTAAATTCTCTTAAAACAATAAATCGCAAATAATTAATTATAGATTTATACCGTATCTAAGGCTTTTGTAAAAAATCAATACCAGAAACTATACAAAAGGAAACTGCCCTTTCTCTAATACTATCAAGTTCACTTTTTTTAAGGATAATTATTTGTCCATCAATACTATTAAATGTATAAATATATTCGCCGTTCAATTCTTCAACTTTAATTTGGGCAACTATATTTAAAGTTTCCTTGTTTCTTCTAATAGAAAAATATAAGTACGAATTTGGATTTTCTTTTTGTGCTTGATTCGCGGCAATATTTAAGTAATCAATCATAGTGTCATAGTTTGACATATAATTGTCGCCAATCTTAACTTCAGATTTAAATAACACGACGTACTCTGCTGTTTTATTGTGGTCAAAAAAAACCGAAACAATTCCATTTTTAGTTAAAATTTGAAAATTTTCTTTATCTGAAATATGTAAAATTATTCCTTCAACAGTAATAATTTCAGTTTCATTTTTTCTATTTTCTTTAAATGCCGGAGCTTTAATTGATACCGCATCTCCAGGGTAAAAAGCAAATCTACTTAATTTAACAAATGTCCAAACACTCTCAACTTCTTTGTAACAGTTTCCTTGTAAGCAAATTTCGTGAGTAACCCCTGTATTTAAGAATAAATTATCACAAACCCCCTGGGCATTAGTTAGGCTGGTTACAAAAAACTGAAGTCCCAAGGCGATAGAAACAAATTTTGTCATTTTATCAACTCCAATTTAACAATAAAAAATTATGAAATTAATTCTCATCTAAAAATATTAAAAACCTTTACCACAATATATTAAGCAAATTTAAGGCCACTAATTTGTTACAATTAAATCATTGTAAAGGAACAAAATGAAAATTTTTAATACAAATGTTAAACGTTTTTACAATTATGTGGGTCTCCATCAAATAAGTGTAACTACCCAGCGATTATGATTGGTTATAATTACCCAACATTTTTGAAAAGAGTTATTGCCAATACGTGAGAAATTTTAGATTCAGAAATCAACTTAAATTTAAAAATGAAATTCGATCTTATATTACAAGTAGTTTGCATGTTCCTACTTCAAAAGTTGAAAAACTAATACAGCTGCAACATAAGCGATGAGGTTAAATGACACCAGTTGAAGCATGGCAAAGTTTTTATTATTGGTTTCTTTTAGCACAATAGCTGTAGTGGCCGTGCATTGAAGTGCAATCATAATAAAAATTATCAAAGCTACAACTGAAGCGAATGTAAACAAGGGAGTCCCATCATCATGAACAGCGTTCTCCATTGATGATAATAAATTCTGCTGAAGTGAATTCTCGTCGCTTGCATTAAATATTACAGCGAGAGACGATGCAAAAACTTCACGCGCAGCAAATGCTGATATTAAACTTACACCAACCCTCCAGTCGGCTCCCATTGGTTTAAAGATGGGTTCAATATTTTTTCCAAGTTGCCCCGCATAACTAGTGCTCAGTTTAACTGTATCTGATTCAGCATGGTAGTTTGGAAATGTTGTTGCTACCCAAATTATAAGTGCAAATATAAATATGGGAGGACCTGCTCTTTTTACATAACTCATAGCTCGCGAACCAGTTTGCTGAAAAATAAATTTCCATTGTGGCATTCGATAAAGTGGAAGCTCCATCATGAAAAAAGATTTTTTATCATTAGGAATAAATCCACTTATAATTCTTGCCGCAATTCCACTTAAAATTAGCGATCCAATATAAATTGCCGTTAGTGCTAATCCACCTTTCCAGGGGGATTGATTTTTAAATAAAAAAGCAAGCAGTAAAGCATAAACTGGAAGCCGCGCTGAGCAAGTTAATAAAGGAATAATAAAAATAGTAATGAGTCTGTCACGTAAGCTTCCAATATTACGCGCAGAAATTATGGCAGGAATTGCGCATGCAAAACCCGAAAGCATAGGAACAAAAGATCTACCCCCGAGGCCGATATATGACAATGGTTTATCTACGATAGTTGCTGCTCTTGCTAAATAACCTGAGCTCTCAAGAATACTTATACCGAAAAATAAAATATAAATTTGAGGTACAAAAACAAGCACCGCCCCAAAGCTTGTGATAACTCCATTTCCAATAAAGTTTGAAAATAAATTATCGCCAAGTGCTTGTGTGGTATAGTTTGCGAATCCACTAAAAAAATTATCAATTAAATCCATAAAAGGTTGAGCCATCCAAAATATAGAAGAAAATAATAAAAGCATTATAGTCAAAAAAGAAATAAGGCCAATTATTGGATGCAATAAAAATTTATCCCATTTACGAGTTGAATCTAATATAGAGTTTAATTTATTATTTCTACCAGGCGTTCGATAATTTTGTTCAAATGTTAGAACTGAATTTTCAATTTTTTTAAAATGAATTCGTCGTTGAGCACTCTCTAAAAAAGAATCAAGTTTGCTTTTTGAGGAGTCATGGTTAATCAATATCTTTAGAGTACCTTCTACGGCAACATCATTGTTAATTTTAGTTGGACTTATTGAGTTTTCACAGAGGTGGTTCACTAATTCCTGAATACCATGACCTTTGATTCCTTGAATAAGAAAAACACGGCAGCCAATGAGCTCTTCGAGTAATATTAAATTTAAATGGTATCCTGTTTTTAAAAGTAAATCAGGCATAGTTAGGGCAACAATAACTTCAAATCCAGATTGAATAAGTTGATCAGTAACAAGTAAATGTCTTGATAATTGAGTTGAATCAACTACTGAAATTACTTTTTTAATTTTACCAAAAGTTGGATGGGTAAAAAGTGCTTTTTGGGTTACTTCCTCATCGGCGCTTTTTGGATTTAAAGAGTATGTACCTGGGGTATCCATGATAATTATGCTATTTTTACACCACTTTGAAGCTATATTAGCAACAGAATATTCAACAGTAGCTCCTGGATAATTTACCGTTTTAAATTTTGAATCAGTAAGTTGATTAAATAAGGTGGTTTTCCCAGTATTTGGAGATCCAACAAGTGCAACGATTACTTTTTGTTGATTTGAAGTTGAAGACATAAAGCCTCTTCCTTTCTTAATGCGAGCAAAGTGTTATCCCAGCGTATTATAATTGGGCCGGAGAAAGGTAAAAAGCCAATCACCTCGATCTGAGCCCCTGTGTGGAGACCCATATCAATCAGTCTTTCTATTAGTTGATGATCCCCAGTGAATTGTATCAGGGTGGATTGATCGCCCTTTTTTAGTTCTAATAAAGAAGTTGATTCCAAACAAATTACTCCAAATCTTTCAAAGTCGTGCATTGAATTTAACAGTATCTATAATTTACTGATAATTACACTTGATAGTCGATTTAACGTATCTTTAATAAAAAGAATAGATTTAAGATTTAATATTATTAAAAAGAAAGCCAAATGAAAATACAAACTAAACTTTGCTTAGCTAGATGGTCTTTAATTGTGACTTAGGCAGCGAACTGCGTTGAATAATATTTGGGGAGATTGTCGCATTTTATAATCTCTAATTCTTCATTGAATAGTTTTTAACTAAATACTATGCTTGATCAAAAACTTAGTTTTGTAAGCTAAGAAAGGTAAATTAAAATGACTGCAGCAAACCCTTTATTATTGAAGTCCACACACAGAGATGAAGCAATTCCATTTGGTCAAATCAAAACAGAGCACTTTCTTCCAGCTTTAAAAAAATCAATTGAAGATGCAAAAAAAAATATTTCTGCGATAAAATTAAATAAAGATGAACCTAATTTTGAAAATACAATCGAAGCACTGGAGTATTCCTCGGAAACCTTAGAGCATGTTTCAAGTATTTATTTTAATTTATTTAGTGCTGAGGCCAATGAAGAACTACAAGCTTTATCAAAAGAAATTTCTCCTATACTTGCCGAATTTCAAAGCGATGTTATTTTAGATTCAGAATTATTTGAAAAAATTAAAAAAGTATACGAACATAGAGGTTCTCTGCATCTTGCTAATGAAAAACTAAAATTACTTACCAAAACTTATAAAGATTTTGTCCGTAATGGATCATTACTTTCAACATCAGACAAAGAAAAATTGCGTAAAATAGATTTAGAGTTGTCTAATCTTGGTCCTTTATTTCAAGAAAATATTTTAAAGGCGACAAATAAATTTGAATTATGGATCACGGATAAATCTGATTTAGATGGTTTACCAGAGGGATTTATTGAATCTTTAGCAATAGCTGCAAGTGAAAAAGGTCAAGAGGGTAAATGGCTTGTAACATTACATTATCCAAGCTTTGCGCCTTTTATGCAATTTAGCACAAAAGCTCATTTGCGTGAAAAGCTTTATCGCGCTTATAACAGCAGATGTTTTGGGGATGAATTTGATAATCAAGAAACTGTGATGAAAATGGTCCAGTTAAGACACGATCGCGCGCATTTGCTTGGATTTGCCAATCATGCTGATTTTGTTTTGCAAGAGCGTATGGCTCAAACGCAAGAGCAAGTTATAAATTTTTTAAATCGCCTTCTCAATGCTTCAAAAGTAACTGCTCTGAGTGAAGTTAATGATCTTAGAAAATTAAAAAAAGAAATTTACCCTAATGAAGAAATATATCCATGGGATTCAGCATACTATTCTGAAAAACTTAAGACTTTAAATTATAATTTTAATAGTGAAGAGCTGCGTCCCTATTTTAAATTGGAAAATGTTGCTCAAGGTGCTTTTGAACATGCGCGCTTACTCTATGGTTTAACATTTAAAAAAATTAATGACGTTGAAGTATTTCATCCCGATGTTCAAGCATATGAGGTTCATGATGGTGAGACCAATGAGTATATTGGTTTGTTTTATACAGACTTTTTCCCTCGCGAAACTAAAAAAGGTGGCGCGTGGGCAACAGAGTTTCGAGGTCAAGGGCATTACTCAGGCGAGTTACGACGTCCACATGTAATGATAGTTTGTAATTTCACTAAACCAACATCCACAAAACCTTCACTTTTAACTTTTGATGAAGTTAAAACTTTATTTCATGAGTTTGGTCATGCTTTACATATGTTGCTTTCTAAATGTCATTACCGTTCTTTGGCTGGGGCAAATGTGTATTGGGATTTTGTAGAATTACCATCGCAAATCATGGAAAATTGGATTGAAGAAAAAGAAAGTTTAGATTTATTTGCACGTCATTACGAAACAAACGAAATAATGCCAGCTGATTTAATTCAAAAATTAAAAAAGTCTTCAAGATTTCAAGCTGGTCTCATGACAGTTAGACAACTTTCCTTTGGATTATTAGATTTAGCTTGGTATACCACTAACCCTGCAAATATTAAATCTGTAGCGGAGCTAGAAAATAAAGCCTTAGAAGCAACTCGATTGTTGCCGCCTGTTGAAGGTGTTAATGTGAGCTGCTCATTTAGTCATATTTTTGCAGGTGGGTATTCTGCTGGATATTACAGTTATAAATGGGCCGAAGTATTAGATGCTGATGCTTTTGAATATTTCAAAGAAAAAGGTTTATTTAATCGTGATGTTGCTAAGTTATTCAGAGAGCATATTTTATCAAAAGGTGCATCAGAACATCCAATGGAACTTTATAAAAAATTTAGAGGCAGAGAACCAGATGCAAATGCTTTATTGCGACGAGATGGCTTAGTTTAAAATGCAAACTAATAAATTTAAACTTCCAGAATTTAAAAAATTACTCGCTAAACCAAATAGTGGGATTGCCATTGTTTATCGACCAGAAACTGAGGCCGCAATTAGTTCTGCAAATTTACTAATTCAATGGCTCAAAAGTAAATCTCATAAAGTGTATACAGCGCCTGGACAGGCGCAACTGAAAGGGTCTATAGCATTAAAATCTTTTAACGAGGCTTTATCAAAAAATATTGGTCTTGTAGTAGTGCTTGGGGGAGATGGCACTTATTTGAGAGCAGTACGGATGCTAAAGGAAGTTCAAATTCCAATTTTAGGTGTTAATTTAGGTTCTTTAGGATTTTTAACAACAATACGAAGTGAAGATTTATTTTCAAAATTGGAAGCTACTTTAGAAGGTAAAGGCATTGAGTTATCTGCCCGAACTATGATGAGTCTTGAATGGTTAAATAAATCTAAAAGTTCGACCAATGTTAAAGTTATTAATAATTATTTATCGCTAAATGATATAGTAGTTGAGAGGGGGCCTTCAAGTCATTTAATAGATCTAAAATTAAATATGGAGAAACACTTCGTTTCAAATATTAAAGCCGATGCAATGGTTATTTCAAGCCCAACTGGAAGTACTGCATACAATTTAGCGGGTGGAGGGCCAATAGTTCATCCTGATGCAAAAGTTTTAACTGTAACACCTGTTGCTGCCCACAGTTTAACGAGCCGGCCTCTGATCTTTCCGGACACAACTCAGCTTGAACTATCATTACAAGGGCAATGTAAGTTGGCTCACATTATTGTAGATGGTGGCAAGGTGGGAGAACTTTTACCTGGACAATTGTTGCGAATAAAAAAACATCCATTGCCCCACTGGATGATTCAAGCAAAAGGTCACAACTATTATGAACTCTTAAGAGAAAAACTTAGCTTCGGAGAACGTAATTAAAGGATAGTTTATGTTGATTGAGCTTAATGTTAGTCAATTTGCAATTATTGAAAATTTAAAAATTCAATTCCACAACGGCTTAAATATTTTAAGTGGTGAAACGGGTGCGGGCAAATCAGTTCTCTTAAAATCTTTGGCATTATTAATGGGTGGAAAATCTTCAAGTGATATGATTCGCACAGGGGCTCCTCAAGCGATTGTAGAGGGACAATTTGATTTATCACACCGAGAGGATATTCAAGAAAGACTAAGAGAGCTAGATATTCCGTTTGATGAAAAAATATTAGTCGTAAGAAGAGTAATAGGCGCGAATGATAAAAATAAAATATATCTCAATGGAACCTTATCAACTGCAGCTTCCTTAAAAGAAATTGTAGCACCTATGATAGAAGTGACTGGACGAAATATACCACTCATAGAAATGACAGGTCAGCACGAAAATAAAAATTTACTCAATAAAAATTATCAACTTGATTTGTTAGACCATAGCGCGGGGATATGGAAACAAAGAAAAGAATTTGAAAAAAAATATTCAGATTGGAAGATGACTTTATCAGCCTTAGAAAAGAAAAAAGCGGAACATATTAATTCTGAACAAAAATTAGATTATTTAGTTTTTCAAAAAAATGAAATCGCGGGATTAGATCTATCACCCGGCGAAGAAGATGAATTAGAATTTAAAATAAAAAAATTAAAAAGTGTACGTAAATTAAATCAATTTATAGATAGCGCTGAAGATTCATTAATAAATTCAGAAGACTCAGCTCTGGCAAGGATATCAAAAGTCATTTCAAAATCTTCAGAAATTTTAATTTCCGAAGATGGTTTCACATCTAATATAGACGGAATTGCAAATGCTAAAATTTTAATTGAAGAATCAATTTATTCAATGAGAAAGTACATTGATAAAATTTCAGATGAATTACCCGAGCTTGAAGCTCTAGAGACAAAATTAAACTTATTTCGAAAGCTGCAAAAAAAATATGGGCCAACTGTAAGTGATATTCTTCAATCTTTAATTCAAATTGAAACCGAAATTTATAAAATTCAAAACCATGATACAGATGTTTTAAATCTAACAAAAAAAGAAAAAGAACTAGCTTTACAATTAAAAAAAATGGCAGAAGATTTACATGAGATCAGATCAAAAAATGCAGTAAAGTTAGAAAAGGCAGTTAATAAAGAATTAATAGATTTAAATATGAAGGGTTGCAAATTTAATGTGGCAATAACTAAAAATGTTGGGAATAACAGCCATGACATTAAAGACGGCTTTGCAACTCAATTAAATTCAACCGGACTAAGTTTAGTTGAGTTTATGAGTCAAACTTCTCCAAGTGATCCTCCAAGACCACTCGCAAAGTTTGCTTCTGGAGGTGAGCTTAGTCGAATTTTATTGAGTTTAAAATGTGTAACAGGAACTTCTACAATACCAAGAACATATTTGTTTGATGAGGTTGATACAGGGGTAAGTGGAACAACAGCGCAAAAAGTTGGTTCAAAGCTTAGACAAATTGCCCAAGGGCAACAGGTGGTTTGTGTAACCCATCTTCCGCAAGTTGCAGCTTATGCTGATCATCATTATTTGATTCAAAAAAATCCAACCGCAAAAAATGCTGCCCTGATGAACGTAAAAGAATTAAAATCAAAAGAAAAAATCGAAGAGTTAGCGCGCTTAATTTCCGGTGAAAAAATAACATCAACAAGTTTAGCCCACGCTAAAGAACTTCTCAATCAATCCCAAGCTTAGGTTGGGGGAGCCCATAATAAAAGTTTAATTTACCACACTTCAACTTTAAGACCAGGAATTCGAATAAACTCTCTATGATTTCGAGTTATAACAGTATAATTATTTGCAAGAGCAATGCTTGAAATGAGTAAATCAGCTTCGCCAATAGGTTGACCTAGTTTTTCTAAAATTGCTCGATTAACTCCGTAATACTCTGCTGAATTATCATCAAAGGGAACGCTAGAAAAATGCGCGAAAAATTTACTTAAAAGAAGAAGATTTTTATCTACACTTTGACTCTTTCTAGCTCCAAATATAAGTTCAGCCTTTACAATACTACATAAGAAAAAATCATCAGGAGCATGTTCTTGCATTTTTTTTACTAAATTAAGGTCATTATTTTTTAATAATGCTATACAAATATTAGTATCTAATAAATGTTTCAAAACTCATCCCTTTGCTGAGGATTCGGTCTTTTAATTTCTGGAAACTCCCCATGCCATTGACCAACAACTGACTTGAAAAAATTAGCATTCCATTTCTTTTGTGGGAATTTAGATTTAACTAGCTCTGCAAGAAATGCAGATATTGACTTGCCTTCTTTTTTCGCTGCGGATTTTATTTGTTCTTCAATTTCATCGGGAACATAAAAATTTAATTGAGACATTGAAACCTCCAGTGACTTAATATAAGTATACTTGATATACTTGGAAGTGTCAAATTTTTAGTACTACTTGTTTTTGAAAACAAATCAACAGGTTATCCAATTTTTTAAGCATTCAATTGGAAAAAAACACCCTCAATATTGTTAAATTGAAACTAAACTAAACTTGTTGGATCATTTTTATTAAGTTAATATCAAATAATCACAAAGCAATTTGTTTGCGTTGTGGCTTCCTATAAGTTGTAAAAAATTATGCTAACTAATAAAAATGATTCAAACTATAAAGTTATTAAAATATTTACTGTCGGTGATGAATATCTCAATGAAGTTATTTGGTATATAGAAAAGGCTCGCTTCTCAATTGAAATAGAAAGTTATATATTTGAAAATTGCGAAGCATCAGCTGTACTCTTTAAAGCTCTAGATAAAGCTGTTCATCGAGGGGTAGTTGTGCGTTTAATGGTGGATGGTTTTGGGAGCATGACCAGTATTAGTCAGCTAATGAACATTACAAATGAAATTAAAATCCAATTTAAAGTTTATCATCCCATGTATTATTGGCCACGAGTATTTAAATGGAATAAGCGAAATCACCGTAAAATATTTTTAATTGATGATCAGATTGCATTTTTAGGAAGTTATAATGTTTCTAAAGTTCACTTTAGTTTTAATAATGAAAATCCATGGCAAGATTTAGGAATTCTAATACAAGGCGACTCAGTAAAAGAAATAAAAAAATCGTTTAATCATTTATGGGAATCTAAAAGAGTAAAATATAAAAATTTAATTACACCAAAAATTTTTAAATTTTCAAAAAAGATACAATATTTAATTAGAAATAAACCAATTCGAATTAACACCCATTGGTACTTAAGACTTTTCTATTGGTTGGATTTATTAAGAAGAATTAGATTTGCAGAAAATAGAATTTATATAATGAATGCATATTTTATTCCCCATCGAACATTTCTAAAAAATTTGATAAAGGCCTCTCAACGAGGAGTCGAAGTTGTGCTAGTACTTCCTGACAAAACCGATGTGCCAATTGTGAAATGGGCCACACCAATTTTATACAAACGATTATTAAAAGAAAACATTAAAATATTTGAATACTCTCGTGCTATTCTACATACTAAATCACTGATTATTGATGATTGGGCGATTATAGGTTCCCATAATTTAAATCATCGAAGTTTAATTCATGACTTAGAATGTGAAGCAGTCGTTTCTGCAAAAGATAAGCTGCTTGATCTATTAAATTTCTTTAAAATTCTAAGAAACGAATCTGACGAAGTAAAAAAAGAAAATCTTAAACGTTTAAGTTTATTAGCCTGGTTGAAGTACAGATTTGCTCTTTTGTTTAAATATTTTATTTAATTTGAAAAAAATAGAGCTTTAACTTTTTTAAATAAATGCAATACTATCGACCTCGGGGGTTTAATATGCTCAGCAATCAAGTTTTTAAAGAAGAAAAATCAAGATATAGAGAAGAAAACGGTGTTTTATGTATAGATCTATTTTTAACGAGCATATATCAACTCTTTGATCGTCGTGATCCTTCACCCTTTAGAGAAAAAGATTTAGATGAAGACTTCATAAAATTTTTGATTATTTGTATTCGAGAAATTGGAAATAATAAGGCGAAAATAGTTTTAAAAATGCCAGAGCATAACCCGGTATACCTAAAGGCACATGACATTGAAGAAGCAATTAATAATTTTTTTTCATTCGAAGTAAAAACAGTTCAGGAAGAATTAAAAGTTTTATTTAAAGAAGGACGATGGGCCCTGTTTATGGGTTTAATATTTTTAATATCATGTCATGTTTTAATTTATTTAGTTTTAGAGGGGCATGATCAATTATTTATGGGAGCAACCAAAGAGGGCCTAACAGTCCTTGGTTGGGTCGCCTTTTGGAAGCCAATGAATATTTTTTTATATGAGTGGTGGCCTTATTTGGATAAAATTAAAATGTTAACAAAATTAAAAACCATAAAAGTTGAAATCATAACAGATTAATTATTTATTTGTGCGAAGATTTTCAGGTGTATCGGGTTGGCAAAAAGGATGGGCGTTTTTAAAAGCCTCTAATACTAAACAATTTTGGTTTATTTTTTTTAAATGAGGACAATCTTCAATACAAATCCCAAATCTATTTGCAGAAAAAATTTGCGGAATAATAAAAATATCTGCGCAACTGACCCGATCTCCATACGCAAAAGTGCCAGATGTTGTTTCGAGAATTTTCTCTAAAGCAACAAGACCCTTTTTGATCCAGTGTTGCTGCCATTTAGAATTTAATTCGTCAGTTGAGTTCATGTCATTTGTTAGATACTGCATAACTTTTAAATTTGTAAGTGGGTGGATGCCGCAGTTTATATTTTCACAAATCTGTCTGACTTTAGCTCTCCCAAAAGCATCTTTCGGAAAAAGCGGATGATCAGCAATAATCTCATCGAGATATTCTATAATTGCAAAACTTTGACTTATGACCTTCTCATTATGAACTAAAGTTGGAACTTCTGCTGCTGGGTTTAGTTTTAAGTATTCTTGTTTGTGTTGTTGGCCACCATCTTCAAGTAAGTGAATAGGAATTTGTTGGTAGCTCACTTCTTTAATATTTAGTGCTATTCGTGCTCGATATGCAGTAGAACTTCTAAAATAAGAGTATAAAGTAAATTTATTCATAGAAATTTCCTTCTCATGTTTACTGGTTGTCTGGGGTAATTTAATTTACCGACATTTTGAAATGGCAAAACTAATGTTAGTTTTGCCATTAAAACATATAAAACATTTAAGATTAGTTTTGTCTAGCATAAGAAAATCAATGTAGTACAATTGTTAGTGACTAAGATAGAGTCTCAATAAAAAGTTACTTTTTACTAGTATATCCGAGAGATAGTACTAGAAAATTTTTAGGTTTACCTATAGCTAACCATGCTGCAACTGCTGAGCTTCCAGTGGTAACAACGTCATCAATAAAAATGACAAATGAGTTATGTAGATTCTGCTTATTCCACCTGTATTCTAAATTCATTCGTTCAAATTTTGATTTTTTCTTCTGCGGCAATGAATTGTTAGAAGTATTGCTATTTGTAAATAAATTAATGAACAAATTTAATTTACCAAATAAAATTTTATTAATAAAATTAAAAATAATATTTTCACTATAATCTTTACTTATTTGACTTTCAATTTTTTCAAGTCCTTGAATAAATGGTATTCCTACATGTGAGGAAAATTGAGAGGCAAGTCGTTCGCTATGAATTGATGGAGGAGTCACAATAACTGAATAATTAATTTTATAATTATTAAATCGCAAAAAGTCGTTTAAAAGTAACTGTGAAGCATACTCATAATTTGATAGGTGGCACCTTCCCTTTTTAAGTGAGTAAACCCAACTGTGACCAACTTTTGATTTATTCATATCAAACAAATATAAAAAATCAAAAGTTTCAATTTGTTGTTTTTTTAAAATACAATTGCTCATCTGATCAGTTAAAATTTGGTCCTCAAGTTCAGCTTTACAGTTATTGCATAATGTATAATTTGACCAAGTTTGTAAATCACAGCTCCAGCACTGTTGAAAAATCATTCTAACCATGTGATACGACCTTCTGTAATACGTGGGGCGGATGGTGGGTTATGATCCGGAACTCCTAAAGTGATGCAGCAAAGTAATTCAATTGTTTTTTCCTTATATTCTGGCCAGTTCGTAATTCCTAAAAATTCATTGACCTCGTCTTGAATTTCTAAGGGGGCTCCCATAGTGCAGGTCCCTAGACCTTCAGCTAGCGCAGCTAAATTTATATTTTCCACAGCCATATAAACACTTCCAATAGATGTAAGATATTTTTCATCTGTGCTATTAACAGAATAACAAAAAATAAGGACAGGAGCTTCACCTAGTGTATAAAAAAACCTTTCAGTAAAATCATACAATGAGGGTTTAAGTCTTTTTGATAAAATATCTTTAATTGCTACCCAAGTTTTTTGTGAGTACTTTAAGTAATCGTTACGCTTATTGCCTGTTACAACAATAAATCTCCAATTCTGTCTATTTTTACCAGATGGAGCCGTCATTCCTGCCTCTAAAATTTTCTGGATCAAATCTTTTGAAATAGAATCTGGTTTATATTTTCTAATGGATCTTCGACTATTTAGAAGACTATAAAAGTATGTTTTGTTTTCTTGTTTCATATTGGATACTCCTTGCAAAAAGTGTGTTACTTGTCATAATCAAACAATATGGTTTTAAAGAAATTTTCTATATCGCTTTTAGTTTTTTGTATCGGATTAACGGCTGCGGTTGCAATACCTCAATTTAGAGATGCAATACGTAAGAAGTTTTTAACCGAACAGAGAAAGGTTTTAGCCAAAGCCTCATCTAATATAAATGCCGATGAACAAGAGTACCTTATTTTAAAAGTAAAACACAAGAATATGATACAGTTAGAAGTTTTTTTAAAATCAGAAAGTAGTCTTAA
Organism: Bdellovibrionales bacterium; assembly: GCA_005793345.1. Lineage (GTDB taxonomy): Bacteria > Bdellovibrionota > Bdellovibrionia > Bdellovibrionales > Bdellovibrionaceae > SXSU01. Next base: position 38,399 of record SXSU01000032.1, read on the forward strand.
GTTATTACAAAAATTCACCCTCCAAGGGACCTTTGATGGATTTTTTACCTTTGCTGGTGAAGCTACTAATTTAGTAATTACAAACTTAGATTATGATCCACAATTAGAAATACTTGCCCCCACTTTTGATGATGATTTTGTTGCACATTTGCAAATTTTTAAATTTAATATAGCATCACAACAATTTGAATTGTTAAATGAGGAAAATTGGCCAAGTACTTTTCAGCAACCAATTATAGAAAGATAACGTAAATAAATAATATGAATAATTCTAAGGCTAAAGAAGAAAATAAAGATAAAAAAAAGGGTCCTAAAGAATTTTTAGCCCTCATTTTTTTACTTATTGGAATTGGAATATTTGTTATCCCATTATTTAATTCAAACCAAAAAGATCAAAGCGCAGTTTTGGATACAAATCAAGAACCTCACAATGCAAATACAATATTAAATGAGCATTTGCAATCAACCTACGATAATATAGAAATTTCAAAAAAAAATGTTAAACACACCAACGAAGTTTTGGCCCCAACTCTTGAACAAGCTCAAGAAGAAATACCATTTGAGGAGCAACCTACAATTTACTATGAAGGTGATGACTTGGCACATTTAAATAAAGATTTAAGTAAAGAAGCCCCAGAGTCTTATAAAACAGCCCCAACATTACACAACCAAATAATGACTGAGTTAAAGCTTGATGAAGAAAAAATTAAAAGAGACAAAACATATAGATCTAACTATGCAAAACGGTATATCGCAAAAGCAAAAGAAAAAGGATTTATCGTAACTTTAGATGATGATTTTAAAATTACTTCAGTTCATAAAATTGAAAAATCAGATATTAAAAAACCTTCAATTTTTGATATCGGTACAGAAGATTCATCAAAAGCTGGTCAGGGGTTAAACAATAAATAATTGCACATGTTTATGTCTGATCGCTTTCGCGATGATAACAGACATATTTATAAGTAGATATATCCCTGCTAATAAGGGGCGATTTTCAATAACCACTAATTTGATAAATTGAAGCTACAAGTTTTATTTTCGGCCATGCTAAAGTATTTTTTTTTTGTTAATATAAGGTGGTCCAAAATAGGAACTTTTAGTATCTTACTGGCTTCAATTAACTCCCTTGTTATGATTAGGTCTTCTTGGGATGGGGTTAGACTTAAACTCGGATGGTTATGTGCAATTATTATTTTTGATGCATTTTTTTTGTAAGCGAATCTAAAAATATCCCGTGGGTGAACAATGCAATAATCAACTGTTCCCTTGGCAATCATTTTTGCTTCTATTAACTTAAGGTCAGATGTTAGCGCTAAGCACCAAAATTCTTCAACTTCAAATTCTATTTTCTTTTTTAGTATTTCGTATGCAACCTGATGGCTTTTTATAATCATGCGGGTAAAATTGAGCAATTTGCAGACTTTATCATAATGCTTTAAAAATTGTTTTGAGTTTCAAAAATCGAATCAAATCCGAAGAAAGAACTTTAAGTGAGTTTAAAAATCAACCCAAACTAAAGTTTGTATTTTCATAATAACTGCTCATGATTAAGTCTGATCAGCTTGCGCTGATTATATCAGACATAATCATAAGCAGTTATTTTCCTGTTTGTTGGGGTGATTTTCAATCACCCCGTATTATGAAAATCCAAACTAAAGTTTGTATTTCATAATAACTGCTTATGAATAAGTCTGTTCGGCTAGCGCGATATTATCAGACTTAAAATTAACAATTATTATTTCATTAATGGAATTTAGTATTTATTGGTTATGATGGAATATGCCATGAAATTTTTGTTTATTAAAAATTAATTTGAAGTGTATGCTATTAAAATCAAAGTTAAGGAGAAACTATGAATAAAATATTAATTTCACTATTGTCATCGTTAGTATTATTTACTGCGATATTAACTCAAATTGCTTGTGGTCCAAAGGCTTTTGTTAAAGGACAATATGACGATAACGTAAATGATCAAAACCTTTTAAATGATCAATGGTCTGAAACAGATATGCAGGAAACTGTTAAAGCGTTAGTTGCAAGTATGATGGCGCATCCAACACTTAGTACTGCAAAAATCCCACCTACAGTTGTGATTACGACCTTACAGAATAAAACTTCTGAACATATTGATACACAGTCAGTAATGGACATGGTTCGAGTAGAATTAATGAAATCTGGAAAGTTACGTTTTATTGATAAAGAGGCGAGAACAGATATAGACGAAGAATACAATTATCAAAATAGCGGTCGAGTATCTGGTGAAAGTAAAAAAGGACCTGGTGAGCAAGTTGGTGCTGATTTTATCGTGAATGGCAGATTAGATTCAATTGTTCAAGAAGTAGGTAAGGATAAAACAGTTTATTATAAGATCACACTTAATTTAACAAATCTTAAGTCAAGTATAATTGAATGGTCAGATAATAAACAAATTAGAAAAGTTTATAAAAAGAAAACTTTAGGATTATAATGTTTTATTCTACCAGTAATTTTATTAAAAATAAATTTAATATTCTACTGGTTTTTTTTATCTTAATGTTAAATTCATGCGCGACTTATCAAGGCAAAGTAGAAAAAGCAAAAAGATTTATTGTAGATAAAAACTGGGTTCAAGCTCTAAAGGAGCTTGAACCTCTGGCTCTTCAGTCGAGCGATGATCAACTAGTCTATTTACTTGATTATGCAACAACTTTGCAAATGTCGGGGAACTTTAAAGAAAGTAATAAATATTTTATTCAAGCGGATAAACTTTCTGATATTAAAGACTATACATCATTATCTCGGGAAACTGGCGCAATAGTTTTAAATGAAGAGATGGTCCAATATAAAGGTGATGATTTTGAAGTTATTTTAATTAATGCAATGACTGCCGTTAACTTCTTAGCGCTCAATGATTTAGATTCTGCATTGGTTGAAGTAAGAAGACTTAATGAGAAGTTAAATCGATTTCGAATAGAAGCAAATCGAAAGTTTACAGACAATGCTTTTGCACTTTATTTATCAGGAATAATTTGGGAATCAAACCAGAAATGGGATGATGCTTTCATTTCATATGAGGCCGCTTATAAACTTTCTCCCTATAATAGACAATTACAAGAAAACTTAATGCGTGCAGCTTTTAAATCGAAAAGAACTGATCAATTTCAAAAATTAAAAAAAGAAATTACATATTTTAATGATAAAGAAATGCAAGAAATTGAACTCGCAAATAAAAATAAAGGTGAGCTTATAATTATTTATGAATCAGGTTGGGTTCCACAAAAAAACTTCCGTCGTGAAAGTTATAGATATCCGCAAATGTACCCCATATCCGTGGTTACTCAGGGACTAAGTTATAAAATAACTAAACAAGGCGCTACCTCTTTGGGGAGTAATTTTTATCAAAACCAAAATTATGAGAACAGTAGAGCCATTTTTAGTGTTGAACAAATGGCAGTTCAAAGCTTAGAAGATCAATACGCCACACTTGTAGCTAGAAGATTTGCAGGAGCAGTGACTAAAGAAATTGTTTCTGACCAGATTAGGCAAAAAAATGAATTACTTGGCTTTATAGCCAACATAGCACTTCATGCATCAGACAGAGCTGATCTTCGACAGTGGTCGACTTTGCCGGGTGAATTTCATATTATAAGAATACCGCTTGATGCCGGAACATATAATTTAAATTTATCTGGATTGGATTATGTACAGCAAACAACTGGGGAGTACTTTAACTCCGAAGTTGAAATTAAGTCTGGAAAAAAATCATTTCAATTTTTTCGCGCACTAAAATAACAGCATAAGATTAAGTCTGATCGTTTCGCGATTATATCTAGTTTAAAACAAAAACCCTCAATAGTTTTGTATTGAGGGTTTTTGTTTTGTTATCGCTTTTATAATATAAACCAATTAATAGAAATTAGTTACCAGATCCACTTTCAGATGTAGCTGTTGCAGGAATAGCTTGTTCTTGCGTAGGCGTTGCAACTGAATTTGCAGAATTATTTAACCCACCAAAATTTGATGAAATAGGAAGTGTTGTGTTTAAAGAAATACTTGAAGTTGGTAGATGAAGGGATTCTTCGTTTGAAGCCCCCATTGGAAGTACGGCTGTTACTTTCTCTGGGTTAGCTTTTGTAGCTGAGTCCGCAGCAACTCTAGATGCTGCTGATGCAACTCTTTGCTCAAGATTTTGTTTAAGTTCTTCATTAGCAGCGGCACGACTTTCAATAATTGCAACTTGTTGTTGAGCTTGTTTAGTCATGTAGTCTTGAGGAAATGCCCCAAGTTTTGCTAAAAAGTTTGATATGCTTCCATTACCGCTTTGGATAATTTCTCTTAAAGTAAAAAGAGGAGCATATTGAGAAGCTTTTTTTTCAGCTTCAAATATAATTTGCGTAAGCGTCGCAGCTGTGATGTCATTTTTTGATTTATTGTCAATAACCATCACTTCCTCATTAGTTCTGATCATTTTAGCAATATCATCTAATGTTACATAACAACTTTGTTGAGTATCATAGAGCTTTCTGTTTTGATATCTCTTGATTATCTTAACTTTTGAGTTGGTTTTATTGATTACCATACCTAAGGTTCCTGCATCCATTTGATTGATCAAAGTGGCCTCCTATATTTTAAAACCATCGCCAATATTTCGATGCAACCTACTCGCGCCGCCACATGTTGTCAAGGAGCGTGTGGGCTTTAAAATATTGCTTCGCAAAAAATATAAATCACCAAGATTGAAAAATTCTTAAATAACTGCTCATGATTAAGTCTGAGTGCTCCGCAATTGTATCAGACATATTCATAAGCAGTTATTTTCTTGTTTGTTTGGGTTGATTTTGAATCACCCCGTGTTATGAAAATCCAAACTAAAGTTTGTATTTTCATAATAATTATTCGTGAATTATTCGTGATTTGATTCTGTTTTAGACAATAGAGTATTTCAATCCAGATTTAATTATGTTGGAACTATTCAATTATAAAGAACTTATGTTTCAAACTGTAACATAACTATAAAGAAATAAATTGATTAAAACATTGCCAATATTTTTTAATTAACAAAATTTATAATAACATAATAATATTAAATAGTTAATAAATTTATAAGTTGAAAATAAAGCATTTTAATAGCCATTTTATATTTTTTAAAAAAAGTATGAAGTAACTAGATGAAAGGCTAAAGTTTATTTTTTTTCTGCCGATCCATTATCTGAAAGACCAAAGTCTAGTTTTTTGGAGGCTTGATGAATCATGCAAAACAAAATTCTGCTTTTGAAAAAAAATCTATGGATGTTATTGTATCTCTAGTTGGTATATTTGTTCTAGTGCTTTTTAGCGTATTGTTTGTGCAAAAGGTTGTTTATATAGATGAAACAAATGCCACAAAAAAGCAAGCTCTAATATTAGCTTATCAACTTTGGCAAATTCAATTGAATATTGATCAAAGTAAAAAAAATAATGACAGTAAAATGGAAAAATCAGTACCAATTGCGGGATCACCTAAGAGAGGTTTGGCTTCTGTAGAAGCTGAAACTCTAAGTACAAGCCCTAATTATTCACCATTCAAAAATATTGGTGAGATTGGTGAAGATGAATGGTCAATGCCTTTCCATTATTTATTAAGAAATGAAAATAACCATACCAAGATTTTAGTTTGGTCTTCAGGAATAAATAAACTAAATGATTCTTCCAACACTTTACCTCAATTTGGAAGTGACGATATAGGTGAGGTTTTAATTATTCATTAACAATTATTCTCCTGTTTGTTTGGGGCGATTTTCAATCGCCCTGAATTATTAAAATCCAAACTAAAGTTTGTGCTTTCAATGTAAAAAAAATATACAAAATCGTTAACTTTTATTCTTATTATTTTAAAGCTCAAATAAAAATGTTAAAAATAAATAAATATTAAAAAATATGACTTCAGGTTCTAAAGCGCTTCGCCGATCAAAAGGACATGAATTTAAAGATATCATTATTTTTTGGAGTGATTTTTTTAGCAGCATGCAGTTCCATGCAAAACGCTGACAACCGTGATGGTGGTTACTTTCATGAGTCTGCCCTTAATGATCAAAATACTCCCCCAATATCAATGATACCTAAATTAGTTCCTTCTGGCGAAGAAGGTATTTCACAGTCAATTGACCCACTTTATATGAGAACTCAAGCTGATTATTATTTTACACTTGGTGAAAATTACAGTTTAGAAGGAGATTCCAAAAAAGCTATTGAAGCCTTTAAAAATGTAATAATTTATGACTCTCAATCTTCGACTGTATTTTTAAGACTTGCGACGGAATATTTACGAATTGGTATGGTTACTGAAGCTATAGAAAATACTGAAGCCTCTATAAAAATAGATGATAAAAATGTAGATGCGCATTTATTACTTGGGGGGCTCTATTCTTCCTTAAATACATATGATGCTGCTATTCGTGAATATGAAAAAGTATTAAATTTAGATCATGATAACTTTGAGGCACCAATGTACTTAGGTGCTGTTTATGCAGAAATGAAAGATTATAAAAAAGCAATTGCGACATTTAATAAAATAGCACTTGATGAAAATGTACCTAATCAATACTTAGCATTATATTATTTGGGTCGTGTGTATTTAGAAACAAAACAGTATCGCCAAGCGGAGACTGAATTTAAAAAATCTTATGCTAAAAAGCCAGAGTTTGTAGACTCAGTAGTCGCGCTGGGGTTAATTTACGAGAATCAGAAGAAATGGAAAGAGGCTATCGCTTTATATAAACAGTTTCAAAAAGAAAATGGACCCCACTCTAAGCTTGCTGGCGCCCTGGCTCAATATTATATAAACGAACAAGACTATGATTCTGCATTAGTGCAACTGAAATTACTTGAAGAATCTGGAGAAGATTTCTTATCAGTAAAATTAAGAATTGCATTAATTTATATTGAACAAAAAAAATATGACCTTGCCAAAGTAAAACTAAAAGAGACTTTAATGTTAGCGCCAGAATCAGATAAAGCACGGTTTTATTTAGCTGCCATTTATGAAGAAGAAAAACTATATGATGAAGCTATAGAAGAGTTTGAAAAAATTCCTGAAGTGAGCTCATTCTTTGGTGAGAGCATCGTGCATACTGCTTATCTGTATAAAGAAACTAACAAATTTAAGAAAGCATTAGATATTTTAAAAGACGGTTTAAAAAAGAAAAAAGATTTTGTTCAAATCTATGCTATTTATGCTGCACTTCTTGACGAACATGGATCGTATGAAGAAGCCTTTGCTGTTTTAGAAGAAGGAATGGCGCGATTTAAAGATAATATTCAATTGATGTTTTATTATGGCAGCGTCTGTGACCATCTTGGCAAAAAAGATGTTGTGGTTGCTACAATGAGAAAAATTTTGCAAGTGGATCCCAAACACGTTCAAGCTTTAAATTATTTAGCATATACACTTGCAGACTCAGGAAGTGATTTGTCTGAGGCTGAAGCGCTTGCTAGGCGTGCTCAGGAAATACATCCAGAAGATGGCTTTATTCTAGATACATTAGGTTGGGTTTTGTTTAAACAAGGTAAAGTAAAAGAATCTGTTGTATGGTTAGAGGCAGCGCAAAATAATCAACCCAAAGAGAGTGTAATTGCAGAGCATTTGGGTGATGCTTATCTTAAAACACAAATGTTCCAAAAAGCTAAAACAATGTATGAAAAAGCAGCCGAGCTTGAAACAAATTCAGAGAAAAAATCAAAAATAAAATTAAAAGTCACATCTATTGAAGATCAAAAAATTGAAATTCGCTTACCTGCCTCTCTTCATACTGAAAAGTAGTTTTAAGAATAGTTTCACTTGTCTGAATACCTATTTAATTATATTGTAAGTGCTTTTATAATACGAATTAACAAAAGGCATTTAGATATGAAACACTACTTTTTAATTAAAAAAGAATTAATTCAATTATCAATAAAGTTAATTTTATTTGTAACAAGTTTTAGTTTGTTTATGGGGTGTGAGTCTTTGCAAAAAAAGCAAAATACTGTTGTCCCTACTTCAGCATCAAAAAATGGTTCTACTTTATACACCCAATGGGAGTTAAAATCATTAGTTAAAAATACTGTTACTGGTGAGGCCAGCATCATTACTCTAGATCTTGTCGGTGCAAAAACTTTTCCAATTCGAGCTGAAATATCAACGAGTGTTGGGCTACACATGGCCTCTGTAGTAATTCAAGAAAATGAAATTCAATACATCTTACCAAGAAGCAAAAGATATTTTTCTGGTCCTATTTCGCAAAAGTCTTTACAGCCAGTTTTAAATGTCAAATTAGATCCACGACTAATTCAAGCAGCACTATTTGATTTATCGTATCCTGATTGGAAATGTTCAGCAGATAATGGATTAATAAGTAGTTGTGAAAGTGCAGTAAATGAAAAAATCTCGTGGGACCGCTCTGAAGGTAAGGCAAAATTAGTCAATATTAAGGGTGATGATTATGAAGTACAAATTCAATTTGTTAATGAATCTGTAAAAAATGATGTAAAAGAAAATACCTTTACGTTAAAAGTACCTGAGTCCTACAAAAAATTTAAGCTTTAAAATTCTTTGTAGATTTGCTCTATTAACAAATTCTGGAAATCTTTGTTAAAAATTAATCTGTGTTTTAAGTTGGGTATTGAATGATGATTAAATTTAGGATTTATCTCGCTGATTTTTTTGTTTAATAAATTAAATTTTAGATCATTAGTGCCACTCCATAGGTGGACTGTTTTTTGAAAACTTCCGATTAAGTTCCAGTAATCGTTTTGTTTACCTAGTGACCAATTATCAAAAGCTAGTCCAAGTAAATTTTTTTGATAACTATTTTCGTGCCGAACAGGTTCAAAGTCATCTTTTAGAACATCTTGATTATTCCAATCTTTTAAAAGATGTTCCCAATCTGAAGGTGAATTACAACTTATAAATTTGGTTTTCCAAATCGAATCAGATTGTAGTCGTTGCAATTTTTCGTCGTTATTTTGTAAGCCAATATTTGAAGATATAATATGAGCATGGTCCCATAAATCTGTATGATTAAAAACTATATCAAGAAGTAGGCGACCACCGAGTGAATAACCGCACAAAATAATTTTAAAGTTTTGTGCTCGATAAGTAAGTAATTTATTTTTAATTTTTTTAGTCCATTCATCAAAACTATTTATTGAAGTAAAATTTTCGCTTAAGTTTTCTGTGATAAAATTATTTATTTTACTATTACTTAAATTTTCGTTACGACTTACAGTATTTCTATAATGTGTAACGTAACTTAGATTAGTAGTCTTGTTTTGAAATAAATTTACAAGTTCACATTTATAAATTTTAGGATTTAAATTTTCTGTTAAAAAATTAAAATCATTTGGAACACCTAAAAAGCCGTGGACAGCAAATATTAAAACTTGTTTTTCCATAGTAACTCTAATTCAGCGTGAACTAAATCTGTAGAATGTGTATATGGAATTAATTCTAAAACATATGATTTTGATTGCTCAGAATATTTATTTAGCGCAAGTGATGAAATGGAGTTAAAAGTTTCGGAATTAAATTCATTAATAATTAAGTAATTTAGATTCCACATCTGAGACCAGTTTTTAAAGTCTAACTTATGCCGATTTAAAAAAATTTCTTTTTTAAACATTTTATCAAAAATCATTCCGCCATGATTATTCATGATACAAATATTAAAGTTAGTTGATGTTGGTGTTTGATTAATTATCCATGGCGCAGTTAAATCATACAATGTTGTTAAGTCGCCAAAAAGTGCATAACTTTGTCCAAAACTTTTGGCCCATCCAAAATAGGTTGAGAGTTGGCCATCAATACCGTTTGCTCCACGGTTTGCAATAATTTTTTGAAATGATTGACGGCTTGGAGCTTCAGTCTTGGTTGAAGGCGTAGTAGGTGAAGTTGTAGAAAATGAATCCCATTCGCGAATAGGTAAACTATTCCCTAAATATAAAGGGTGTGTCTTCACCAATTTACTTAATCCATGAATTAATCCTTGTTCAGAATTTGGGTGTGCTATTATGATCTTATCTTGTAGTGAACGGAAATATTTATCCATTGAAAAAATTTCCGAAGACCAATCCCAATGACAATCAGAGATAGTATTGTTGGTGATGGATTCTAAATTTTGAACAATTGCACTTTTGCGTGCAAGGCCTGTCCACTTTCGTTGTGAAAAAGATAGAACTGGAATATCCTTAAGAGTTATTTCTAAATCACGCCATATTCTTGAAGTTGGAACCCCGCCGATTCTAATCAAACCATCAAATAATTTCTTATCAAAACATTTTTTTAAAAAAACTTCACTACATTGTAATTGGTTATCTGTCGCAAACTTTAAGCCCGAAGTGGCTTCGACAAAACATGGCCCAGGGTAAGATTTTAAAAAATTATAAACAATTTGTTGTTCATTATCAAATAAACCACTCACCAATACTAATGGAGATTTTGTATTTTGGCAAAAATTAGAAATAGCTCCTAATTCATCTGATGACTCTTCAGAATGATTTAAATTTATTTTTTGTACAACTTGTTTGGGTTTATCTAAACTATTTTTAATCTGGATTTTTTCAATATTTAAATTAAAATTAGGATCGTCAATTAGTGGTTCTTCAAAGCAAATATTGAGGTGTAGCGGTTTGCTAAAATCAAATGTGTTGTCTGACTTAAAATGAGATATGAAATTTATTAAATCTCTTTCATTTGATAGATCAAATGAGTTTGCGTAGCTAGAAAAAATACCAAGTTGTTCAATACTTTGGGGTGCGCCAGTACCTCTATAATTTGTAGGGCGATCAGCTGTAATTAAGATTAATGGAATTGAAGAGTAATATGCTTCAATACACGCAGGAAGAAGTTCAGCGGCAGCAGTTCCAGAAGTTGTAATAATAGCAGTTGGCCTCGCTTTTTGCATTGAATTTCCCAATGCAAAAAAACAGGCGCTTCTTTCTTCAAAGTGATTATATATTTTAAAGGGATGTTGGTGAAGCGAATTTGAAGATTGAGATGGATCTAGTAAATATAAAAATGGACTATTTCTTGCTCCTGCACACAGAATTATATCTTCTACATATGAGTTGTTTAAATGCTCTAGAACTAGACTAGCAAGTCGAAGATTACTCATAAATTTAATTCAATTCCATTCTCATTGAACTTTGGGTTTGTATTTGAAGAAATATTTTGTTCAGTTGAATTATAAAAACCTAACATCTTTTTGACTGATTCACGCTTTAATTCTAATTCATCCCACTCAGCAATAAGCTGACTTTCCCAAACTATTCCGCAACCAGATGAAATATATGAACCAGTTTTATTCCACTCTAAGTTGCGAATGCAAACTAAAGATAAAAAATGATTTTCATCAATTTGAATTGTTAATGGCGTACCGTAATATTGCCTGTCTTTTTGAAAAGGCAATCGTGACAAATCTGTCCAATTTTGAAATGAAGAAAGCATTCCAAGTGCTGGAGTTGGGTGTAATAAATTAATTAAATTAAGGGGTTCAATATCTACATGATCAATATTGATATCGGTTTTTAAATGGTATAAAGTGGGTAATTCAACAACATAAGGCCCCTTAGTTGATACGGCCCCAAAGCGGCTTAATTTATTTGTTATAAACTGAACCACACAATGATGTTCATGAAGATCTTTTTGACTTTTAAGTAAGTCATCTTTTTGAGTTGTTGGAGATTTTTTTAAAGTACCAGCTATGGCCACTGTTTTGAGATTTCCATTTTTCAATTCAAATAAAATTTCTGGAGTAGATCCAATCATTCCAAATTTAGGGTGATTAGTAGTGTTTAATCTTCCTTCGTGAAAAACGCCATACACCTTTTGATGCTGAGCACTATTTTCAATTGAGTTTAATAGCAGCTGAGCCCTTGTAAAATAAGAATTTGGTATCCATGTTGAGTATTCATAAATTGTTGGAACAGCTTTCTGAGTTCCATATTGTGCGAACCAGGATTTGATCTGTGTAAAACTTTTCTCAAACTCAATAAATCCAGGTTGTGTCCATGTAATTGATTGATTTGTATTTAATGTATTATCTTGTATATTGGGCAAAGTTTTTTGCGCATGATTAATAAAGCCCTTAAGTAAGTTAGTAAGATCTGCTCGATTGATCGTTAAACCATGTGAATACTGACAAAATTGTAAATCATACTCGCGATAAAAGGGACTTAAAAAACATTTTGATGAACTAGAAATAGAGAGTTTTGCAGATTTAAATTCTTTTAAAAATGAAAAGTCTAATTGAGTGGGATTTGATAATAATAAAAAGGAATCAAACTCAGTTTGAACCACGCATCCATCATCAAAGAAAAAATTAAAGTACCTGGATAATAAATCCTGAGTTTCTATTAGAGAATTTGGATCTGTATAAGTTGCTAAATTAATGTTCACCATTTTATTGATTTTCTTGTTTGTTGGTAGCTATCTTTAACATCCCCATATTATGAAAAAAATATACTTGTTGATTATAGAGGTACTGTATTATTAATGATATGACAAATTTATTATTTGAGGTTTCTTGAATGCAATTAGATATAACAAGCAATAATAGCCAACCGATTAATCAAACTATTAAAAAAGGTAAGCCTGTGCAATATGGCAAGAACATGATTGGAAATGGTGAGTTTATTGTCATTGCTGGTCCTTGCTCCATTGAAAATCAAAATCAATTTTTAAACACATCACAGTTTGTTAAAAATCATGGTGCAGCTATTTTACGTGGTGGAATCTGGAAACTTCGAACTCATGCGGATTCGTTTCAAGGATTAGGTGTAGAATCATTCGAAATGATTAAAAAAATTAAAACTGAACTTGGGTTGACTTTATGTTCTGAAGTAACTGATGTTCGACAAATTGAATGGGTTGAAGACGTAATTGACATGATTCAAGTGGGTTCTCGAAATATGCACAATTATGAACTTTTAAAAGAGTTGGGAAAAACAAAAAAACCAATTTTATTAAAACGTGGATTTGCTGCATTAGTAGATGAGTGGATAAAAGCTGCGGATTATATTATTCGTGGTGGTAATGAAAATGTAATTTTATGTGAGCGAGGGATCAGAACTTTTGAAACATCAACGCGCAATACTCTTGATTTGAATGCTGTTGTTTATTTAAAAGAAAATACAAATTTTCCTGTTATAGTAGATCCTTCTCATGCTGTTGGAGTTCGACATTTGGTTTCACCTCTTGCTTTGGCATCAGCAGCAGCAGGTGCAGATGGAATAATAGTTGAAGTTCATCCTAATCCTAAAGAAGCGCTTTCTGATGGAATGCAAGCTTTGACTTTTGATGATTTTGAAAAATTAATGTTGAATATAAATGGTATTTTAAAAGTAATGAATAGAGAGTTAACAGTATGCAAACCGAATTAGATAAAAATCTTATTAAGAATAGCAACAACAACAGCAATAAAAATAATTTTAATCAAGCAAGTTCGTTTGCAAATCCAAATGCTGGTAAAAATCCTGAAACTATTCGATCAATGTTTTCTACTGTGGCAAAAAATTATGACAAAGCAAATTCTGTGCTATCTATAGGAATTCATCATTTATGGAGAGATGATTTAGTTGCTTGGGCTAAACCGCAAAAAGGACAAAATGTACTTGATTGCGCAACAGGAACTGGTGATCTTGCAATTGCATTTAAAAAAGAAGTAGGTGTTGACGGAAAAGTGGTTGGAACTGATTTTTGTCCTGAAATGTTATCCTATGCTCCTGAAAAAGCTAAAAATCAAAATCTTGAAATTCAATTTCAGATTGCAGATGTATTAAAGCTCCCTTTTGCAGATAATAGTTTTGATATTTCAAGTATCTCTTTTGGAATTCGAAACGTTGCTGATCCAGCAAAGGGATTATCTGAAATGGCTCGTGTTGTGAAGTCTGGGGGTTGTGTTATGGTGTTAGAGTTTGGACAAATGCGAGTACCATTATTAAATTCACTTTACAACTTTTATAGTACCAAAGTCTTACCGAAAATTGGTGGGTTAATTACAGGCCAAAAACAGGCTTATGAATATTTGCAAACATCATCTTCGCAATTTCCATGTCGAGAAAACTTTTTGGAATTGATGAAACAAACAAATCAATTTTCTAAAGTAGAGTTTAAAGCTTTATCTTTTGGAATCGCCTATATTTATAAAGGAATTGTTAAGTAGGTCATTCATAATAGTTTTATAAACCATAGTTGGATAAAATTGACTTTGCTTATAAGGTACTAGTTTGTAAAGAGGTAGAGGGCGTCCCGCTAAAACCTCTCCGTTTTCATCAGTGGCAACACTGTTTGCAACAATTTGTCCTAGTAGAAAGTTTTCTGGAAACTCTGCTTGAAAAGAACTTACCTGGGTTTTGAATTCATTTTGGTTTTTTGGATCCCAAATGACATTTATTCTAAGACGAGAAAATGCACTATCAGCTGCCTGATAAAATCCGTAAAGCTTAGCGTTTAAGTATTTATGAATAGCCCATACAAATCCATCACAGGAAGAAATACATTCTTCATTTAACATTACAAAAACATCCCCTTTAAAACTGTGATCCCAAGGTGTAAATTTAAAATTATCACAGGGTAAATTATTGGGCACACAAAACATTGGGACCGGTGACGTTAAATCTCCAAATTGTAATTTTGACCAGATTCCTGATGTTAATAATTTATTAAACCAGAGTTCTATTTCATCAGTTTGCCAAAATATTTGAGCGCGTAGAGCAGGATCTTCAAGTTCAGTTATTTTTTTGAATCGAACATATTGTTCTTGAAAAGGATGTTGAAATAAAATCTGATAATAAGGAATGGGCTCGTTTCCTCCATGGTTGTTAATCACATCAATAATCAGTTTTTTATAGCGCGAAGAATTTTTTTGCCAAAAAGGAAAAAGCGCGTTTACTTCATCATATAATGAATAGATGTTTTTTTCTTTACTTACTTCTATAGGTATTCGCTTGTGATTGTATTGAAAACTAGAAATACGCAAGAGTGCTATGTCGGGACTATTCTCGTCTTCAAATATGCAAGCAAATATTCCACTGTGAACAAGCTTCATTCCAGGGTATCTTTTAGCATAGTTGTAATCGCATTTTTTTTTATCAAAACTTGAATTATTGTTTTCTGAATTTTTAAAATTAATTTTAACTATAACAATATTGTTTAAATGTTTAACGTGATAATATAGGGGTTCTCCCTTCCAGGATAAAACATAAGAGAGTAAATTCTGTTCAAATTGCCGATCACATTGAGTCTTGAGTGGATACTTACAAAAAAGAAAATTTTCATCCAACCAATCTTTTATGGGTCTTTTATTTATGGCAACTATTTCGTCTCCCTCAGAAACTTGCTTTTCGGTTTCGGGATCAAAAATATAATCAATTAAAACTTTAGATTTTGATGTTCCGTCAGCTTCAGCAATAATCCAAATATTTTGATTCGAATTGAAAGGTAACTTTATAGATGAATCTATTTGAGAATTGAAACTGACATGGGAGTGTAAATTTGTATATGTTCCATTAAGCTGAGAGAATGAGTTATAAAAATCAATAACTGTTTTATTTGTCAGAGTTTTTAATGCAATTTTATTTACTGTTTCTTGAAATTGTTCAACGCGACCTTGTCTAGCTAGAAGTCCTTCTCCATCAAGACGAATCATTTCCTCTGATAATTTTAAAATTATTTTTTGCTGTATTTCTGGGGAGGGAATTTTTATGTCTTCACAATTTGATATTAAAGGAAAAAAGATCATTAGATGAATTAAGAAATAAATCGATGAAATTTGAATATAATTTTTCATAGTTGAAGTTTCTCTCATCTATAGGTATTTAACTGATCAGCAATTTCACTTATTTTTACGAGAATGTTGAATTCATTGATTGCTTTATTCTGATTAGCTTTATTTTTTATTTTTCGAATTTTTAAATAAATATCATTTAAGGAGAATAGCTCTATATTATTGCTTTCTATAATTAATTGTTCTGTATTTAAAATCTTTTCAATTTTAGATCTAAGCTCATTTGCAATTTGTATTTTTGTGTCTTCCATCCAACCTATTCTTGCGCCAAAAATTGTTTCATTAGTTAAATTTAAAATAGATGATCTAATACTTTCTGGATAAAAATCAGTGAGTGCGGTTTTTAGAATAAACTTTTTTAGTTCAACTTCCCAACTACTTAGATTTAGATCCGGGTTATAATTATAATTTAAATTAGGAAATGTTCCACTTAATACTAATATTGCTTGAGTAAAGTAACTTTCAAAATATTTTTTCGAATATTCTGTCATAAAATTTTTAACTTGAGTTTTCTCACTTTCTGTTAATTCATAACTCGAATTATTTTCTGTAGTTAAATTATTGAGTCCAAATTTATTACTGTGGATAAATCTGTTGAAATCAGTTGAAAAGGGATCTAAGTTTAATTGTAAATCATCATTTAGATTAAATAAATTTTTTAAAATACCAATAAAATTACCACCAAATTTATTTAATTCGTTTTGTTGCAAACTAGCAAGTTCAGTAGAAATTAAAACTTTGTTTTGCCATAAATCTGTTGATCCGAATGATCGGTTTAATTTTAATATTTCAGCTTTACTAGAATAAAATCTCCTAACTTTTTCAAGTTCTTTGGAGGTAATTTGTGCTAATTTGTCGGGGGGAGTGATTGATTGAATATGTTTAATTATTGAATTAGGTGAATTGGGATAATAATTTGAAATTAGGTTCTCATAAATTTTAAATAAAAATTGTTTATGAAAAATATTTTGAGATTCAACAATTGAAGATATAGGATTTTGGCCACTGTCACGTGGAGCACAGTCAAGTAAGTTTCCATAAATGTATTCTATATCAGAACAAAATTTCGGAATATTTTCTAAGTTAATTTTCTTGAGAGAGTATCCCCATGCAATTGCGTTTTCATCATAGGGTAAAATATTTGACTTTATAAAAGCGCCAGTCAATAAAACGTCTTTAGAGTCTAGATAATCCATCACTGAAGAAGTAGTTTTAGATCCTTTATGATCTAAACTTGTCGAATAATTTTCGAATTCTACTTCACGTTCTTTGAGATTTGTAAATTGAGTTTCAAGTGATCCTGCAAAATTATGTCGAAGCCCCATTGTATGACCAACTTCATGAGCGACAACATATCTTAAAATATCTTTTTGAATTTTAGCTACCATCTCAGGTGAAAGAGGATTTGAACTTTGTTTTAAAGTATCAAGATTTTGATTGATTTCATTAAAATCCAAACAACCAAATCCAAATTCAAAACCAGTAGGAACAATAGTGTTTGTATAAAGTGTTTTATAGTTATTTGTAAATCTAGAGTCTCTAATAAATTTATCTGAATAGTATAATGGGAAAAAGCTTGTGAGATAAACATTGGTCGTGAGTAATTCTCCAGTAAATGGATCTGATTGGGCAGAAGCAACTGCAAAACCCGCAGTTGCCCAAGGCGCCCAATGAACAATGTTTCGTCGATATGACCCAATTTCTTGAGGATCACCATTGAGTTCAACTTTAATTAAATTTTTTCCTAAGGCTTGATTCCAATACAATATTCCTTCTTTAATTGCTTCAATAAATTCTACTGGAGTATTTTTAGTGATAACATACGTAATTGGATTGTCTGATGAGATATCCCAGTGAGAAGCAAGAAGAAGATCAGTTCCTACTATCTTTTGTTTCGCTTCTGTTACAAAAAAACCCACATGTTTCATGTCATTGGCACTTGTTGTTTTGATAATGAATTTTTCGTTAAAAATATAGGGGGTAATTCTTGTTTGAATAATATAATTTTCTTCTTCTTGTGAGCCAGTTTTAGATGCGGATTTTACTCTTGAGTTCTGAACTATAATTAATCCATTATTTTTATCAATATTTGCTGATTGAATATATGATTGAGTTGGAATGAAGACCACTTCACTCTTACTTTGCTGAGAGGGGAGTTCTGCAATCCCAAGGTTATCGTTGTTATTAATGTTTGAAAATCCCATTTCAAATTCAACTTCAACATCATTGTCAGATTCTCTTAAAATCTTGAATGTCTGAATGAGTTTATTAGATGCAATATCATCATATATCATTTGAGAATCAGCTTCAAACATGGCGATTTTGCCACCTACTAATCCAAATGAAATAACTTTTGGTTTGAGATGAGTAACTCTTGGTGCCAAGTGAAAATCAATTAGGCTTGGAGCAAGTAAAAATAATTTATTAAGTGCAGTTTTTTTTATTTTGATATGAAAATTTTTTGAAGAAATTAATGCTTTTGGGTTTTTAATTGTTTCAATCACTTCGAAATTATCATTAATGTTAGATGCAGCTTTGTTTTTTGGGGTAATAGAAGGTGTTTTTCGTGTTTTAGGTTTAGAACAAGAAGTTTGTGCAACTATAATAGTAAGTAAAAATAAATAAATAATTTTCACAGTGAGTGCATTTAACTTCATATTATTTTCCTGTTTATTTGAGACTATCTCCGATTGCTTTTTATTATTAACATATGGACACATATGTTTAGATTTTGAGCCACAGTCATTCAATTTGAAAATAAATATAAAAAAGATAAGTTGATAAGACAGAAATTGGCGAATCAATGCAGAACGTATTGTATTTGTTATAAAAGGCATACAATATTTGCCCATGAGTAGTGATAATAATTTAGATTTTCAAAAAAAATTTAAGCATAAAGTAAAGGAAATTTGGATTAATCCATTTACTTTATTTGAGTCACTGATACCAAATCGAGAAAAGTTAGAAAATCTTGGTTTTAGATCTGCCAGTGAGTTTGAACTTAAATCTGAAGTAATCTGGTTAGACAATGAGCGAAAGTATTTTGATAGTAGTGATGAGAGAAAAGTATATGAATTTTATCTTAAATCAAAGTATGGTTCGACATTAAGTAAAATAATTCTAAATCCAGACTTAATGCAGTATTATAGCTCTAGTGTCGTAAGCATTGTTAATTCTGTATGCTATTGTATGGAAAATAATGTTATTCTCCATCCTTATCAATTAGAACAAGATTCTTATGTTGGCTTGATTGCTGATGAGTTTTACCCATCAATAGCAAATGACAATTTAAAGATCTGTGGCTTGACGGATCAATCTCAATTGTCAGAGTTAAGCTCTGCATATCTTTCCATTGTAGATTGGGCAATAAAACATAATGTTTCAATTCGATTAGTTAATCAGATGGAAGTGAATAAAAAGTTTTTAAGTTGTCAATTGTTACAATTAAAAATGACCACTTTTGATAATTTAGAGTACTCAGTAAGTACATCTTCATCTGATAACAAAAGTACGTTTAATTTGCTAATAGAATTTTATTTTGAAGAAAAAAAAATAAACAGTGAATCTAATTTAATTCAAAAAAACCAAAAAAAAATTGAATCAACAAGTAAGTATTTTTTAAAAGACAAAATTTCAATAGACAGTAATGGATGTTTAGAGTTGTCTTTAAAAAAGAAAACTTCCAAATTTGAAACACAAAATCTATTGCAAATTTTGTGTTACAGTAATCTTTATCCTGATGTTGTAAATGAATCGGATGATATTTTAAAAAGCAAAGAAGAATTTAAAAATTTTATAATTCATACAGATGATAATTTTAAATACTCATTTAAAAGTTTTCGCTTTACTATTGAGAATCCTCAAGTGATTTATGAGTTATTTCGCTCAAAGTTTGTAAATAAATTTTTATTACACAAAAATTTTAAAGTTCTAGAGCTGTCTGATGAAGAAATTCAAGGAGTGGTAAAT
Source organism: Bdellovibrionales bacterium (assembly GCA_005793345.1). GTDB lineage: Bacteria > Bdellovibrionota > Bdellovibrionia > Bdellovibrionales > Bdellovibrionaceae > SXSU01. The sequence goes on from SXSU01000032.1 coordinate 58,150, forward strand.
TTAAGTAATTCTGGGATATCTATTTGTCAAAAAATAAAAAAACATAACTTAGTTATTACTAATTTTACAAATGAATTTCTATTGTTAATTGAAAGTTTAATTAGTTCTTCATTTGCTGGAATCTTACAGGTGCCAGCTCACAAATTAGTTAATAAAAAAGAAACATACTATAATTTAGCAACAGATGCTATTAAGCATCGTGGCCTTTACTTGATGGTGATTTACGAGTTTATAAATTTTTGTTTATATAAAAAATCATCAGATGGTGAATTGATTGAATCAGAAGGTGCAATTTTAAAAAAAGTCATTAAGCAATTTTATTCTTTAGGATTTTCAATTTTACGAGAGCAATTTTTAAATAAATTAAAAAAGCAGTTTAAAGATTCAGATTCTGAAGAGGCAATGCAAAATGAGATGAAGTATTTTGATGGCCTTCGTGATGAAGATATATTTCCAACTCATTTGCGTCATATTTTATCTGATACATTGGTGGAAATTATTAATTTATCCAAAGGTTCGGTTGGTTTTTTAGTAGCGGAAGGAATGCTTGATATGCGTCGAATTAACATTCTTCCTCTTGAGGTACTTCGATCTTATATTGAGAGAGAAATTAATGTTTCAAAAGGTAAAGTTTTTTTAAAAGGTTTAAAACTGGATAAAGATTCAAAAAAGAATAATCATGACTCAAGACAAATCTCAACACTTCCTTATGATGTAGAGTTTGACCATGCGAAAAGTATTTTCCCCTTGGGTAGAGCAGAGTCAGCAACACTTTTTTCATTTCTTAAAATAAGTCAGCAATGTCGGTTTGAAATTTTAATTGATTCTAGAAAAGTTGAACTTTTAACGAGCGAAGAATTTAATGTGACCATGAGAGTGGTAGATTTAAAAGATGACCGAGATTGGTTTGAGTTAAATCCGGTTGTGTTTCTGAAAGGACAAAAAATTGATATCCATGAAATTGGATTTGAGTCCAATTCAAATTCACTTGGAATAATGTTTTATCGTGGAAGCTACTATTACGTTCCGATTCGTTCTTTAACTTCTACTAGGCTACTTAATTTATTTTGGGAAAAAATAAAAAATATTAATAAAAAAACTTCTGATTTAATAAAACCAAATTTAAATAATAATGAAAATAAAATATATCATCTTCCGCGCCATGCGGTTCTTGATTTACTTATTTTGAAAGCAAAGGGAATTAATGTTCAAGGTTCTAAAACTTGGGAGACCATTGAATCATATTTTGAACATCTTTTATTGGGGAAGAGTCAAAACTTTAAGTATTCTGAGTTGATTGAATCATTTATAAAACCTTATCAGCGTATTGGTGCACAATGGTTTTATGATTTATATAAAATTAATTTAGGTGGAATTTTGGCAGATGACATGGGTTTGGGCAAAACACTTCAAGCTTTGATTTTTTTAGATCGCTTACGATTAGAAAATGAACTTGGTATGTGTCTTGTTATTGTCCCTACAACTTTAACATATAATTGGCTTACAGAATCTAAAAAGTGGGTTCCTCAACTTGATATTAGTTTTGAGCATCCTGCAAAAGTTAAATCTTATTTGGTAGAACAAAAAGTATATATTTTATCCTATGGATTGTTTAGTGAAAATATTGAAATATTATCTCAGTATAATTGGAATATTATTCTATTTGATGAAGCTCAAAATTTAAAGAATCTCTCAACTCAAAGAACAACAGCAGCTCGTCAGTTAAAAGCTAGAAGGAAGTTTTGTTTAACGGGAACTCCTATTGAAAATAATTTATTAAATTTATATTCAATGATAGATTTATGTGTGCCGGGATATCTAGGGGGCCTGACTCAATTTAGAACTCGCTACGTAAGTACTCTAGATTTAGAAAGCGTGGAATATAAATCAAAACTTTCTTTATTGAAGGAAAGGATAAGTCCATTATTACTTCGTCGAACCAAAACAGAAGTGTTATTAGACTTGCCTGAAAAAACTGAAGCTACAATAAAAATTCAGTTTGAAAAATCCCAACAAGAAATTTACAAAAAAATAGCGACTGCGCAAAATGAACAGGTCTTAAATTTGGTTTCTAAAAAAGGTGAGATGGCAAGTCAATTGGCAATGTTCACTGCTTTATTAAGATTAAGACAAGTATGTTCAGATCCAGAAATGATTCCAAATGTTAAATATTCAAAAACGCCTCCAAAACTTGATGAAATTGTTAAGCAGACACTTGAGATTTTAGAAGTGGGCAACAGTGTTTTAATTTTTACTCAATTTTTAAAAACTCAAGACCGTCTAGAAAAATTATTTGAGCAATATAAAGTAAAGTCCTTAAGTATCTGCGGAGCTACTTCTAAAGAAAAACGTATTTTAATTTTAAAAGAATTTAATGAATCACCCAAAGCTCAAGTCCTAATTATGACATTAAAAACTGGTGGGGTTGGGTTAAATTTAACGAAAGCAAGCTTTGTGTTTCATGTTGATCCATGGTGGAATCCTGCTGTTGAAAATCAAGCCAGTGATCGCGCTCATAGATTGGGTCAAACACAAAAGGTTACCATTTACAAATATATAATGCAAAACTCCTTGGAAGAAAAAATTGAAGACCTAAAGAGTTTTAAATCTCAGCTTGCTAAAGTAATGTTGGATGAAGAAGCTAACTTAAATTTTGCTGGGCAAATCAAATATGAAGTATTTAAAAAACTAATTTTATAAGAAAGAAGGTTGCTACCTTGAGTCAAAAAATAATCTTGAAGATTACTAGACTTAGTTTCATGTTGAAAATTAAAATCTAAACGAATTTTACTGAAAGAGCCACATGTCAAAATTAGTAATTGTTGAGTCTCCTACAAAAGCAAAAACGATACGAAAATATTTGGGTAAAGATTATGTTGTCGAATCTTGTATGGGTCACATTAGGGACCTGCCTCAATCAGCAAAGGACATTCCTGAAAAATTTAAAAAAGAACAATGGGCAAATCTTGGTGTTAATGTAGATAAAGATTTTGAACCGTTGTATTGTGTTCCAAATAATAAAGTAAAAGTTGTTAAAACATTAAAAGATAAATTAGCTGAAGCTAACGAATTATATCTCGCAACCGATGAAGACCGTGAAGGTGAATCTATTAGTTGGCACTTAGTAGAAGTCTTAAAACCAAAAGTTCCAATAAAGCGAATGGTGTTTCATGAGATTACTAAAGATGCTATTGAAAAATCATTAAAAGAAACTCGCGAAATTGATTTTAACTTGGTAAGAGCGCAGGAAGCTCGTCGAGTGTTAGATCGTTTGGTCGGTTATACAATTTCTCCTTTATTATGGAAAAAAATTGCATTTGGTCTTTCTGCGGGACGAGTACAGTCTGTTGCTGTAAAACTTATTGTGAAGCGAGAACTTGAAAGGCTTCAATTTAAATCATCTAAATATTGGGGACTAACTTCTAAGCTTGAAAAGTCACAGGTCAATTTTGATGCCAGACTTCACTCGGTTGAGGGGCAAAGACTTGCAACAGGAAAAGATTTTGACGGGTTAACGGGTCAATTATTAGGTGGCAAAGATTTATTATTGCTAACAGAGTCTTTAGCAAAATCACTTAAAGATAAATTAAAAAATGAAAATTGGACAGTGAGTGAAGTTGAAGAAAAACCAGTTTTCAGAAAACCAGCAGCTCCATTTATTACTTCAACACTGCAGCAAGAAGCAAATCGTAAATTAAGTTTAAGTTCAAAAGAAACAATGCAAGTGGCGCAAAAGTTGTACGAGCAAGGTTTCATAACTTATATGCGTACTGACTCAACTTTTTTATCACAAGAAGCAGTGAAGGCAGCACGTGATTGTATTACAAGTAAATATGGTAAAGAATATTTACCTCCTCAACCCATAAACTATGCGGCAAAAAAAGTTAAAGGAGCCCAAGAGGCCCATGAAGCTATTCGTCCATCTGGACAAAGTTTTGTGTCTCCAGACGAAACAGGTTTAAGTGGTTTAGAATTTAAATTATATGATTTAATTTGGAAACGTACAGTTGCCTGTCAAATGGTAGATGCAAAACAAAAGCAAGTACATGTTAAAATAAAATCAGATGGTACAATATTTTCTGCATCAGGTATGAC
>SXSU01000004.1 GCA_005793345.1 Bdellovibrionales bacterium
GACAATAAATTTTGCTTTTAGCGCAGAGAATTTTTTTAAGTACAAGGAATAACTCAATAAAATTATTGAGGCCTATCCCCTGCGATAAGCCGCAGATAATTTTTTGAGTTATGACGATGGAATTATAAAAATTAACAAGCTTAAACAAATATTTATTGTCGAACTCGCGTTAAAAGATTTCCTTTTAAAAAATTCTTATTTGAAGAAAAAAATTTAAAATAAAATCATTTTATGACCATTAAAAGTATAGTTTACAAATTTGTATTTTATTACTCGAGAAATTTAAAAGGGAGTTATATGACAGTGTCGAATTGTTTCGCGATTATATCCCATACTATGGGATTAGTGCATGATTAAAATTCAAGGAGATATAATGATTAAGAATTATTTTTTTACATTTTTAACTAGTGTTGTAATTACTGGGAGTATTAACCTTCACGCTCAAGAAAAGAATATTGGAGATATTTTAATTTATAACTCCCGAGTAACTTTACTAATGCCTAACGATAAATTTAAAGGTGTTCCTGTTTTATGGCAAGGAAGTCCAACTAAAGAAGCAATGATGGCTTTAACATTTTTAAAACAAGATTTAATCACTCCAGAAGTTTTAGTTGCCCATGAAAATTTTGAAAAAGTACAATTGTATTATTTTAATCAATTTGGCCGAAGAGGATATGATAATAAAGCTTCTATGGTGCAAGTTGGAGTTAATATGAATAAAGATTTACCCTTTGATTTAGGTATGAAAGAAAATGCCGCATGGTTGGATACTTTAAGTATGTTTGGTTTTGGAGACGGAACAAAAAATGGAGAGTTGCAGAATTTTATTTCGTCTTTAGAAATCGTGGCCCACGAATTTACCCATGCAGTTGTTAGCTATACTAGTAATTTAGAATATGTCGGTCAGTCAGGAGCATTGAACGAACATCTTGCTGATGTTTTTGGAGCAGTGGTTAGGCAGCATTATTTACCAGAAGCGCCCAATCTATTTTTAATAGGAGATAATGCCTTAACACTAAAAGGTAAAGAAAAGGCAAAAGCCCTAAGAGATATGCAAGACCCTCACTCAGGGTTAGTTTGGCAACCCAAAGATATGAGTGAAGTACCTCCAGAATTTTCATCAGAATGTGTGCCAAATTTATTTAATGACAATTGTGGAGTGCATATTTTAAGTGGAATACCTAATAAAGTTTTTGCTACAGTTGTTTCTAAACTAGGATGGGAAAAATCTAGTCGTCTGTATTATAAAGTTATGACTGATAAATTAAAACCAACCTCTCAGTTTGCAGATTTTAAAAAAGAAATGTCTGAAGAGTGCTTAAATGGTAATAATCTAACAGCATCTGAATGTTCTATTATTGATGATGCTTTTAAAGAAGTTGGTCTTTAAAACTTAAGTTTCTTCTTTAAATCATCTATTTTTTTATTCACATCGGGGCCAAGTTGTTTTTTAATTTCCTTTTCAGCTTGGCTTTTTGCTTTATTAGCTTGTTCTTCAAAATCTTTTTTAGCTAGATCTGATTTAGTTTGAAAATCAGACTTTTGGGCATTGACCTGATTATTAAGTTTTGTAATCTCAGCTTCAAATTGAGTTTTAAGTTGAGTTATCTGTTGATCAATTTTTTGCTTTTCTTTACTAATTTGTTCATCCACAATTTTTTTTACTTTTGCTTGTGCTTCGCTAATTTTTTCATTGAGAATCAATTGTAACTGTGAAGACATTTCTTCGCCTAAATTTGATTTAATAGTTATAGGAATATTAGGAAGGTCTCCTTCTCCTCTAGCTTCAATGGTTAATTTTGGGATATTACTAAATACTCTTTTTAAAACTTCATCCAAAGTAGAATTTTTAGCTTGTGTGATGTAATCAATTTTAGAATATTGGTTATCTATATTAAATTTCCAATGTTTACCCGTAAAATTAGCTGAAATGGCCGAAGAACCCATTGCTTTTTGAATGCCAAATTCAACATCTTGATTCTTTAAAAAAATTTTAGGGTCTACAGGATAACTTCCAATTTTTGCAGTAAATTGTTCTTGAGCTGGAGCAAGGTGATGAATCAATGTAATTTCAAATAAAATATCATGTACATTCATACCCGGAAACTCGCCTGAAAAACGAATTATCATCGGCTTTGAAGTTTGTTTAGAATTGCTAGTTATATCTAAAAGTTCTCCTTTTAGGTTACCACTTTCAGGGTGCTCTGGTAAATATTTAGAACTAATGAGTGCTTTGCGAAGCCAAAATAAAGGATATGAATTAGGTTTGCCAAACTCATAACTTATTCCTTTAGCGCGGGGATGAGGTTGAATATTATTTTCAGTCTTATCTGTGTTAGATTTGGTAAGTAGTCCTGGTGGAACATATTTATATACCTTGTTCTTATAAAAATAAAATTTTGATAAATAGGGTCCTGCATATCGATTTAAGAGTGACTTAGTAATTGAAGAAGCATCTATTTTCGGTAGCTTGAAGTGAGTTTCAAGCATTTTTATATCAGCCTGTATTAATGACTCAACAGCCTTTACTTGTTGGTTGATATTTTTTAGATCTCCATTGAGATTATCGGTAACTTTTTTGATTTCGTTACTTTTTATTTCTAACTCTTTAATTAATACATTTGCTTGATCTAAAGATGATTTTAACTCTTCTGGAGTTTTAAAGTTTTTAGTTTTTATCTTTCCAAAGTTATCACTAATTATTTTAAACTCTTTTTCTTGAGGAAGGGTTTTAAATTTTTGATTCCACTCAGTAGTTTTAGTGTTTAGTAAACTTTGAATTTCGGTCATTTTCTTCTTACTTTGAAGCTGACTTTCTAATTCTTTAAGTTGTGAATCTCCATTTGCACCACTCAAAAGTGCAGCGATGTCACCCAGGACATTATCATCATACTCACTTTTTGCTTTTTCAAGTCCTTCCTTAGCTAATTTTTGCCCTTCAGTTTCAATAAAAGAAGGTTTATCATCATTTGGATCTGGTGGTTCTGGCGGTTTCACTTGGCCTGGGGATTTGCGAAGATTATCATATGCAATTTGCTCTAATGTAGCTTCTTGAATAAGAATTTTTCCTCGTAAAAGCGCATCCCAACTCATGGCAAATTTAATATCTGAAATCGCAAATATATTATGGGTAGGTTTTTCTGGATTCGTTGCTTGAATATCTTTAATGTTAATTGATGCATTTAAAAAACTTGTATGAACAACTCCAACATTAAATTCAGCCCCGAGTCCATTATAACCAGCCCATTCGAGACCTTTTCTTAAATGATGATCAAATAAAAAAAAGAAATATGCGATAACTGATGAAATTATAATTAAAGCTGGCACAAAAGCTTCCCAGCGTAAAATTGATTTCTTTTTAATTTTATCTAAACTTGGAGTGTTATTATTTTTCATAATTAATGTTTTCCATAGAGTGAATCATAAGTTGAATACCATTTATAGATAGCAGTAGCAGCAAAGGATTTCCAAATAAGTGTTTTTTTAAATCGATTTAATATTAACTCTCTGTATTTAAAAATCATAACACGAAAAATAAAGAAACCTATAAGTGCAAAGATAAATCCTAAAACACCAGAGCCCATGACGATGGAATTATTAAATCGAGTGAGAGGAACAATTGGCATATTATACAACTCAACAAATAAACTTCGATAACTTGGGTTTTCTAAAATAGCTCTACCAAGTTGATCAGCAAGAGGATCAATTAAAAAAGCTATTAGTTTAAAAAAGAAAGCTGACAAAAAAGCTGCACCCATTTGTATTCTAAAAAAGAATAATAAAATAAATACTAATATGGTTTGCAAGGAGAGCATTGGAGAAAAACCTAGTATTATCCCAAGAGATAATCCAATCGCTAAGGAGTTTTCACCTGTATCTGAATTTAATAATTTAAAAAAAGCAAATATTTGCTTTAAAAGTAAGGTCATAACATCCCCTAATGTATAAAATTCTAATGCAAGAAAATAACAGAACATGATTATGTCTGATATAATCGCGAAGCGATCAGACTTAATCATGAGCTGTTTAATTCGGGGTGATAGCAAATCACCCCCCAACAAACAAGAAAATAACAGAACATGATTATGTCTGATATAATCGCGAAGCGATCAGACTTAATCATGAGCTGTTATTTAGTATTAAATATTAAAACAGGTGAATATTTCAACGAAAACTTTTATAATGCGGAGTGATTGAAAAATTACCTTTATTCGTATCAGACCTAATCATTAACAGTTACTTAATTGAATGGATATAGTTTATTATTCCCTGGGAAATTTCTTGAGCAAGTTGCTCTTGATAATTTTGAGATATTAAAAGTTGAGCTTCTTTTTTATTTGTTAAAAATCCTAGTTCAATAAGTAATGATGGTACTTTTGAACGGCTCAATACATAAAAAGGAGCTTGTAGAATTTTTCTTTTCTGAATAGTAAAAACTCCCTCAGTTTGCCTTTCAGTTAATATATTTTCAGCTGCAAATTTGCTCTTATGCAATTTTAAATTATTTAAGTAATCTTGCATGATTAAAACAGAAAGATTACTTTTAGCATCCACTCCTTTTTTTAAATTAAAGTCTACTTTTTTATCTGCTGGAAAATAGAGTTCTAAACCTTTTGCTCTTTCATCATGTGAAGAGTTAATATGAAAACTTATAAATAAGTCTGGTGAAATTTTATCTGACAAATCAACTCTCTCTTTTAATTGTAAAGTTGAATCTTCTGTTCGTGATTGAAAAATAATTATTTCTTTTTGCGCGGATAATTTTTTTGCAACCAAATTTGAAATTGTTAGGGCGATTTGTGATTCAATAAGTGATCCCCTTACAGCTCCTCTATCAGTTCCTCCATGACCAGGATCAATAAAAATATTATACGCAAAAGTATTTATATAAAAAATAAATGAAATTAAAAAACAGATAATACTTTTTTTAAATATAGCCATAGATCTATTTTTACTTAATCGAAAAGTAAATGTGAGGTTAAATGTTGGTTGCAATATTATAATTAGGCAATAGTCGAGAAAAAAAAAGCGACCTGGGGTTGGGGGAGGGTCCAGGCCGCTAAGGGGGGTTACCTATAACTAGAGCAAGTATAATGCCAAGGGTGTATTAGTATAATTTAGTTTTAAGCTTTTTAAAGTGACTCTTTTTGAAACTTGATTTTTTTTCAATTTAGTTTTTTTCAGAATTTAATAGATTTATCTGTTATAAATCAAAGCCTTAAATACAATAGTTTAAATTACATACCAGAGTGACAAATATGGCTTGTTGCCAACTCACAAAATCAACAATATGACTCCTAATGTTCTGAAAGAAATAGAAACAATTAAAAAGTAAAAAAGCTATTAACTAAGAGGTGAAATATGAAATCACTAGAACAAAAAAATAAAAACAGCAAATGTAAACTTTATGGTAAATCATTTATATTAATTTCTAGTTTTTTTGCATTTTCTTTTTATGGAGTTTTGAGTAATGCGACACTTCAAGATTCAGTAATTATAGAATCGGAAGAGGCTTTAGCTCAAACTTATGAAGCAGAACTTGATCATGATGAAGCTGCTCGAAGGTTTAATGATGTAAAACAAGAAACTGATAAATTAGTGAGTGAAGCTAAAACTAATATTAGTAATTCTATTACTCATCAGAAAAAATTAAAAAGAGATCAAATGCTTGTTGAAAATGAAATAGCAAGGTTGAAAGCAAATTTAAAAAAAACCAAAGCTGAAGAGTTAAAAGTACAAAAAAGTAAAGTCAAATATGAAAGTAAATTATCATTATTAGAAAAAGAAAAATCTATTCTTGCTCAGAATGTTGAAACACAAAAAGTACGAAATGAAACTTTAGTTTCAAGAGTTAAAAATTTAAAAGAACAAAAGAAATTAGTGTTGCAACAAATTTATAAAAGTAAAATTCAGTTAGCCCAATTAAAAAAGAGAATTGAAAAAAGAAAATCAAATGTGAAAGAACTTGATCATGAAGTAAAAAAATTAATAGCCAGACGAAACCAAATAAAAAAATCTGCTAACACAAATGCTTCACTACAATAAGATTTTGAATAATCGCTTCACGATTATTGAATAACCTCGAATAATAAAATTTTGAAGATTATTTATACATTTAATTTTATAATTTTCAGATTCTATTAAATTTAAAAATAAAGACGTTTTCTTTTGAAACATAAAATAAAAAAACTTTATTTTGCCGTTAATTGTTGTACACTTGTTAATAAGTGTTTCGATCATTAAAATTTATAAAAAATATGCTGTACGTTAATTGGTTTGATCTTAAATTTCTTATTAAGATCTAAATTATGATGAAACCCGAAATGGGAGAAATTATGAAAACTATCAACGTAAGCAAACTGAATTCACTTCTTATTGTTAGTATAAGTATGACTGTTTTTTTTGGTTGTACTGAGCAAAAGTATGCTTTAAATGAAAAAAACAAGCTCAATAAAACTGATGGTTTAATTTCAGGTTCCAACCCTCTAATAGATCCCAATCAATTAAGTCAAATCCATTCACAACCTCAGCAACCAGGGACGCAATCCCTTGTTGAACAAATAGTTCCGCCTAATTGTTCGGACTTATCTAAACTAAGTCCTTATGATCGTCCAATCTGGATAGAAGGTCAAAAAAATCTAATTACTGACACAGATAATTTTTTTAAACTTGCAAATACGACCAGTTGTGATCAGTTTAAAATGATTCGTTGGGATGCTGGTGATGGCTCTCCTATTCAAGAAGGTTTAGATTCCCAATTTTTACACAAATATTTAAACCCAGGTGTCTATGTTGTTAAAGTAGATATTACTGATGTGAGTATGAATCAATTTCGTATATATCATACTGTCCGAGTTGTTAGAACATGCAATTCAAGTTCATGCGATAGCTATCTTGGTGATTCATTTTTGAGTGGCAATCATCTTGGTGTAGAGGGAGCATCTTATAGCATTGGGGTTCAACGGACTATTGGCCTAAATTTAACAAGTATTGTTTGGTTTGTTGATGAGGACCTTCAAGATTTAGGTTTACAACCACAAATTACTTTACAAGGCTTATCAGCAGGAGATCATAGTGTTATAGTATCATTAAATAATAAAGAAAATAGAAATCACTCATTACATTTAATACCAAAAACAACTAAAAACACAGATATTTTAAGTGCCTCTATTATTGGATCACAATATTGTGATCTTGAATCATTACAACTCTCGAGTTCTGTGCTAGCATATGCTGGTTTTGAATCGCATTTTGAACTCAATATTCCAAATTGTTTACAAAATTATTTTAAATCATTAAAATGGGATTTTGGTGACGGATCAGGTTTAAATTCTTCTGGGCAAGTTAATAAACACACTTGGAATATTGCGGGAAGTTATTTAATGAAAGTTCAGTTGTTTGCAACCAATAATGCTAATTCACCCTATTTAGTAATTGAAAGAAAAATAACTGTTCTCAATGAACAACCTCCTGCAATACCACCTGTAGTTGTTACTAAAAATTGTGGAGCACTAAAAAATGGTGAGGTCATTAATTTAGATCCTCTGATTGAAGTTGAAACACTTGTATGTGGTTTGGAAGGTGAAAAGAAAAATACTTATTCAACTCCACTATCACAAATTTGTACTGATGGGCAAATGGTCGATCAAAAAGGAACAAAAACTCTTGTCTTGGCTGGTACTTGTGAGAAACAAAGTTGTAAAGTCAGTGATAATTTAATTTTAAAAAATGATTCTTCAACAATTTTTTATTCACAAACCCAACCTCTAGGAAGTTGTAGTTCAGTATCTGAGACAAGAATATGTACGAATGGCGTTCTTTCTGGAACATCAACAACTGTAAACTTGAATTGTCAATCTGGATGTGGAGATAAATATGGAGTTAATGGAACTAAAACTTGGGAAACCAATGGCACAACAACCTCAGCAAAAAGTTGCCAATTTAACGAAGAAGGTATTTTAAATATATTTAATACTGAAATTCAAAAAGTTTGTGAAAATGGGATTGTCTCAACTGTAGAGTCATCTCAACGAACAGGTCAACTTGTTCAAGAAGGAAATTGTCCAACATACTCATGGAAAGAAACAGGTAAATCTGAGTGTAATAAAGATTGTGGTGGAACTCAAATGGGAATTTTTGAGTGCCAAGATAATTTAGGTCAGGTTATGAATTTAGAAAAAGAGAATCGATGTGGAGTTAAACCAACACAAACTTATGAATGCAGTTCAAATCCAAGTTTAATAATAACGGAGAGTAAAAGTTTAATTGAACAAATTAGTTCAAAATCTTGTGGTAGCAATCAAGTGGGTGGAATTTTTAGAACTAAAACTTATACAAACACAACGGTTTGTACTGATAATAAATTAGTTACAAATTCAAATGAACAGGAAGTCCCTTGGACAGAAGAAAATCTTTGTGTTCGTTATAACTTAGAAAGATGTTCGAACGATAGTTTAACTCCAATGCAAGCTTGGGGTCGTTTAGAATGGATGAAAAAATGTAAAGATAGTGTTCCCTTATTAAAAAACTTTTTAGAAAATAATGTGAATGCTGATAATAGTCCAATTTTTGAATTAAATTTAGCTTTGCAAAATTTCATAAACCAATTAAAAGGCCCTCAAGGCAAAATGCATTTGATAGAATTGGCAATTTCAAAATTACAAAATATAGATAAAGGCGATCACGAAACTGTTGAAGGTAATAGAAATTCAATAATTTCAAATGTCATGGGTCAATTGATTAATGGAAAAGTTAGAGAAGTGACAATTAATCCTCAACAAATTTTTACTGAAATAAATAAAATAGAAGATTTTATTAAATTTGTTAATGGAACAGATGAAATTTCCCTATTAATAAAAGATTTAGAGTTAGTTATTAAAGATTTAAAAGTAATAGACTTACCGTTACAAGAAAGAATTAGAAGTGTAATCAGTTCAATAAATGCACCTGATTCAAGTAATAAATTTCTTTTGTTAACCAAAAAAATAAAAGATTTAATAAATGTGCAAGCTCTTGAGTTGGATCAAAAAACAAAGCAAGAAATAAATTTACTTGTTGTGGGATTTGAACAACTTATTCGAAGTTCATCATTACGAGGAGCAAATATAAATATAGGTAGATTAACCTATGTTACTTTCAAGCAATCTATCTCAAAGTCTGATGGTACAACAGGTTGGCAAATTTGGACAGCACCTGCTCCAGGTTCAAAAGATTGGAACGTGAGATCAGGAGCTCCAATTGATCAATATAATAAACCAATCGATGTTTCAAAATTATCATGTTCAGTTCCTACTTTACTCAAAGTTGAAGCAGTTTGTACTTCATCTTGTGCAACAGCTGATGAGCAACTTTTGGTTGAGTTAAAAAGTATGAAAACTAAAAAGTTTATTGATGCTTTTGTAGAAAAAACTAAACATATAGTTACATTAACTCCAGATTCTTCAATCGATGAAATTAATTATAAACCAACTTTAGTAAAACAATTTATCACTGAGGTTGATGACGCTCATATTGTTTTACTTAAGTTTAAATTAGAATCAGGTAAAGAGGTTCAATTTACTAAAAATCATCCAATTTTAACTGAACTTGGAACAATCAAAACAGCAGAGAGTTTTAAAGTTGGTGAGTTTTTTGTTAAACAAACAGGTGCTGTAGATAAAATAATTGAAATCGAAGAGGTGCCAATATTTGGTAAAGTTTATAATGTATTAAATTTTTCAAATAATCCAAAAGAAAATATAATATCTACAGAAGGTTATTTAAATGGAACATCTTGGTTTCAAAATGAAGGAGCTGATTTACTAAATAAAGATATTTTAAGTAAAGAATTAATTGAAGGGGCATTATAAAATGGCTCGTAAAAAGCAAACCATTTTGGTCATAATTATATTTGGTTTTTTTATGGCGCTGATTCAATTTACTAATAATTCAACTCCTAATCGTGATTCACATTTGGAGTTGAAGGTTTTTGGATCAGATATTGAAACAAAAGAAGCAGATTTAGTAATGCAACTAAAAAATAATTATCCTCAATTATTAATGGCACAAAATTTTAATAAATCTGATTTAAAAGATCGCACAATAAATTATAATAATAAAAATGATAGTAATAAGTTAATGCAAATTCAGTCATTATTGAATGAATATAAAGTATTACAATCTAAAGTTTTAAAAAACAAAAAGGAAGAACAACTTTATTTAGACTCTAGATCTTCAACCTACAATATCGATTCTTTTGCTAGCTTATTAGATAAAGAAGTTCTTTCTCAAATTACAAATGCAAATGAATTACGTAAAACTTTTATGGGTGCAGTTGATTTCTTAGTTGATGCTTTAAATAGTCCGAATAAAGAGGTTGCACTAAGTAGAATAAAAAAAATCATTGAGAACCCTGATGTCGAAAATAAGAATTTAGATAAAAACCTTCGAGAAGTGTTAGCCCAATCCAAGGCTTTATTAATTTTATATTCTTATAATGATTTGGTTGAAAATAATTATGATGTTTTAAAAAGTTCTCCTGGATCAGCAACTGTAAATATATTCAAAAATGTAATTGAAAGAAATAAATTTTTAAATGATGAATCTAAGAAAATAATCACACAACTTGAGTCAAATCTAAAACCGAAATAACTGCTCATGATTAAGTCTGATCGCTGGCGCGATTATATGCGAGACAAAAATCATGCGCCCTTATTTTCCTGTTTGTTGGGGGCGATTTTCAATCACCCCATATACTGCTCATGATTAAGTCTGATCGCTTGAGTTATTATTTTTCTTCATTTGAAACAGGAGGGTCGTAAGTAATAACTGATTTAGAAATTAGCATTTTTTTTTGAAGTAATTGAATAGCTTTGTAGGCATTTAATATGCCCCCCTTAGAATAGTCTTTATTTTGTAAAAGATTTAACCCTGATTCAATTATAATATTTTTTATTTCAGTTGCTTTAAGATCAGGATTTAAACTACGAAGTAATGCGGCAACTCCACTTGTGATAGGTGCAGCAGCGGATGTTCCATTAAATAAAATGTAATTAGATAGTCCATTAGCAAAATAAGGGGTCGCTATACTTAAATTATCTTCTCCAGCTGGTGCAATAATATCAACACAAGATCCAAAATTACTATAACTTGCTAATGAATAGGGTGGTGTTAACTCAAGTAAAGAAGCTCCCACTGAAATTATATTTAGAATCTTATTATTATAACTAGCTGGATAGTTTTGAATATTTTGACAATTCAAACCATTATTTCCAGCGGAGGCAACGATTAAAATTCCAGATTTCTCTAATTCATTGAGTCTATGTATAAAGAAATCTGAAATTTTATTTTTTCCAAATGAAATATTTATAATTTTTGAATTTGTATATTCTTGAACAAATTTTAATGCTGATATGACAGATCCCTCATCAATTTTTTTTTGTTCATTTATAACTTTAAGAGGTAAAATTTTTGCTTCAGGTGCAACTCCAACCAATTCACTATTTATTAAGCTTGCTACTGAGGTTCCATGCCCATTCTCATCTATAATATTACTGTTGCCATCTCCAAAATTCCATCCTTGAATATCATCAATTAAACCATCATTATCATCGTCAAATCCATTATAGGTTTCTTTTTGGTTTACATAAACTTTACCATTAAAATCTTTATGATTTAGATTTAGACCGAGATCAATAATAGAAACTAATTCTCCATTACCCTTAGAAAAATTCCAAGCTTCCTTTGCATTAATAATTTTGAGATGGTTTTCAAATTGTTCCTTAGTAAAATGCCCAAAATCATTATTAGTGAACTCAGCTTCTGAATACTGAAAGAATGAATTTTTAGTAAACTTTTTATTCGGGAAGTATTTTTTCATTTCTTCCTCATCAGTTCCATATATTTCATATATATTTGATTTTTCAGAAAGTGATCTTGCGCTAATTTTATGGGATTGAACCAAATCATTGACTTCATTTCGTGAATCAACTTTAACTAAATAACCCAATTGATTTTCAGATTGTGGAGAAGAGTTTATCCAGATTCCATTTGGTATTGCAGGTGCACATCCCAAATGAAATATCCCAAGTAAAAAGGTATTAAAATATAACAATATGTAATTTTTTTTTTGCATGTGGGTATTTATTCAGTTGTAAACCTAAAGCCAACATCTAGATTCTCAATTGTATTTTTTTATTGAGAATTTACATTTTCTACAATGTGTATAATGACCAAATGAGTCATCCAGTTATAAAGTGTAGAAGTTTTTTACAATCCTAACAGTTGTATGTTGAAATAGATCGAATCACTAGATAAATAAGTAACTTGTGGTAGTACTTGGGTAATGAAAAAAGTTCATGGTATAAATTACTAATGATTTAGTAAAATAATTATAGTGAATTTTTAAACAAGAAGAATTGGAGAATCTGAAATGGATTTTTACGATAATGAACTGGATGATGACGCGTCTTCAGTTGAATTTGATCAATCAGAGAAAGTAGATAAATTTGGTCCTATTGATAATTTTGATAATCTTGATCAACTTGATTTGAAGACTGATAAAAATCTTGGAGTTTATGAAGAAGTTGAAGATGATGTTGATTTGAATTCAATTGAAAATATTTTAGATTTGGAAGATTCGCAATTTCCAAAGTTTACTCTAGCTAAAAATAAGGCTCGTTTTCTACGAATGGTGAGCTGGTATAGAACAAAAGAAGAGTGGATTGAAGTTGCACCAATTAGTGGTGTTACAAAATTATTTAAACAGCAAACTAAAGAATTAGAGGGAATTCGCTCTAGTAAATTAGATTATGAAATGGAACTAGAAACTGGGACGTTAACTCCTTCGCAAAGATCATACCGTAAAGACGAATTAAAAATGTGTCGAGTTCAAGAAAAAATGGCGGTACATTTAATTTCTAAACTACAAGTTAAAATTAAATCAGGTCGTCGATAAGAATTCTGTAGTTATTTAAAATTAATTGCTGCTTAAATCGAAAAAAAAGTGCTACTCAATGGCACTTTTTTTTTTTTTGAGGTAAAGAGGAAAATATAATATCTTAATTAACTAATTATCTAATTAACTAATCGTAAGATATTAATTAACAATACGCATTAAGTATATAATATTAAATAGTTTAATGAATTAGTTAAGTTTGCTGTGGAAATTAATACCAAAACTATATACCCTAGACAAAGGGATAGTTTTTTATCCTAAGAATGGAGATGGAATGAGCCAGCACATCCATGTGAGGCGATGCCATGTCTGTGGGGCAATGAACGAAAATGAGAGCGAAGAAAAAGCGATGACATGTTTTCACTGTAATCGCAATTTAGCTCCTTATTTTTTTAGTAAGATTTTATTTAATGATGGATTTCATTCAGATGGCGACTGCGTGGATCCAAAAACTAAAGTTATTAAACTTTATCAAAATTTATTAAAAAATGATGAGAGTTTAAAAACAGAAGGAGAAAAATTATTAACAAATTACCAACCTTTAATTGGGTTTTCAGTTTATTGGTAGCAAGTTTGTCATATTAGGACATGGATCAATTTTGGAGACTATTTGAAAGAATAGGTAACCGAAAGAATTTCCATAAAATATGTATCCATATTACGTAAATTAGTGAGTTAAAAACTTGAAGTGAGATTGCTTTAATAGGGTTTTCAAAAAATAAATCAGAACCTGGCAGGATGATAGCTATGATAATTGGAATTATTAGGTGAATAAAAATCCAAGCTAATCTGAATTTAAATTTGTGATTTTTAACCAAAATACGAGCATAGATTAAGGGGTCTATCTCTCCAGCTTGATATATTGGGTTTAAAAATACAATAAATCCTATAAGCGAATAATCTATCCATCGTATTAAACCAGGTATAAAAAGTAAAAACATCCACAGAGATGAATTTCCAATTGCTTTTAAATTTTCTTTAACAAAATCTTTAATTTGAGGAAAAATATTAATAGTGCATTTTTCGGTTTTTGCTAATTCAATCAAAATATAAATATCTTGTAACCAACCAAATATCATTCCAGTAAAAACATACATTAATACAGTAGTAAAAAAACCTAGGGACTCTGTTCTTGCTAAAATGTTTAATCGCTCATTTGTAAGTTGTTCTATAAAAGTTAAGATAGAAGAAATAATAAATATAAATATAAAGATTTTTAAATAAAACTGAATTTTTTGAGGCGATTTAAGCATTGTCATCATTCTATAATATTTAGAGATTTCATTTTAAGCAATTTAATTACTGCTTATGATTAAGTCTGATCGTTAGGCGAATAAGTGGGACATAATTTTACGCAGTTATTTTTCTGTTGATTGGGGTAATATAACAATAAATTCTTAATTTTGTTTTTTTATAAGATGATATGAAAAAAATTACAATTTATGACTCTAAATTAAGAATAAAAAACTTGATCCTCTTAGAGGGTTGTGGGACTAGTATTGGAAATGATCTTAATAAAATTTATGTGGTTTCGATACCTTCTTATTAGTTTTATAATATGTTGTAGCAGTACAAAATTATTGGCAACAAGTATAAAGCAAAATATTAATGGGGAGTTGAATTTAAAATCCACTTCATACACAACACAGATCACTGATGAGGCGAAGCTCAATAGGTCATATCATTATTCTTTAAATTTATCACATAACTGGTCAGGAGATATATTTAATGGCGGCGGAAAATTAGTCGGTGGACATTTCTCAGAACTTAATCAAAGCTATTTAGTTGTTCCTGAATTATTTGGTTCCACAATTTTTATTACAAGAAATACAAAAATAACATTAGGTCGGAAATTAAATTCATGGAGTCAAATAGATAACTATTGGCAGACTTCGTTTTGGCAACCCCAATTTAATACTGATCCACTAATTCCTATTCAACAAGGGCTTACGGGAATTAACTTTGAATGGTCAGAAAAAAATAGATTTAAGGGTGGTTTATTTTATTCTTCGTTTTTTATGCCAAATATGGGCTCAAAAATTAATTCTAAAAATGGCAGACTTGAAGTTTTTAATCGTTGGATATTAAGTCCAAGTAGAGAATTTCCTTTGCAAGGTAAATCAACTCAAATTATGTATACTTTGGATCAGCCTTCTGTATTAAAAATCATTAATCAAAAAACAATTGCGCTATATTCTCAATTTGGAGACGAAGAATTGGGACCTCATATTTCCTTAAGTTGGGCTCACAAACCTATAAATGAACTGGTCTTAAGTTTTAATGGTCGGTTACTATTAGATGAAGCAGATACTTTTGGTGATGTGGTGATTTTACCCCATGTTGTCAGTCATGAAATTTCAAGTGCAGATCTATCTTATAGTTGGGAACATTCTAAATTCATATTTTCATTTTTAAAAGATAATCCAGAAAATTTAATAGTTCCTTATTCTTGGAATATGCAAAACCTTGAAAAAATAAATGCACTTTCTGCCCGATATGATCTGTTTTTGTCGAAAATTTCGAAGTGGAGAGGTGAGGTTGGTATTTCTCGTCTAATTATTAATGGTGGTCGGATATTTGAATTTGAAAGTGATGGTTCAAGAGGAAATACCTTAAGCGGATTTCGAGTTCCTTTTACTGATGCATGGAGTTTAGATTATAAAGGACCTTTTTTAGGATTCAGTCGAAATTTTATGACCACTGAATTTCGTTTTCTTCGAGATTTTAGTCAAAAGGGATCTATGCTCAATGCAGAGGTTCAAATTAAACCGGTAAAAGATTGGAACTTTTCTTTAGGTGCAGATGTTATTGGGGTGCAGGACAATTCTGAAAAAAATTCTTCAAAGGCTTTTTTAAATCAATATAGAGCTAATGATCGAATTTATGCTGGAGCTGGATATGTATTTTAAAAGATATTCAAAATTGATAGAGTCGTCATTTTTTTATGGATTGTTTTTTATTTTATTTTTTAATTTGGGTTGTGATTTAAAACTAAATGAAGCTCCTCCTCCACAAGAAGAAATTGTATTTAGTGCAGGTCAAAAGGTTCTATGTTTAACACAAACAATGCCATATTTTAAATCTTTTTTTAAAGGTGAACCTGAAGGAGAAAGAGCTAATGAGTTTTGGAATTGTGCACAGGTTGCAGTTAAAACTTTTAAAGATAAGAGTATAAGTTCTAAACCAAATCAATACACGGCAACATCACTAGCACATTTTTTAGAAAAGTATTTTCTTGAAAATAAAAAAATAGATCAAAAATTAATTAACGAAGTAATGCTTTTTAAACAACTTCTATTAGGAGGAAGCGATAAATATTTTACTCAAGAAGAATTGTCTGAGATAATTCATATTTTATCTAGAATTGAAGTGCATTCCCCTAATCTTTTCCCATATATGAAAATTTATCGTGATGAATGGACTGATAATAATCTTGAATTTTTTGAATCATCTAAAAAAGTCTTATTGGATTTTGCACTAGAGTTTGCTTCCTGGATCCATTCTGATGGACCCAATTACGAATTAAATCATTTTGTAACATTAATTCAAGAATTTGAATCTTTTACAGATGAAACAAGTGAGTTAGCTGTTCAGCTCAACCTTTATCTTCCGGCTTTAAAAAAATTAAAAAAAGTACTAAACGGTGGAGATGAAGAGTTTGTAACTCCTCATGAATGGAAAGATTTTTTAAAATTAGGATCAAGAGCATATCTATTAATTTTGAGATTTGATTATTTTATTGATCTTGAAGAAAATGTGGAAAAAGATCAAATATTAATGATTGCTAAAAGTTTCAATGAAGGATTACAGCTCATTGAGGAAATGTTAAAAGAAAAACAATTAGCAACTATATCAAATCAAGAAATTGTTGAAGTATTAGAAAAGCTAAAAAATATTTTTCCTAATATTAATTTTTCAAATACTTTAATTACTCAATTCATGAAGCTTAAAAAATCATTTATTGGAGGAAGTGAAAAATATTGGTCGGTTGATGATTTTATTAAGGTGAGAGAAAAAATTGATTTATTATCTGATATTATAATAAAAAATCTTCCATATTATGATTTGTATCTTCAAGATTGGGATTTTAAAGATCCTCAAATTAAAACAATTCTCAATGATTCTAAGTATATTTTATTACAATCCTTCTCTGTTTTAGTTGAAAAATGGAATTCTGAGTTTGATTTTAAAGTATTATATGAAGTGATAAACGAGATTGCAATTTTATATCCAAATTTTGATACAATTCAGAAATTAAATTCAAATTGGAAAATATATTATCCAATCTTTGAAAGTTATAACAATCTAATTGTAGGAAAAAAATTTACTCAATTTATACCCAAAGATTGGCAAATTTTTATTTCACAAACTATTCATTTGTACTATTTTTATCTAGAATATTTTTATACAATTAAAAAAACAAATATTACAGTTTTAAATAACAGTGATCTCGAGATTTACAATTCTTGGATTTTTAGATTTACTAATCAAATTTCAAATATGATTGAAAGTCGAACTATCCAGATATGGGATTTTGAATTATTAAATAAAATTTTAATTCATGCTTATCAAACAAAACTATTACCGCAATCATGGACTTTAAAATCCTATGTAATGGCTCTTGATTTATTACTCAATAAATATTTAAACCCAAGTTTAAACCCAACTTATTCATTGTTGTTTAATAATAAAAACCAATCGGGAGGACTTACAGTTGCTCATCTTAATATACTTCTACAAAGATGGCTGGATTGGTATAAAGTGCAAAAATTTAATAATGATTTTACTAAATCTTTAAATTTGCAAAATAATGGAACACTTTTTTTATTAACTGATTTTCAACAAAAAATTTCTTTTTTTTATGATGATTGGAAAAATATCAATAATAATTCAAGCGCAGTAGGCCATCAACTTGCCTTAATATTAAGTAGTCAAAATTCGTTGGTTGATCCAGGCAATTATATTTTGCAACAAGGATACCCAAGAACTTTAACTATCGAATTTAAACAAAATCAACTATTGTGGTTAAATACAATCAGAAACTTAATTGATTTGGCAATGAATGTTTATAAAGGGGAAGCAGAATATTATTTACCTGCAAAATATATTTCAGTCTCTCAATTTAAATTATTTTTAGATGAGTTTGCACCACTCATGTTAGAGTTGGGTTGGTTAGATGATTACAAACAAGATACTGCAGAGAAAAGATTTTTAGAAGCAAATTTGTTTACGCCAACTGGGAATGGAGATGATCGATTAGAGTTTATGGAGGCAGTTGAGTATCTTCAAATGATATTGTCTGCTTCTGCAAGGAAAGCAAATTTCGAAAATATTTATTTAACAAAAAAAATAAAATATTTTACATTAGATAGTGTACGAACAGATTCAGATTCTAAATTCGAAATTTTTATAAATGAAAACTTTGATATTAATTATCAACTATATTTAAATACTTTATTGGATTCAAATAATCGTAAAATAATTTTTGATGGAATGCCTTCGTTCCTTACTTATTTTGATAAATTAACATTCAAAGAACAAAACCATTATTTGCAAAATGTTGATAAAGGGGCTGATTTAATAATTAGTAACGGTAAATTTAATTCAAATGACTTGGTTTTTATAACTTCAGTAATTCAATATATTGAGTCATTGATAATTCAATATGATTTTGATCAAAATGGTTATTTAAATACTAAAGAAAGCTTAGCTGCTTTTCCACGTTTTAAAAATAAATTAGAAAGTATAAGTAAAATTAAAAATAATGATACACGTATTCGTGCTATCTTTACATATATTTTAAAATATGGAGTTGTCCCAGATACTTCTTTTTGGGGAAAGATCGAATTTCTACAATGGGAAAGTAATCCTGAAGATTGGAATTTAAAAGTTACTCGTCTTCAGTTTTCAAAAATACTTGCTATGATTCAAAGTCAACCCAAAAACTAAGAACTACGAGCCTCAAACTCTAAAAGCTGACCTTGTTTATCTTTGATTAAGGTATCATCTTGCATGATAATTTGTCCTCGAATTATAGTTGAGGTAACCCACCCAGTAACTTTCATACCATCATAAGGAGTCCAAGCGCTGCGACTTGCAATCCAACTATTTTCAATACGTTTTTCAGCTTTTAAATCAACAACTGTGAGAGTTGCTGGGGCTCCAATATTAATAAAGCCTCGCCCTTTAATATTGAAAATTTTTGATGGATTGACACTTGTTAATTGCACAAAGTGTTTTAAGGTTAGTTTTTCTTCATGAATATGATTTAGCATTATTGGTACTAAAGTTTGCACTCCAGGCATTCCAGAGGGAGAACTTGGATACTCACGTTTTTTTTCTTCGATAGTATGTGGGGCATGGTCAGAACCAATAATATCTACAACACCTTTAGATAGGGCTTTCCAAAGAGCGGCAACATGACCTGCATTTCGAAGAGGAGGGTTTTGCTGAGCAAAGTTTCCAAGTCTTTCATAACATTCTGGCGTAGATAAAGTTAAGTGCTGAGGTAAAACTTCAACAGTTGCCCAATTTTTATATGCAGCTAAAAATTCCATTTCTTGTGCTGTGCTAACATGTAAAACATGAACAGGTCGCTTGTTTTTTTTAGCATAATGAATTAACTTTTGAGTTGCAATTAATGCAGTTTCTTCATCACGCCAAATATGGTGATATCGAACAGATTTTCCTTCGATGGCTATTGATTTTCGTTCTTTAATTCGAGCTTCATCCTCGCAATGAGCAGCGATTCTTTTGATACCATTTTTTAAAATAAGATCTAATTTAATGTCATCATCAACAAGTAGTGATCCAGTTGAGCTACCCATGAAAATCTTAACACCACAACAACCATTCATTTGTTCAAGTTCCGCAAGTTGATTTGCATTTTCAGCGCATCCACCAATATAAAATCCAACATCGCACCAAGCTCGATTTTTAATTAAATTTACTTTTTCATTGAATAATTCTCGAGTGGTTGTTGAGGGGTTCGTATTGGGCATATCAAATACTGCAGTTATTCCACCTAATACGGCAGCCTTAGTCCCACTTTCGAGATCTTCTTTGTGGGTTAAGCCTGGCTCCCTAAAATGAACTTGGGTGTCAATTAGTCCTGGGAGAATATGCAGACCCGACGCTTCAAAAGTTTTTTCACTTTCAGTTGTTTTAAGTTCACCTATAGATGAGATAATTCCATTAGTGATTCCTAAATCAGTTTTTAACTCTTTAAGTTCACCAGTTGCGGTTGTGAGTAGAACATTGCCATTAATAATCTTAAGGTCGAGCTTTTTATTTGTTATCATATCCTTAAGCCTAGCACTCCAATTGAGATGGGTCTAGTGTTGACTTAGTTTCTTGACGTGTTGAGAAGGATTTTTAACACTTAAAGTGTGACAACAGATTTTGTTTTGCATTTTATTTTTAAACACAATATTGTGATTATTGAGGTCCTTTTTGGAATCTCAATAATTGCTATTTTGTATCTTTCCATTCTTGCATTCCGTCAAGATGAAAACTCGTCAGATTCTCCAAATTGGAAACAGCTCGAAGACAGTTTAAAAAAAATAATTGAAGGTGCCCCCATCGGAAAAGGGAAAATTGAGGGAAATAGCAGTAGTAGTACATTTAAAATTCCAGAGGGAGCTTCTGAGTCTGTAGTTGTTCAAGAATTGCAAAATCAACTTAAAGAATTACAAGAGCAAGTTACTCAAAAAGATCAAGAACTCAATCAAATAAAAGAGGCTACAACCTCTCAAGCTGCAACGGGTGCAAATTCTACAGAGATGGCACAATATGAAGAAAAAATAAAAGATCTTGAATCAAGATTGAATGAGTATTCAATTATAGAGGACGATATAGCAGATTTATCATTTTATAAAGAAGAGACGGTTCGATTACAAAATGAGATCGAAAAATTAAAATCTCAAATTGAAATTTTAGAAAGTTCAAGCAAAAATGTCAATTCCTCGATTCCAGTTTCATCAAGTTCAGCTAGTATCAGCGCAGAAACTATAAATTCGGATTCAGTATTAGTTAGTTCTTCAGTTGAAGAAATAAAACCAAAAGAAGAAGCTACCGATTCGGGTTTTATTGATAATGATATTATGGCAGAATTTGAACGAGCAGTAGCTGAGCAAAAGGGAGCAACGTCAGCACCTGCAAAGGTAACTCAGTCAACTTCTAAAAATATAGAACCTATTGAGATAGCAAAAGAAGAAATAAATGTAGAGACTAATTCTGAAAATGAGCTAAATGCGATTGGTGAAATGAATTTGGATAAAATGCTAAATGAAGCACAAACTCTTAATGAAGTCGCTCCAAATATTAATGAGGATTCAAATGGTGGTTCAGTTTTAGAGGTTGGAATGGATACTGATAAATTACTAGCAGAAGCCTCATCTATGGATAATACAAACGAAGATACTCAGAAAAAAATTGGAGCTTAATATAAGGAGCTGTAGCTTATGAATTTAATTAAAATCAATTTTTCAATCTTGGCTGTCTCCC
Organism: Bdellovibrionales bacterium; assembly: GCA_005793345.1. GTDB lineage: Bacteria > Bdellovibrionota > Bdellovibrionia > Bdellovibrionales > Bdellovibrionaceae > SXSU01. Next base: position 21,440 of record SXSU01000004.1, read on the forward strand.
TTTTGTTTATTATTAAATTTCAATTTTCATATGCAAATATAGAAGAGAGTAGAATTTATGAAGTAAAGGATTTGCTTCAATTTTCAAATGCAGAAGTAGAGTCGTTAAATGGCAAAATCTCTAAAGATGTTATTCCAGGCTTAAAACAATGGGCTTTTAATAAAGATAAAGAATTGAGTATGCGATGGAGAGCTCTAGTTCTCGCTGCAAAAATTGGTGGTGAATCGGTAAAAATGGATATAGATTTGGCTTCAAGAAGTTCTGAATGGTACATGAGATCCGCAGCAATTTCCGCAGCCCAGTTTATATCAGAACACGATTCTATATTTATTGCTCGCCGCTTAATTAAAGATAAAGCCCTGGTTGTGAGATCTGCTGCTGTCGATATTATTGGATCGTCTCAGGACCCAAAAGATCGAGAAATTCTTTGGAAGGTGATTGATGATAGTCAAAATAAAAGAAAGGGTCAAAGTTTATGGGTTCGAAGTCAGTCTTTAAAATACCTTATATTAAATCCACAAAGAAAAGAAATCCCCAATTTAATAAAATTATTAAAAGAAAATGACATTGAACTTCAAAATATTGCACTTAGTGGATTAGAAAAAGTATCAGATTTTAAATTTGGTTCAGACGAAGAAAATCACAATGATAAACGACAACGTTGGTTAAATTGGTGGAGCGTAAACGGTAATAGTAAAAACTTATAAAATTACCGAGAGCTTGTGTTCTTAAAAATTTTTTCTGCTACATCATTAGCAACAGCTATTGCTGTCTCAAAACTTGGATTAAGCCAATTATCTTGATTTGCAAAATAAATTTTATTAGCGATGTTTTTAGAAGCCAAATAAATATTTTGTTGTGTTAAAGCTCCAACTTCTGCCAGAGGCATAGAATGTCCCCATCGAGTCAAACGAATACCAGATATTGCAACATCAGGAATTTTCAACTCAGAAAGTAATGGTTTTAATCCCTCTTTGATACTATTACTATATCGATTATGAATTAATGGGTTAAATAAAAATTGACGGGCACCTTGGTAAGGGAGAGGTTTATAAACGGTGAGTTTAAAATATTCTGAATTTTGCTCTTCAGAAATACTATAGGACCAGTTTGCAAAACAAATATCAGTAAATGGATTGCTTGGGGGTCGCAAAGCTGACGGAGTTTTTGGAAGTGATCCATTTAAGGTGTATAAATCAAAACAAGGTGATAAGGAGTTATTTATTTTTAATTTATCTATAAATATATTTGCAACAATATATGGGCGATAAATTATTTTATTACAAGCTTGAATTTGTATTTCAGGCATTGCTGAAACAATTTTTTTTGCAATAAATTTAGGTGTTGCAATAACTGCTTTTGAGGCCTTAACAACTTTTAATTCTCGCGAAGGATTTTCGTAAATTATTTTTACCAAATTGTCATTAGGGTCAATTGATACATCTAAAACTATAGATCCTGATCGAAGATTTTGTTGTCCAATTTTATTTTTAAGAATATCATATAGTTTTTGTGTAATTGCAGAATTTCCACCCTTGAATGTCCAAACGTCTTCGGTTTCTGCTGCTAAAAAATTAAGAGCTTGAGCTGCCGAGATTTCATCTAATGAACCATTGAATGAAGACCAACAGTAAAGTTGGAAATATTCTAAAATGATTTCAGGTAAATTTTTAAATTCTTGATCTAACCATTGTTTAAAGGAGATTTGATCAAGTTTTAATGTTTCTGGTTTAAATTGTTCTCCTGGTGCTGGGGGAATATCAGGATAATTGTTTTCTAAAATATCTTTTAGTTTTAAATAAACTTTTTGAAATATTTCACGCTCAAGGGGATGGGTAGTGCCATCCCAAAAGTTTGAAAAAAATCGATTTTGTAAAAGTATTTTTGAATCGTCCGGTCCCTCTGATTTTTTTTGAGAGAGTAGATCCAAATCTCTTAATAAGTCTTCCTCTATAGAATTTGGATCGGGTTTGGTAATGTAAGCAGCTCCAATAGAGTAATAATCTTCAAATTGAGAATTTATGTTTTTATTTACATTGGATTTTAATTTTTCACCTCTACTGTTGCCACCAAATTCAGTTCCCAACTCCAAGACAATTGTTTTTAAATGTTCAGATTTTTTCAAAGAAAAATGAGCACTTAATAGTCCACTCAGACCACCTCCAACAACTACGAAATCTACTATTTCAACAGGGAGTAAATCTAAATTTTGATTGTGATCTCTAATATAACCCCTAACATTCCATAGTGCTTCATGGGATCTTTCAATATCGTCACCATTAAATTCCTGGGGGTTTAGTTCATTGAGTGGTACTTTTGAAATAGGATTTGGATCTTTAATTATTAAAGGTTTTTTTTCTATGTTAAAAAAGGGTTTAATTGAAAGATTATTTGTAACAGAAAGTAAAGCTAGTGACTTGAAACTTTTTTTAAAAAAACTTCGTCGTTTATATTTTAAGTCTATCATTTTAAAAACTCCCTATACTTTTTTCTCAATTTACAATTTATGACTTAAATGAATATTTTATTATTACAATAAGTTTTAAAATGAACTGAATCAAAAATAAAAGCATTGAATTAATTAAATTTCTAATTAATTGAAAGTTTAATGAAAGTTTAAAAATTGTTGCGCCGTATATTTATTAGATTGGGTCGTATTAATTTAATACAGTTTTTTTAAAAAAAATGAAAATCATGTTTACAGTTCAAATTATTTTTACATTCAAAACGATTATAAATATAATGAAAATCAATAGCATTTAAAAATAAAAAAAACACTTTGAAGTTTAATATTTAGTGATAAAATAATAGGTGTATATTATTTGTGATTGAGTCTTATCACTTGCGTAATTCTATCAGACATAATCACAAGAATTTATTCTCTTGTTTGTTGGGGGCGATTAAATTTTGAATCGGAGGAGTCTTGAAGATAATTATAATTATATTTATTTTTATTTTAACTGTTAGTTATAATAATTGTTCTTCAAAACTTGAAATTGATTCAGATCAATTTCATGCACCAGTAACTTTAATGACAACATCAAGGGGTAAAGTTAAAATTGGTGATACAATAGTAAATGCCACTTTAGCCTCTCTTAATAAAGAAAATAATAATGAAGAAATTTCTGTAATAGAAGATACTGGAATTGCGCTATGGCCACGTTCTGAGTTTAAATTTATTTTTGATAAATCTGTGACTGATCAATCAATAAAAGAAAATTTTAAAAAGGCTTGTCAATTATGGTCAAAAACTCCAGGAACATCATTAAATTGCATTGATACAGAAATTGGTCCTGAGCGACCCCATGCTTTATTAATTAAAATGGGTTCTGTTTCAACAGATTGTTATACTGATCTTGGTTTTGTAACTAACGGTGAAATGATTTTAGGATCAAGCTGTGCAAATTTATCAAAATTATTACATTTGATAGGTCATTCATTAGGATTGATTGATGAACATTTGCGAATTGATCGTGATTCATATGTTAAAATCCCAACACAAGATAAGTTAAAAATTAACTTTGTAAAACTAGTTCAACATCGAAAACAAAATTTAGAATCCTACAATTATTTTTCAGTGATGCATCATCCTTTTGTTGGGGACTTTATACCAGTTGAAACTTCTTTTCAGTATGCAGCAAATAATAAGTCAATAAATACAATTGGAGACTTAGCAGTTTTATCAAGTTCAGACCAAAAATATATTCAACAAATGTATCCTAATTTAGATAATGAAATTACAGATAGTAATCCAAATTGTTCAAAAACTCAATTTGTGTCTTGGGGTTCATGTTATTCTCATATTGTACCAGGAAATGGTGAATCCTACCAGAATGGAACTATTTTAACTGTTTATAATGAAAATACATTTTTTTCGCTTTCTCGTTCAGTAGGAAGGTTTAAATGTGTATCAGGTTATTGGACTGCAGAAAGTACAAATTGCGTAAAAGATATTGAAGTTCCTGTTGATTCGGGGACGCCACAAATAAAATGTCCATCAGGGGCAGTAGTAAGTTGGAGAGGATTAAACTCTACTAATGTATGTTCACAAACTATTCAATTAACACAAGATGCAAATCCAGGGACACTTACTGCATTATCAATGCGTGCAAATGCTAGTAGTGATTCTACTAAAGGTCAAGATGTTGGGTTTGCTGTTTTCAAATGTGAAAATGGAAACTGGAATTATCAATCAGAAATTAGAGAAAAATTTAATAATAATAGTTCCTATAATTATACTGAAACTTATAAATCATCGAAAAAATCATATTGTATAACTAACAGTTCTAATAAAGATGAATGTCCATTAGGGACATCATATACCTGGACGTCTTCATCAGGTACCTGTCAAGGTGTTTTAAAATCTTCGGCCTTAGGATTAGGTCAAACAACGGTCCTACAATCAGAAAATGGAACTACAGGTAATTTAAGTGTTGTTTGTAAAAAAACATTATCGGGAATGTCATTAGATATTAACTATGATGGAGAAAGAACGGCTGCTCAAATTGGAGATTGTGGACAAGTAGATGGAAGTTCAAATTTAACTCCAATTAAAATAACACCTGAAATTGTTGCCTCTGTATGTTTAAAAAATGCCGAGCATCCTGTAATCAGTTGGAGTGAGTCAGGGACTTCAACTTGTGAAATAGACCTCAAGCAAAGATTAGATCGTAATTATTATTTAGGAGAATTTTTTACAGTACGAAGTGGATTAAATTCAAATTCTTTTAATTCGATTGCTACTTTTAAATGTGTTGCTGGTGACACGAATAAGGGTACAGGTGGGACATGGGTTTTGGCAACTGGTGAAGATATTAGCAACTCAAATAATAACTTGCCTTCCCATCAGTGTCGAAAAATGTGTTTTCCCAACACATCCTCAGTTGCTCCATACGTATGGTATAAAAACAATGAAAGTAATGGGGGCACAGGAGTTCCTGTATGTTGGGGAAATACTGATGTAACTTATTCTTATATAGAGGGGGAAACAGTACTAATTAATAATTCTAATGGAGCAACAACGTCTGACTCAATGGCCTCATACATTTGTGGGCCAAATGATAATTCAATGAGATTAAATTTAATCTCTTCATCCTCTACAAATAAATGTGAATGGACAAATTAACCTCATATTAGATTATTAAAATTAAAGAACTTTTTTCTTGATTTCTATAGTTAAGTCATGTTTATTGACCATCTATATTTACTGATTTAGGCCAAAAGTAAAAGACGTTGGGTCTTTTCGCCATTTCAGATGCTAAGGGTTAGTCATGAAAATGAAAACACACTCTGGCGCTAAAAAGCGTCTTCGCTTATTAAAAAGCGGTAAAGTTAAAAGAAAACAGGTGGGATTACGCCACTTAAATTCTCATATGAAGTCAAAAACAAAAAGACATTTGGGTCAAACAGCATACGTTAGTGACTCTAATCTGCTCCAAGTAAAAAGATGCTTGGTATTTTAAGGAGGTAAACAATGCGTGTTAAAGGTGGATTTACAAATCGTCGTCGTCATAAAAAAGTATTAAAACGTGCAAGTGGTTTTTACTCAGCAAATAGCAGATGTTATACCCATGCAGTTGAAAAAGTTGATAGAGCATTAAGATACGCTTATCGTGATCGTAAAGCTAAAAAGAGAACATTCCGTCGTTTATGGACAACTCGTATTAATGCAGCAGCAAGAATTAATGGAACTACTTACTCTGTATTAATGGGTGCAATCCTTAAAAAAGGTTTAATGATTGATAGAAAGTCTTTAGCTGATTTAGCAATTACAGATGCGGCTGCTTTTACAGCAATTGTAAAACAAGCATTAGCTTAGTTTTTTTTCAAATATCTAAAATTTTAATAATAAAAAGGGGGTTAAATTTATTAACCCCCTTTTTTTATTTTTAGATGCTTTTGTTTCAAACTGAATACTTACATGATTATATCCGTCATAATCTCTGTCAATTATTTTCTTGTTTGTTTAGGGCTGCTTATATTGATAAAACTTTATTTTTATATTAAGAAATAAAATATATGATTGAAACAAAAAAAACTTCTAATTTTAAAGTTGATGATATAAATTTTGAGAAACGAAAAAAAGATCATATTGAGTACTCATTAGATCCCAATTCGCAATGGGAATACATTTCTGGATTGGCAAATATTCAACTTCTTCATGATGCGCTACCTGAACTTGATTTTTCTGAAATTGAAATTGGAGAGACATCGTTAGGATATAACTGGAATTGTCCAATTTTTGTAAGTTCTATGACTGCTGGGAATAAAGAAGGTGAACGTATTAATGAGGTTATCACTGATGCATGTTCAAGCAAAAATTGGTTAATGGGAGTAGGTTCACAAAGAAAAGAACTTTTTGATTCTGAGGCCGCTCAGGAGTGGAAAAAACTTAAGATTAGTTATCCTAAAATTAAATGGGCTGCAAATCTTGGGATCACTCAGTTAATTCAAATTGATATAATGCAAGTTGAAAAACTACTTGATAACTTAGAAGCTGTGGCTTTGTTTATACATTTAAATCCATTACAAGAATCTTTACAGTTAGAAGGGACGCCTCATTTTAGAGGAGGTGTTGAGAAAATTATAACTCTAACAGAAAGACTTAAAATTCCTATTATAGTTAAAGAAGTTGGGTGTGGAATTTCAGAGGTTACTGCTATGAAACTTAGAACTGCAAAATTGACAGCTATTGATGTCAGCGGTTTAGGTGGTACTCATTGGGGTAGAATTGAAAACTTACGAACACCTACAACCCATGAGTTGTATTCTGTTGGTCAAAACTTTAAAGACTGGGGCATTGATACTGTAGAATCTTTATTATGCTTGTCACAATTAAATTTACCTTTTGAGCTCTGGGCATCAGGAGGAGTACGATCTGGAGTGGATGTAGCTAAACTAATAGCTCTTGGAGCTAAAATGGTAGGAGTTGCACAACCTTTTTTAAAAGCTTCTCTTAAGGGAGTTGATTCAGTTATTGAATTAATGAATCAATTTGAAAGTGAGCTTAAAATTGCTATGTTCTGTACAGGAATAAAGAATACTAATGATTTGAGAGCAAGAAAGGTTTGGAAATGGAAAAACAAATAAGTGAACTTTTTCAAGGGTTCTCAAAACTTTCACGCCAGGAAAGATTTCAAAAGTTACTCGAGTGTGGAGCGTTGAATGAATCAGAAATTGAATATCTTGAAAAGGGTGGTTTAAAAGATTTTACTCTTGGAGAAAAGTTTATTGAAAATGTAATTGGTTATTTTCAATTGCCTTTAGGGGTTGCTACTAATTTTAATATTGATGGACGAGATTTTATAATTCCAATGGCTGTTGAAGAAACGTCTATTGTGGCAGCAGCTAGTAAAACTGCAAAATGGATTAGAGAAAATGGACGAATTGAAACTGAAACTATAGGTAAAGAAATTATTGGGCAGATTCAACTTGCAAATGTAAAAGAGCCAAGTCTTTTTCGACAACAAATTTTGGCAAACAAATCTCATTTTATTGAAATTTCAAATAAGGAAGTGGCCTTTGGTTTAGTTCAACGAGGTGGTGGTATTAGCGATATCCAAGTTCGATTTATAAAACGATCGGATAATGGTTTCATGGCTGTTATTCATGTATTATGCAATCCTTGTGATGCCATGGGGGCCAATATTATAAATCAAGTTTGCGAGTATCTTAAAGAACCCATTGAGCAATTAACTGGTGAAAAAGTATCGATGTGTATACTTTCAAACTTAGTAGATACAAAACTTACTCGTGTTAAAGTTACATTAGATACAATTGACCCTGAATTGGCAGCTAAAATAGAGGAGGCCTCAATATTTGCTGAGCTTGACCCCTATAGGGCTGCTACAAATAATAAGGGTGTACTTAATGGTATTGATCCAATTCTAATTGCTACTGGTAATGATTGGAGAGCGGTTGAGGCTGGTATTCATGCCTATGCAGCTTCATCGGGCCAATACCGTTCTATTACAAAGTGGAGATGCGAAGGAAAAAAACTAATAGGTATATTTGAAGCACCAGTTATAGTAGGAACAGTTGGGGGTGTAACAACTTTACATCCAACAGCACGGTTGTGCTTAAGAATGTTAAATATAAAAAGTGCCGAAGAGTTATCGAGAGTTATAGCATCTGTGGGATTGGTACAAAACCTGGGAGCTTTAAGAGCTTTAACTACAGTTGGAATTATTGAAGGTCATATGAAACTTCATATTAAAAATCTAACTTTGGGAGCTGGTGCTGAGGAAAAAGAAATCCCCCATGTGCAAAAACGTTTAGAAGAAATTTTATCTGTTAGAAAAAGAATTAGTTTGAGTAATGCAATAGAAGTACTTAAGGAACTCAGAGGGCATTTGTGAAAATATCTGTAGGGTCAAAAGTATTTTTGCTAGGTGAATATTTAGCATTAAACGGTGGACCCGCAATTACAGCATGCTTTGAGCCTAGATTTGAAATGTATTTTTCAAAAAGCAAAAAAGAATATTGTGAAATTAAAAATCTTTTTCATCAACAAAGCCCTGCTGGGGTATATTATGAAAAAAATCGTAATTTTTTTCATAATATTGAAATCCATTTTAAAGATCCGCATTTGGGTAAAGGGGGATGGGGTGCTAGTTCTGCTCAGTTTGCACTCCTAGCTGCTTTTGTTGAAGGAAAAAAAATAAATTTATTTTCAGAGAATCTTCAAGTTTTAGATTTGAATTTATATAATCATTTGAGAACAAATTTATATTCTACAATTGACAATGAGTTTTTAAAAGTGACAAAAGAGTTAAGTCCAACAGGTTCCACTCCAAGCGGTTTTGACGTCCTATCGCAAATTTATGGTGGAGTTTGTGTTTTAGATCGTAATCAAAATATTTATAAAAATATAAATCTAGATTTTGGAAGTGCCGATGATTATCTTGTTTTCCATACTGGAGTTAAGGTTGCAACACATTCGCATTTAGCCGATTTAAAATCTTTAAATTATAATAATTTTTATAACATAGTAAATCATTTTATAGAGGCTCTGAAAAATCGAAATTATAATTTAATGATAAAAAGTATAAATGATTTTAGAAATGCTTTAGTTACTCAAAATTTAGAATTGAATTCGACTACTGATTTAATTAATTACTTAAGCAAAGACCGGGACATTTTAAATGCAATTAAAGGTTGTGGTGCTCTTGGAGCTGATTTAATTTTCTTAATTTACAATAAAAAAAATAAGGAAAATATATTAGAACTCTTAAGGAAAGCTGGAATTACTAATTTTATTTTTTCGTCTCAACTCACTGATGGATTACAATTCGAAATAACTGCTCATGATTAAGTCTGATTGCTTCGCAATTTTATCAGACATAATCATAAGCAGTTATTTTCTTGTTTGTTGGGGGCGATTTTCAATCACCCCAAAGATGACTGCTTATGATTAAGTCTGATCGCTTCGTGATTATATCGGGTATAATTATAAAAAACTAAAAAGTTTAAAAGTTTTTTATTGAATCTTCTAGACCTGGAAAATCTATAAATGGATTGCGATTATGTTGTGTTTTGAAAACTTCTTCATGACGAGTTAATTCAACTTGGTCTGGAGGATCATCTTTACTCCATTTTCTCAAGACATCTTCTTCATCAGAATCGATATCCAAGGAATAACGTGTAGAAAAATAAAATATAGCTCTTGCAACTTCACCTTTGTGACAATTTGGAGGTTCAAATCTGTAGCCATCTGAGGTTCTACCTAATTTTGACTCATCACACTTTAGAGGCTCGGCTGAGTTATTAACAATACCAAACTTGTAATTTCCTCTTTTATTGTTCATGAGGGAGTCTGATGGAAAAAGATGGTGTAGATCTGATTTTTGAAGTTGAGTAGGATATTTTTTATTAAATCGACTTTGGGGCCAAGTATGTTCAACATTAAGTAATTCATAGTGAGGAACTTTATCAGGACCAATACCTGCGGTGTAAATTTTTTGGCAATAAACATCTTTAATTGCATATTTGCCATTATTTAAAATTAAATCAATTTTTCTAAATATATTAAATTTTGCGGTTTCATAATTTAATGGAAGCTGATTTATTGAAATGACAGTTTGTAAGAAATTTTTAATACCATCAGTGTTTTTATAGGCTTCAATCTTATTTGTAAAATCTCTTCCATAGTACTGCTCTTTATCTAATGCTATTTCACCCTGAAGAGCATTTAAGTCTGGTATATTTATGAGACTATAAGTTGAAAAAGAAAGTAAAATTATAATTAGTGAAATTAGGATCTTTGAAGCTCTTATATAAGATGCTTTTATCAACATTTATTACCCAACCTGTAAAAAAATGGTGCAGACTAACTTGTCATCTCAAATTATTAGTTAAGATGTCAAGACATTAGTCTTTTAAATTGCTTTTTAAAAATATCATCTAGACTCAATGGATTGTGCATTCTTCCGATGATACAACTATGGAGCTTAAAAACCAGAGGAAAAAATGAGACTTTACAATAAACTTGTTTTGGTTTTTTTAGGATTGTTAGCAATTTGTACCCTAGTGTCAGCAACTGCCTTTTATTTAATAAGTGAAGAAACTATTGAAAAAGTTTTTATAGATATTATTTCGGAACAAAATGATAATTATATTAAAAATTTTAATAAATTTATTACTGAGAATATTCGCATTTCACAATTTTTAATAAAAGATCAAAGAATTCAAAAATGGAATTATAATTTAACGGCATTAGGAGAGTATTTGAATGATATATCTATTGTTTATCCACATTTTGAATCTATTTTATTATTAGATTTAAAAGGTATAGTTCAGGCAAACTCAATCCAAGTTGATCTACAAAAAAGATATAAGTATTTTGATTATTTGCAAAAGATTGCTAAAAGTGAAGATTATCATTGGGATTTTGTAGTTGATGAAGTTTTTTATAAAGGTAAATATTTGTTAATTAAAAAAATTAATGAATTTAATAATTCAGGTTATTTGGTTTTTGAAACTTCAGTTAGTCAAATTGATAATTATTTTGGGAAAATAAATAAATTAATTGGTGGAATAATTGCTCCTAAATATAATATTCAACTTGAATCAAAAAAAATGTTGATGTCGAACTTTGCATTTAATGAAAATGTATTGGAGTTAATGACTATTCATAATGAATTTGAAGAAAAACCTAACGTAAGAATATTTGAGGATGAAGAGCATATTTTTATTGAGAATAAAAATATAGAAAGTGTCCAAATGTTCGGACAAGATGATAATTCTGGACAATCACATAGTCACTGGTCATTAACCACTAGAATAAGTAAAGAAGATTTAGAATCGCCAGTGCATACTATTAGAAATACTTTGATTTGGTTATTTTTAATTTTATTCTTATTAAGCAGTATTGTTCTTTATACCTGGTTGAAAAAGGAAATATTACCGTTAACTAAATTAGTGAATAAAATCGATGAGCTAGGGACAGGAAAGTTTGAAAAGATAGAAGTTTCTGATAATCTTAACTATGATATTCATCAACTTTTAACTGGGTATAATGAAATGATAGTGGAATTAGAAAAAACAATATTTAATCTAAACAATTCAAGTAAATTTGCAGTTTTAGGGGAAATGGCATCTGGAATTGCACATGAGATTAATAACCCATTGCAAATTATTCGTGGTTTTGCAGAAATGCAAATTCGATCCATTCAAAATAATAAAATAGAAAAAACAATAGATTATAGTAATAAAATAATTTCTGTCACAGACCGAATTGCAAAAATTGTTGTGGCATTGAAAACTTATGCTCATAACCAAAATAATGAAAAATTTGAAATTCAGTCAATAAGAAAAATTATTGATGATACTTTAATTTTTTGTGAACAAAAATTTAAGTTATCTGCAATTGAATTGCGAATTTCATTGCAACCTCCAAGTTTAAAGATTGCTTGTCACTCAATTCAAATTTCACAAGTATTACTTAATTTGTTAAATAATGCATATGATGCTGTTACTGAGCAAGATGTTGAACGTTGGATTGAAATTGACGTTGTAGTGAAAAATAATATGATGGTGTTATCTGTCTTAAATAGTGGAAAAAAAATAGATGATTCAATTGCCACTAAAATGTTTCAGCCGTTTTTTACGACAAAGCCAGTAGGTAAAGGAACTGGTCTAGGAATGTCTATTGTAAAAAACCTTGTTGAACAACATAAAGGCGAAGTTAAACTAGATATGACTTCATATCATACTAAATTTGTAATTGAAATTCCAATTAACCAAGATTTAAATCTTGTAAAAGAAGTCAAAAATAAAATAGCTAGTTAAAATTATCAAAAATTTGAAATAGTAATTATTAAATTCAATTTAAATTTTAAATACGGGAAGATATTAAATCATTTAAAGACTATGTCTGATAAAATCGCGAAGCGATCAGACTTAATCTTTAGCAGTAAAGGGGAGATTGAAAATCGCCCCAAACAAACAGGAAAATAACTGCTAAAGATTATGTCTGATAAAATCGCGAAGCGATCAGACTTAATCTTTAGCAGTTATTTGGATTTTCCCTGATTTGCAACAGCTTCCATTGCTCTTTTTACAGTATCAGGATCTCCTATAAATTTTTTAGAAATAATATTTAAGTTTGCGTCTAAATCATAAACTAAAGGAACTCCTGTTGGGATATTTATTTCCATAATTTGTTCAGGAGTTAATTTTTCAAGATACTGAACTAATGCTCTAAGGCTGTTGCCATGAGCTACTATTAAAACTTTTTTATTTTTTTTGATTTCGGGTAAAATTGTTGTCGCCCAGAATGGCATGAATCTTTGTGAAGTATCTTTTAGCGCTTCGCAAGATGGTAATTCATTTTGCGGAATATCATTATATCTTTTGTCATGACAAGGGTGATTTGGATCATCTTTAGACATTGGTGGAGGAGGGGTATCATAACTTCTTCGCCAAATTTTGACTTGATCTTCACCGTGGCGTGCAGCGGTTTCAGTTTTATTTAATCCTTGTAAGGAGCCATAGTGACGTTCATTTAACCGCCAAGACTTTTCGACTGGAATCCATAATAAATTCATTTCATCAAGTACAATCCAGCAAGTGCGAATTGCTCTTTTGAGAACTGATGTGAATGCAATATCAAATTGATACCCATTTTGCTTTAGGGCTAGTCCTGCGGATTTTGCCTCTAATAGACCTGACTCAGCAAGATCTACATCTTGCCAACCAGTAAAGCGATTTTCTTTATTCCACTGACTTTCGCCATGTCTGACCAATACAAGTTTATACATTAGTAATTTCTCCAAAAAAATATTTTCATAACCATGTCTAGTATAACATAATAAAAAGATTATTATGAAAATACAAACTTTAGTTTGTGTTTTCATAATACGGGGTGATTGAAAGATCACCCCCAACAAACAGGAAAACAACTGCTCGTGATTACGTCTGATAAAATCGCGCAGCCTATCAGACTTTACAAATAGCAGTTATTTTAGCGTGACCCAATGAGTTTTTTTTTGTAGGCTGATCAGTGTGTATCATGATTTAAATCAATGTTTTAAACATCAGGGAGACTAATTACTTTGGATCATCGTAATTTTACAAATCGAAATAACTTAGAATATATTGAACAAATGTATCAGCAATTTAAAACAAATCCAGAAAGTGTTTCAAATGACTGGAAAATGTTTTTTGAAGGTGTTGAATTTGCCCAAGAAGGTGGAGTGGGGCTCTCATCTAAAGAATTAGATGTGTATAACTTAATTCAAGCATATCGAAATTATGGTCACTTTGAAGCTCAGACTGATCCATTATCTAACACTCCATCTCAATCTAATGAATTATCCCTCTCTCGTTTTAATCTTAAAGAAAGTGATTTGGATCAAACTTTTCAAATCACTTCAATTGTTGGTAAACCTAAAGCAAAATTACGTGATGTGATCGCATATTTAAAATCTTGTTATTGCGGAAAATTGACTGTTCAAGTTGCCGAAGCTCTATCTGATATACGTCAGTTTTTTATAAATGAATTTGAAGGAAAAAGTTCCGATATAAAATTAATTAAGCCAGAAGATAAAATCAGAGTTTTCAATCAAGTGACGCAAACTGAGTGTCTTGAAAAATTTATTCACACTCGATTTGTTGGGACGAAAAGATTTTCTATTGAAGGAGGAGATGCCATATTGCCAATGCTGCATCATATGTTGGATGTATCAACTGAGCAGCATGGAGTAGAAGAAATTATTTTAGGTATGGCACATCGTGGGCGTATTAATGTGTTGGTGAATTTTTTAGAGAAAAACGTGGGACATATTTTAGCGGAATTTGCTGGTCCTGTAGAATTGGAAGAAAATATTGAAAATTTTGATTCTGATGTGAAATATCACTTGGGCTACAAAAAACAAAAAAAGTCTACTCATGGCAAAGCTTGTGATGTGAGCTTAGCATTTAATCCCTCTCATCTTGAAGCTGTTAATCCTGTTGTGATAGGAATGGCACGTGCAGCTCAACGAATGAGAAAAGATACCAAAACTCGCAAAATAGTTCTTCCAGTGTTAATTCATGGTGATGCGGCATTTGCAGGCCAAGGAATTGTAACTGAAACTTTACAGATGTCTCAAGTACGAGGTTACAAGGTTGGCGGAACTCTTCATTTAGTTATTGATAATCAGGTAGGATTTACTACAAATCCTGAAAATAGTCGTAGTTCGCAATATGCGTCTGATATCGCAAAAGCACTAGCTATTCCAGTGCTCCATGTGAATGGTGACGATGTTGAGGCGTGTTTAAAAGCAATACAAATAGCAGTTAAATTCAGACAACAATTTGGTTCTGATGTAGTTGTAAATATGGTTTGTTATCGTCGATTCGGACATAACGAGGGAGATGAGCCAGCTTATACTCAACCTCAAATGTATGATATCATTCGTAGCCGCCCTACGTTGCGAGAAATTTATTCTAAACAATTACAATTTGAAAATGTAATCACCGCTGCTCAAAGTGATGGGGTCCTAAATGGTGAATTAGATCGCTTGCAAGGAATTTTAGATCAAGTTAAAAATCAAAAAATTAAAATTCCTAATTTTAAATTTGATGGAAAATGGAAAAACTTAAAACGAGCAACGTCTGATGATATTCATAAAACTTATGAAACTAAAGTTGATATTAAAATATTAAAAGAAGTGGCCGATACTATTTCTAGTTTTCCAAAAAATTTTAACCCTCATCCGAAATTGATAAAATTATTAGAGTCTCGTAAAAATATGGGAAGCGGAAAAGAATCTATAGATTGGGGTACTGCAGAACTACTTGCTTATGGTACACTTTTAAAAGAAGGGACCTCTGTTCGATTAACAGGTCAAGATTGTTGTCGTGGAACTTTTACACATAGACATGCAGTTTTATATGATCACAAAACTGGTGAAGCTTATAATGCACTTGATACTATTGATGGTGATAAGGTTGAATTTTGTGTATACGACAGTATTTTATCTGAATATGGTGTTTTAGGTTTCGAATACGGTAACTCAATTACTGATCCGACATTTTTAACTATGTGGGAAGCTCAATTTGGTGACTTTGCTAATGGAGCACAAATTATTATTGATCAATTTATTGCTGCAGGCGAATCTAAGTGGCAGCAAATGAGTGGGTTAGTTATGTTATTGCCCCATGGGTATGAAGGTCAGGGACCAGAGCACTCTAGTGCAAGATTAGAACGCTTTCTACAATTAGCAGCGCAAAATAATATTCAAGTTTGTAATTTAACAACTCCTGCACAAATTTTCCATGCTTTGCGTAGGCAAGTTCGACGTCCATTTAGAAAACCACTTATTGTTATGTCTCCAAAAATATTATTGAGACATCCTAAGGCTGTTTCGACTTTAGAAGATTTATCACAAGGCATTTTTCAAGAAGTGATTGATGATTCAACTTTTTCAACTTCAAAAGAATTTAGTAAGGTCGATACTGTTTTATTATGTTCTGGTAAAATTTATTATGAATTAGTTGAAGAACGTGCTAAAAAGAAAGATTCAGTTCGTTTTGCAATTGTTCGTATCGAACAATTGTATCCATTTCCAAGTCAAAAGTTAGGTGAAGTCTTGAAACATTATTCGAATGCAAAAACTGTTTCATGGGTACAAGAAGAACCTAAAAATAATGGAGCTTGGAACTTTGTGTATTTTAAAATTAAAGAAACTTTAGAAATCTTTAAATTGCAAAAACTTAATATTGGATATGCAGGACGAGACGAACGTTCATCACCTGCTGTGGGATCAATACATAAACATAAAATTGAGCAACAGGGGCTACTTGAGGATGCATTTAAATTTTAGATTTTAGATTGTTTATATTTATTAATTAAGAAATTTTAGAATTGATTCAGAGAGGATTTAAAAATGAAATTAGAGGTAAAAATTCCTTCGGTAGGAGAATCGGTAACAGAAGCTACAGTTTGTTCTTGGAATAAAAAAAATGGTGAGTATGTTAAACGGAATGAAGTGCTTTTACTTGTAGAAACAGATAAGGCAAGTGTAGAAGTTGTTGCAGAGAATGATGGTGTTTTGGAAATTAAAACTGAAGCCGGTCAGGTTGTGCCAATTGGTGCGGTTGTAGCAATACTTGATACTTCGGCAGCTAAACCTGCTGGTAGTTCAGAAACAATAAACTTAACCGCCGTATCAACACAAACTCAAACGCCAACACCATCAACGGCATCTGCTTCGCCAATGACTTTAAGTCCTGCAGTTCAAAGAGTTGTGAGCGAAAAAGGCATAGATACTGCTGCAATCACTGGATCAGGTAGAGGTGGTCGTTTAACAAAAGAAGATGTTTTAAATGCTGAACCTATTCAGACTTCACAAAATGCCCCAACTTCAAAACCTGCTGCATGGACTCCTCCTATTATAAGTGGAAGTAAACAAGGTTTAGTTGAGCGAGCACCAATGTCTACTATTCGCCGTCGTATTGCTGAAAAACTTGTAGAGGCACAACATACAGCTGCAATCCTAACTACATTCAATGAAATAGATATGTCTCGAGCAATGGAGTTAAGAAACAAATATAAAGATAAGTTCAAAGATAAATATGGTGTTAACTTAGGATTTATGGGCTTTTTTACTAAGGCAGTTATTGAAGCTTTGAAAGCATTTCCAGCAGTAAATGGCTCAATTGAAGGTACAGAAATAGTTTATAAAAAGTTTTATAATATTGGCGTTGCAGTTGGTACAGAAAAAGGATTAATTGTACCGGTAATTAAAGATGCTGATCTCCTTAATGTTGCAGGTGTAGAAAATGCGATTAAGTACTTTGCAACAAAAGCTAGGGATAATAAAATTACTGTAGATGATTTATCTGGTGGCTCTTTTACGATTTCTAATGGTGGAGTCTATGGATCATTAATGTCGACACCTATTTTAAATTATCCACAGGTTGGAATTTTAGGAATGCATAAAATTGAAGAAAGACCTATGGCAATAAATGGTAAAGTTGAAATTCGACCTATGATGTATGTGGCCTTATCCTATGATCATCGTATCATTGATGGAAAAGAAGCAGTAGGTTTCTTGGTAAAAGTAAAAGAATGTGTTGAAGAACCAGAACGTTTACTATTAGAAATATAGTGAATTAAGAAAAACTATTTTGGAGTGAAAATGTCTGAGCAAAATTATGATTTAGTAATTATTGGATCTGGTCCTGGTGGATATACATGTGCAATTCGAGCCTCTCAATTAGGTTTGAAAACTGCTATTATCGAAAAAGATAAAACCTTAGGTGGCACGTGCTTGAATGTAGGTTGTATTCCCTCTAAAGCACTACTAGAATCTTCAGAACATTTTTCAATGGCACAACATGATTTCGCAAGCCATGGAGTTAAACTTTCAAATGTTGAATTAGATCTTCCAACGATGTTATCTCGTAAAGAAAAAGTTGTTAAGGAGTTGACTCAAGGAGTAGCCTTCTTAATGAAAAAAAATAAAGTTGATGTTTTTTATGGAACTGGTTCCTTGCAATCTGCACAACAAGTAAAGGTCCAACTTTCGACGGGCGAATTAAAAATTTTAGGGGCTAAAAAAATAGTCTTGGCTACAGGAAGTGTACCTGTTGATCTTCCATTTTTAAAGGTCGATGAAAAAAAAATAGTATCATCCACAGGAGCGCTTTGCTTAGATAAAGTTCCAAAAAAATTAGCGGTTATTGGTGCTGGTGTAATCGGTTTAGAACTTGGTAGCGTTTGGAAACGATTAGGAAGTCAAGTTACAGTATTTGAATTTGCAAATAAAATTTGTGGAACACTTGATTCAGGTACGGCAACTCAATTTCAAAAAATTTTAGCGAAACAGGGTTTTGAATTTCATTTGGAAACAAAAGTTACTGGTGCAGAAGTGACAGCCAAAGGAGTTGAGCTTCAATATGAATCTGTTGTTGATGGCAAAAAAGGGTCTATGATTGCAGATGTTGTGCTAGTGGCAATAGGAAGAAAACCATTTAGTGGATCTTTAGGTTTAAATGAAGCGGGTGTTCTTCAAGATAAAGTTGGAAGAGTTGTTGTTGATAATCATTTTAAAACAAATATTGATTCTATTTATGCAATAGGTGATTTAATTGCAGGTCCAATGCTTGCTCATAAGGCTGAAGAAGAAGGAGTTGCAGTTGCAGAAATTCTGGCTGGTAAATACGGTCATGTGAATTATTTAACAGTTCCTAGTGTCATTTACACTTGGCCAGAAGTTGCAAGTGTTGGACTAACTGAAGAACAACTTAAAGAACAAAATATTCCCTACAATGTTGGTACCTTTCCATTTTTAGCTAATGGTAGAGCTAAAGCACTTGGGTACACTGAAGGGCAAGTTAAAATCTTAGCTCATAAAAACCATGATCGCATTATGGGCGTTCATATTGTTGGACCACGAGCTTCAGAAGTTATAGCAGAAGCAGTGATTGCAATGGAATTTTGCGGAAGTAGTGAAGATCTAGCTCGAAGTTTTCACGCCCATCCAACCTTAGCTGAAACTGTACGTGAAGCAGCTTTAGCTTGTGATAAACGAGCCCGCCAGATGTAAAGATATTAATATAAAAAATTATTTGCTTTTAATTTTTCAAGAACTGACAACAGTACATAACGATTCTATTATCTGAAATACTTTTTTGGAACCCTCAAACTCAAAATCGATTTCAAATTTTGGAGAAAAATCTGCCAAGAACCTTTTTTTAAGACTTTCACAATTTTTAAACTGTTTTTGGGGAGTGTTAATAATAAAATCAAGTCCTTCTGCTAGCATATCAAAGGTGATTTCTTCACCTTCCATTTGACGTTCATTTTGGGAACGAAGATGTTGAATTTCATTTTTTAATTTTACGAGATCTTTTAAACATGTTTCTATATTATTTTGATGTTTTAAATATTGAGTAATATTATCAACCTTACTTAAAATATTTTTATATATTTCACCGTTATTTTCAAAATCGGAAGATGAGACTTGATTTGAGTCTGTAGCATTGGCAATTTGTGAATCTATAATTTTACTTTTTAATTGAGGATTATTGTTGGGTGATAGTTGATGATTATAAAAATTTGAGTTTTGAATTTGATTTTGGTTTGAACTTTGACTTTGAAGTAACAGCTGTTTGTTTTTTTTATCTAACATTGAATTTGTAAAAAAATAAAATATTAAAAAAAATCCCATAATTAAAAGAATTACAATTAATGGTAGTCTGTGCTCTTTTTTGTTTTTTTCTGGTCCAGAAAAATTCATAATTAAATTACTCCTCAATTATGCTTAGCTAAGCAGTTCAGCAATAAATAGCCAGATAACTCTTTAGTACTATGTTCGATATAATTGCACCAGCGATCATACTTAATTATTCGCTGTAAAACTTAAAAAATTCTCATCAGTACAAATATTACTTCCAATTTTTTTATTCATTAAATTCGAAAAACTTTTTATACTTGATAAATATCCTTTTGCTATTCCTTTACGATAAAGCTGGAGATACATTGGAAATCCCATTTTCTCAAATGGGAATTTCTCTAAATAATTTAGGCGTTCAGATTCAACTAATGATAATGACTTTTGTTTTCTGTTTTTTAGAAAACTGATTTCTCTCTGGAGACCATCGACTTGAGTTACAGTTAAATCTTGAATAGAAATTTTAATTTTATTTTTTCCATATTGAATTTGAGTGTATAGATTTAGTTTTGAAAAATCTAAATCTTCAATTGTTATTACTCCGACTGATTTTAGTTTTTTTATTCTATACTTTATCCAATTCTCAAACAGAATAACAGCTTCTTTAGCGCCAGCATTGTAACCTAATAATACTAACATTTCTTTTAATTGAGTTTCTAAATTAGGATTAAGGTTATTAAGACCGGCAGTACTTAAGAGTTCACTAATTTTTTTAAACTCCCAAGTTTGTTGAATAGATTTTTCGATTCTTTTATATAACACTCCGTAAAAAATTAAACTTTGAACAGGATTCTCAATTGCATGAATTAAACTGCATCTGTTTTCGAGTTCGGGTTTAACTTGTTCCTTGTTTGGAATTATTCGAATAAATTCTTTAATTCGAGAGCAAGAAGGATTGTTGCTATTTTCAATTTTTACTTTCCACTGGGTAATATCTCTTTTAATATCTTCAAGTGCAGGACCAGTAAGTTGACCGATGCCAGCATCTCCACCAATTATATTCTGTGTTGCAGGGATATTCGGAAGTGGAATATTTATATTTGAACTTATAATTTTATTTTTTGAGTTCACAATTCTAAGTGGGGCAAACATATTTATATGAAATCCTGACTCATTAAATAGTTTAGCTAGAATAATCCTTTGAGGTAATTCCATACAATCAGAAACATCAATAAATGAGTTATAGACTAAATTTACATAATCTTCTGTTAAACAAGGGCTGGGGTTTGGTTTGGTAGGGATGCCTTGTAAGTTTGAGCAATAGCCAAAATTTGAAACAGGTTTTTCAGCAGCTCCCAAAATATTATTTGAAAAATAAGACATGGCATATTGAATACATCGCTTTGGAAATTTTGCAGCTTGAAGATCAGTTGTAGTTCTTGATACAAAATAATTTTTCTGAGAGTCTTGTTTTTTTAACTCATCAATATCTTTCTGCAAATAATTTTTTGATGGATCACAAGTTTGCGAAGTTTCTGTAAATAATGTAGAATATTTTGTGCCTCCAAGTTTGCAATCCAAACAAGTTAAATCTTCGTTTTCAGATTGAGTGATATTTGCAAACGCATTTGCTAAAAAAATATTAGTAAATAAAATAAAATTAATGAAAAGAGTAATTAATATAATTTTCAAAGTGTACAAATTTTGAATATTAATTTTGAAGAGAATTCTTTTAAAAATCATAATTTTCCTTAAATCCGTTTAAGTACAAGTATTATACAAGAAAACAAAACAGCAAATGAAGAGCTGTTATGCTTGGTCTATATTCATTTTAACAACAATCTTTGCAATGGATTAATTTCAAAAATTGCAAAAAATGAAAACACAATAATTTTGTGTCAAAAAATGTTTAATTTATTAAAAATAGTCAGTGCCATTTTTCGCACTGACTTGAATATTTTATTTTAAATATAATTAATATGTTTTTTTTTAAATGTATTATGGTAGATCAGCGAATAAATTAATCTTGCTTCTTATTTGAAGAAAATTAAATTTGCTTAGCAGGAAAAGGATTTATTAATTTTAACAAGGATAGTAGTATGCAATTGCAAAATCTCAAGATGAGGTCTGTAGTTAATGGTTTATCGATATTTGTTAGCTTATTTATTTTTTCAAATACATTTGCACAAGCTGAAGTGTCTAACAATTTAAAATATTGTGATCTTATTCGGTTTAGCCATTATAAAAATTTATGTTATAAGATGGTTCAGGAAGAAGGAATTCCTGAATATGCGATAGCTAGATCTTTATTATTTATAGAAGACAACGAGAACAACGCAATTACTGTGGATCATAAAGAACGCACTCAAGATAAAACAGAAATGGTAAAACGAGATGTGGTTGTACGAAGTCAGTTTGTTGCCATTGTTGACTTTAATAAGCCTTCCACTGAAAAGAGACTGCATATTATTAACACTGGTACATTTGAGCATGTTAAATCATATGTGACCCATGGTAAAAATACAGGAGGGCTTAAGCCAGAAGGTAAAAATTCTTTTTCAAATGAAGATAATTCAAATAAATCAGCAGTTGGTTTATATTTAACTGGACCATTCTATTATGGTAGTAATGGAAAATCTTTAAACTTATATGGCTTAGATACTACAAACTCAAATGTTTCGATGAGAGATATTGTTATACATAAGGCAGATTATGCAACTGATGATTTTATTAAAGCTCACGGAATGTTGGGGAGAAGTTTAGGTTGCCCAGCAGTACCACCAGAAATTATGAAAAATGAAGTATTAGTTAAATTAGGGGAAGGTGCTGTAGTTTACTTGCACTACAATGGTATTGAACCTGTAAAATTACCATCAGCAAATCATAATAATGCACCTTACTTTGAATAAGAAGCATTTTGTGATCTCAATGCAATGATTAATTCAATACAGTGTTAATCTGTCTAATTGAGCTGTATTGAATCAAAGTGTACTATAATTTTAATTGAACTAAAATATCGTCTAACATTTTTTTTGCATCTCCAAATAGCATTCGATTATTTTCTTTATAAAAAAGTGGATTGTCTACACCTGCATATCCTGAAGCCATTGATCGTTTCATAACGATTGAATTTTTAGCTTTCCACACTTCTAGAACTGGCATTCCAGCAATAGGACTATTTGGATCATCTAAAGCTGCAGGGTTTACGATATCATTTGCTCCTATAACCATAGCGACATCTGTATTTGTAAACTCATGATTAATTTCTTCCATTTCAAAAACTATATCATATGGAACTTTTGCTTCAGCAAGAAGAACGTTCATGTGACCGGGCATTCTTCCTGCTACAGGATGAATTGCAAATTTAACATTTACATTTTTTTCTTTTAATAACTTTGTTATTTCATAAACAGTATGTTGGGCTTGAGCCACAGCCATTCCATAACCAGGAATTAAAATAACATTTTTTGAATTTATTAATAGTGATGCTGTTTCAGTTGCTGTTATTGGAGTAACTTCACCCACAGGAGTTGAAGCGTTTGTTGTAGAGCTTGAAGTTTTTTTAGAGTTATTATTTGTGCCAAATCCTCCAGAAATTACACTTAAAAATTTTCTATTCATAGCTTTGCACATGATATAACTTAAAATTGCACCAGATGAGCCAACCAGTGCACCTGTTACAATCAGCAAATCATTTGAAAGCATAAAACCAGTGGCTGAGGCGGCCCAACCAGAATAACTATTTAACATAGAGACAACGACAGGCATATCCGCTCCGCCAATGGCCATGACTTGGTGAACACCTATAAGTAATGCAAGCACACTCATAATCACTATGGCATTAAGTTGTTCTTCGAATAAATTACTAGAAGTAAAAAGGATACAAAAAATAACAACGAGAACTACTATCCCTAAATTGAGTAGATGTCGACCTGGCAAAAGAAGTGGATTGCCAGAAATTTTTCCAGATAGTTTTCCAAACGCAATAAGTGAACCAGAAAAAGTCATTAAACCAATAAATATTCCAATGTAAATTTCAAAATTGTGGATCGCTAATTCTGTTGGAGTTAATTGATTTATTGTTTCATGATCCATGAAACTTGCAAAACCAACTAATGATGCTGCCAAGCCTACAAAGCTATGCATGAGAGCAACAAGTTCAGGCATTTCAGTCATTTTAACTTTTATGGCGGCAAATAAACCTATTGATCCTCCAATTACTAAAGAAATTATTAGAATTGAATAGGATGAAACTTTTGGACTTAACAAGGTAACGACTATTGCTATGGTCATGGCAAGTATTCCATAAAAATTTCCACGCCGAGATGTTTCAGGATTGCTCAATCCCCCTAAACTTAAAATAAATAAAATCATTGAAGCAATATAAGAAATTGTAATTAAACCTTGAGGCATCATATAAGAACTTCCTTTTAAGAAAACAGCTCATGATAATGTCTGATATAATCGCGAAGCGATCAGACAAAATCAAATGAATTAATAAAGGGGTGATTCAAAAATCACCCCCAAGAAACAAAAAAATAAATGCATAAGATTATGTCTGATATAATCGCGAAGCGATCAGACTTAATCTTATGCATTTATTTGCGAAACATTTTCAACATTCGATGAGTCACATAAAAACCACCAAACATATTTATAGCAGTGAGTACAATTGCAATAGCTGACATTAATATGACTATAGAATTACTTGATGAGATTTGTGTAAGCGAACCTAAAATAATAATGCTTGAAATAGCATTGGTCACGCTCATAAGTGGTGTATGAAGTGAAGCTGTCACATTCCAAACGACCATGTAACCGACAAAACATGATAATGCAAATACTGTCAGGTGACCCATTAAAGGTGCAGGGGCATATAGACCTAATATAATAAAAAATAAAACCATTGAACCCCAGAACAAAAATGTTTTAGTTAATGATGGAGATTCGACTTTAGAAGATAGCTTTACTGATTCGATTTGTTGATGTTGATTTGGTTTTGTTGCGGTCTGTGGAGAGGGCTGAATAATCGCAGGAGGGGGCCAAGTGATTTGTCCTTGGTGGGTAACAGTAGTTCCTCTGATTACGTCATCATTCATATTAAAATTTAATGAACCATTTTTTTGAGTGCAAAGCTCTTCAATGAGTCTCAAGATATTAGTTGAGTATAAAATACTTGACTGACGTGAAAGTCTACTTGGTAAATCTTTAAATCCAATTATAGTGACTCCATTTGCGGTTGTATAAAGTTCACCAGGGTGAGTGAGTTCACAATTTCCACCTTGCTCCGAGGCTAGATCAACAATTACACTACCTGACTTCATATCAGCGACCATTTCTTTTGTTATCAGCTTTGGTGCTGGTTTACCTGGGATTAATGCAGTGGTAATAATAATATCACAGTCTTTACATTGTTGATGTGTTAATTCTTTTTGAGCTTTTTGAAATCCTTCACTCATAGTTTTAGCATAACCGCCTGAACCAGATCCTTCTTCTTTATAATTGACCTCAATAAATTCTCCGCCCATGGATTTTACCTGATCTTTAACCTCGGAGCGAGTATCAGTAGCTCTAACAATGGCACCTAATCCAGAAGCAGAACCTATAGCTGATAAACCCGCAACTCCGGCTCCAATAACAAATACTTTTGCAGGAGGTATTTTGCCAGCAGCGGTCACTTGACCTGTAAAAAATCGACCAAATTGGTGAGCTGCTTCGATGACTGCTCTATAACCTGCAATATTTGCCATTGAGCTTAATGCATCTAATTTTTGCGCTCTCGAAATTCGGGGAACACAATCCATTGAAAGTGCAGTTAATTTTTTTTCAGTCATTTGTTCCAGTAAATTTTTATTTTGTGCGGGCCAAATAAAACTAATTAAATTCGAATTATTATTTATTAATTTAAGTTCAACCTCATTGGGGCAGCGTACTTTCAGAATAAGATCAGAATTTTTATAAAGTGTAGGGGCATCTGTAGCTATACTACAACCAGCAGCTTTATAATCTTCATCAGAGAAATTTGAATAACTTCCAGCTCCAGTCTCAATAGTAACAGTAAAACCAAGTTGAATTAGTTTTTTAGCAACCTCTGGAACGGTGGCGACTCTTTTTTCTCCCTCAAAAATTTCTTTTGGAATTCCAATTCTCATAAATTGTCCTTTCGCCACTATTGATTTAAGTAGAATTCTATTTTTAAAGAAGATCAATAGAATTTAATAACTTCTCATGGTAAAGTCTGATTGCTTCGCAATTGTATGCGAGACAAAATCATACGTCGTTATTTTCTTGCTTGCTAGCTAATTTTTAATTTCATATTAAAGGCAGAATCAAAAAATTGAACAGTCTGTTCTAATAATTTTGTATTTATGCTTGCTTTTAATTTTTTAGGAATCTTTATCATTAATGAGGGATTAGTTTTATTTAAATTATATTTAATAGATTTATAGAGTGGCTCTTTACTTTTATTACTGCCACCTTTGTTTTTAATTCGCGAGTGATTTAACAACTCAAGTTGTTCATCAAAAATTCCATCACGTAAACAATGTTCTGTGAATTTAACTTTTTTACATCTTAGAGCGCGCATAAATTCTTGTAAGATGATTGAGCCAGAAACAATTTGATCAATACGTTTTTGTTCCATATTTGGAAAATTGCATATTTGTTTAAATGTCATGGGTTCAAGTGTTGATATGAGTTTATTTAAAAATTGAATTTCTATTTGCTTTTTTGAATAACGACTTCGCATAAGTCGATCTAGTGCTTTAATAGTTCCTGAGGAGCCAATCATCATAGGGACTGAAGTTAAATTAATTTTTGGCTGTGCATTTTCAAATCCATTTAAAATTGAAGATTGAATTCCCAAGCGAGCTTGTAAAACGCTTTGAGGAGTGGGGGGAATTTTTTTTAAGTGCATTTGTTGAATTCGTGCAGTTCCAATCGGAAAACTTTCTGCAAATAGAATTTTTTTTCCATGGCATATAGAAATTTCAGTGCTTCCTCCACCGATATCAATGAGTCCATAAATATTTTTTGAAGTTTTGGTATTTTTTAATATTCCTCTAGCAATCAATTCGGCTTCTCTCTTGCCAGAAATAATATCAATTTTAATTCCAGATTTTTTATAAATAGAGTTTAAAAAACTTTCTGGATTTTTAGTTTCTCGAAGTGCACTTGTTGCGAACGCTACAATCTTTTGAGTTTTAAAATGTTTTGAAATCTTTGAAAAACGAATAAATGCAGCAATGGTTCTAGTCTTTGCTTCAGGACTTAATAAGCCAGTTTGAAATAAATCTTGCCCCAATTTGACCATAATTTTTTCACGATACAATCGCAAATTTTTGAAATTTTTTGCTGTCATTGGGCGATCAGGAATATCATAAATATCAAAACGTACAGAATTGGTCCCTAAATCTATGATACCTAAACGCATAAATTAAACTCCTATGGATTAGTTTTGAAGATCTTCATTTTGTGCTAAGGTATAATCCATTAGCTTTTGATGGACCCCAACGTCTCTGCGATGTGATTCATGTTTAGCATATCCACCATTACTATTCATTTCCCATGATTGCCGCTTGTCCTTAATCAACATTTTAAATAAATTCCAAATTTTAATTTTAATGTTTGGTGATTCAATTGGAGCGACAGCTTCTACGCGTGCATGGAGGTTACGATGCATCCAATCTGCAGATCCAATATAAAAAGCTCCATTCTCTGGTATTTTAGAGCCATGTCTAAAATAATAGATTCGAGAATGTTCTAAAAATCTTCCAATAATTGAAATAACTTTAATATTTTCACTTAAGTTTTTTACTTTGGGTCTTAAAATACAGACTCCTCGCACGAATAATAATATTTTAACTCCGGCGCGTGAAGCTTCATAGAGTTTGCGAATAATATCTTCATCTTCTAAGCTATTCATTTTTGCTATTATCATTGCTGGCTTTTTATTTTTAGCTGCAAAGATTTCAAACTGAATGAGGTCAATAAATTTCTTCTTCATTTGAATTGGTGCTACTAAAAGTTTTTGATAGCTTTTATAAAGCGAGCGCCCAGTTAAATAATGAAATAAGTGAACAACATCATCTGTAAAGTGTGGTGAAGATGTGAATAATCCGAGATCAGTATAAAACTGTGAAGTCACTGAATGATAATTTCCAGTACCAATATGACAATAACATTTTACTCCCTCAGTTTCTTTTCGAACAACCAAAGAAAGTTTACAGTGAGTTTTTAATCCAACAATTCCATAGACAACATGCACACCAGCTTTTTCTAAGGTTTGAGCAACTTGAATATTGCGAGCTTCATCAAATCTAGCTTTAAGTTCAACAAGACATACCACTTGTTTGCCAGATTCTGCAGCCCGAATAAGTAAAGGAATAAAAGGACTAGCTATGCCAGTACGGTATAAAGTCATTTTAATGGCAATAACATGGGGGTCATCAACGGCTTCTCGAATAAATCTTTCAACTGTAGCGCTAAAACTTTCAAAGGGGTGATGGACTAATACGTCTTGATTATTAAGGATTTGAAATAATGATTGTGTATCATCTTTAAAAATATGAGGGATCGTAGGGTGCCAAGTTTTATATTTTAAAGCGTTAAGAGGTAAGTTTGGAAGATCATTTAAGTTTAAAATATCTAGTGGAAGATCATAAGGAAAAACATCTTCAGCAGAAACTTCTAACTCTTCTTTTAGTCTCTCTAAAATTCTCATATCCGCATCGGGACCTACTTCTAATCGAACTATATCTGCAAATTTTCTTTCCCGAAGTTCTTCAGTAATCATTTCAAGTAAATCTTCAGCAT
This sequence comes from Bdellovibrionales bacterium, assembly GCA_005793345.1. Classification (GTDB taxonomy): domain Bacteria; phylum Bdellovibrionota; class Bdellovibrionia; order Bdellovibrionales; family Bdellovibrionaceae; genus SXSU01. The sequence continues at coordinate 49,855 of SXSU01000004.1, forward strand.
CTTCTTCATCTCTTTCAATATCTGCATTGCGTGTAATTCTAAAAATCATCGATGCTTTGATGATCATCCCGGGAAAAATTTGTTCTAGGTGTTGTGTTACTAAATCATGTATACTTAAAAGTTCAACTTTGTCAGCAATGCTTCGAAGTGTTTTAATTTTAGGAAGTTCAATCCACGTCGGAAAAGCATCAGGAATTTTTACTCGGGCAAAAAGTTCTTCATCAACATGATCGACATTTTGTAAAGCGACACCTATAGAGGTTGAAAGATTTGAAAGAAAAGGGAAGGGGTGTCCAGGATCGACAGCTAATGGAGTTAAAATTGGAAAAATTTTTTGATTAAAAAAGTCAGTAGCAAATTTTTTCTGTTCAGGGGTCAGTTGTTCCCATTTTTTTAAATACACTGATTTTTTTCTTAACTTAGGTAATAATTCATTTTTAAGAATAGTTTGTTGCTTACTAATTAATTTTAAAACTCGTTTACGAACAACAATTAGTGTTTCAGCTGGAGAGTGACCATCTTTGGTTCTCGTATTAACTGCAACTTGTCTCATTAAGCCGCCAACTCGCTTCATAAAAAATTCATCAAGATTAGTTGAAAAAATATTAAAAAATTTAACTTGTTCCAGCAAGGGGTATCTTTGATCTTGAGATTCAGAAAGAACTCTCTCGTTAAATTGTAACCAGCTCAATTCTCTATTAATTCGATTTGATTTTGAAATGCGTTTTTCCATGAATTAAAAATCCCATTTGATTCAGATCTGATCCATCATTGAATTTTTACTTAAATGTCTCTCATAGTAAAGCTTTTTGTTAAAAAAATAATTTTGAATTTTAAAATTGAGTTCATTTTCTTTAAAAATCAGATCTGCTAAAAAAAATCCTGAATAGCGTAATTTTGTTTGTCCTTGAAAAGGATCTAATTCTGCTCTTAAATCATGAACAACGGGTGATAATAGGTTAGAGGTAAACTTAATATCGGTGGCTGTTTTTTCTTTTATTCTATCACTAAAGCGACCAAGTGTAGAGTGTTTAAAGCTATCAGTTTCAATTAATGTATTTAAACTTTTATCTGCAATTTTGTTAAAAACAAGAGCGGGTTCATTTGTTGGTTCTAAGTCATTGGGAATAATTTTATTTAAAGTATTTTTATATTCTGTAATATCATTGTAAGCAACAAGTTGAAAATAATTTGATAATCCAGATTGTTGTAAAGCAATTGGTGATGATAGGCTATTAGGGTCTCTTAATACACTTGAGTTTTTTGATAATAGTATTTCAGTAATATGAATATTTAAACAAATAAATGCAAAAATTGCTAATAGACTTAAAATACAAAGTGATATTTGGTGTTGAAGCCAAATTTTATTTTTTAAATTTATTTTAAATTTAAAAAATGTCATCAAATTTAAAATATACATAACTCACCTTTAAATATCTCAATGTGAGATATTGTTTTTTAATTTTTATATTAAGTTTTTCTGAAGCAACTTTCTCCTTCAATATTGTAATGCAAACTATGCCAATGTTTCTAAATGAGATGCAGAATTATTATATGTGATATTTTGAATTTGAACAGGCGGGTTATGTTAAATTATTAGATAGTATAAGCTGATTTTTGTTAGCTCATCATGTCGAGGATAAAAAGTATTCGCGCCTTTTGAAAAATTATAGTTATACTTAAAGAAGCTCTTCTAAGGGCATGGAAGGAGGTGATGCTTGGTGTTTAAATGTGATATAACCAAGGCGGAGGTGGTTGTTTCATAATAATTTATTTTATGAGACAATTGCGTTCGCCGATTGCATTGGTGGACGGTGGATATAATCCACCGTCCCCTCTTTTAGAAATTTATAAAAATGTATATTCTGTATTTTTACTTAAGTTTTGAAAAAAAATTTGTGTTTTTTGCAAGTTCATCAATATAAGGATCAATTTCTAGTTTTAACTCCTGAGGCATATCTTTGTAATCTACATAAAATTCTTCAGGAACATATCTAAAAGTAAGGTTTATTCTTCTGACTTCATAATTTTTTAAATGAGTACAATTAAATGCTATTGGAGATTTTCGATCAACTCGCTGTACTCTATGAAAAAGTTTATTTTTAAATTTTTCTCCTGAAAACACAAGTAATGAATTATCCTCAAGCCACTGTTGATATATAACTTGAGAATTTGCTTGTTTATGTGAACTACTAACAAATTGAAATAATGTTTTTGCACCAAATGAAAGAGAAGCAACAGGACCGGGTTCGTGGTCTTTGTGTTCTCCCAGTCGAGCTTGGTCAATTTTTTTTCCTGTTTCAGGATCAATCGAGCTCCCATAATAATTTATGAGTAAAGTATTCAGATGCCATTTTCGAGGAATAAACGCTGGAGGTAGAGTTGCTTTGACCTTTGCTTCTATTTGATCAATTTTTTTTTGTACGAAATCAGGGTAGGGTTCAGCTCGCATGCATCGATTTTTAGTTCCATTTGGTAATTGAAAATAACCTAAACAGGCAAATTGCCAGTTACCCATCCAATAGACAGGTCTTAGTAATTTGCGATTTTCATCACTCATAAAAACATAATTTGAAATTTCATTTGTTGTAGATGAAAGATATCGAGATTCCCAAATAGGGTGAAGAGAACAGAGCCATTTAATCCACTTCGAGTAATCAATTGAATTAAAATAATTTTGTTCAAGTAATAAACCAATAGGGAGATTCATTGACCTTGAAATATTATTTGCGGTTGGGTTTATTTTTTTAATTTTTGGTTTCATTTATTCTTCGCTTCATTTATTGTCGATCCAAGTCTGAAATATTTTAATTGCTGATTCTTTTTCTTCTTCTGATTCCCAACCACTCATTGGCATGGGGATAGTCCCGTCTGTACCTTTTAATGAATTTAAAATGAGTTGAGCCTTTTGTTCTTTTACGATTCGACTCAAATTTCCTTCGTCATCATAACGAAGAAAGCGAATACCAGGCGCTCCAGCAGTTTGGTGACAGACATAACAATACTTATCAATGACTTTTATTTCAAATTCAATAAATGGTGGTAAATTTCCATCAAAAGTTTTTTGATTAAGTCGATTTCTTCGAATTTCTTCTTGTTCTAAACTTAACTCATTATCAACGGGTGGAGGAAGATTGATTTCGTCAATGGGTTTACCATCTTGATTTTTAGATCTATCGTAAAAGAGTCTAACAATAGAATTTTGTGGATCATCCTCTACAATTAAAACACTTCCATCCTTAAGTTCGGTTAACCCCACTGGCTTTCCTTTACCTTGAGTTCCTTTGTACTCCCAATCGTAGACTAGACTGAGTGGTGTTCCAACAGGTTTTCCATTGTTATCATTATCAAAAGTTACAATTCTGTGTCCTTTGGATTCGTAACCATGAAGACTTCCAATTAGCTTCCCTTTATAATGTTCTGGAAACATTGATCCTTGATAAATTATAAAACTCAGAGGTGCGGAGTGAGTAGGAAGTAAAATTTGAGCAGGAGTAAAGTCCTTTGTGCAATCTACATTTGTCCACTCAGGGCTGTGAAGTTGCGAAGAATAGCAGTAGGGCCAGCCATAATGATTTCCTTCAAAAATAATATTGAGTTCATCTTCGGGAGAATTTGAATTTGAAAGTTCAGAGGCAAATTTAGTTATGGCATCCCGAGAATTTTCTCCTTGAATTAAAAAATTTTGAATTGGATCCCATACAAGAGCTATTGAGTTTCGTAAACCTTTTGCATAAACTATAAAATCTTTTGAATAGCTACTATCACTTTTACGAAGATATTTACGAATTTGACCACGTCCTTTAAGTTGATCTTCAGCTTCTGGACAATTATCAAATTGCTTTTGTTTATGGTTGAGGGGATTATTTTTTTCATTTGTATCAGCAAATTTAGTAAAATTTTGACAGACATTTGAGTCTGAACCAACGTTTACATAAATATTTCCTTCATTATCAAAAGTTAATGATTTTAAAGAGTGAAGCCCCCCATAAGGAATATTATCTATAATTAATTCTAAGGTTTCAACTGGATTTGAACTATAAGGGTCAAATCTAAAAATTGCAGTTGTCGTTCCTACATATATTTTATTATCTTTCCATTTTAGTATTTGATTGGGTTGATAAAAAAATTTTCGCCGTTGATCTGTTGGTGAAAAATGAGAAAATTTTTCTTCCGAAAATAAAATTGTTAAATTTTGTTCTGTTGGAGACTTATCAGGATTAATATCTAAGCGATAAATAAATCCATTTTGCCCACCAAAACTTACAATATCGCTTATGAGATAAGAGTTTTTATTTAGTTCTACGGCCCAACGTATTTTCTGAGGTATAATCGAATTTTGATTTGGCTCATAGACAACTCCGAGACAAAATCCAGGAGCTGTTTTAACATTTGCTTTTGGAAAACCACCGCAATCACCAGATGTTTCATACTTTGCAGCTTTCGCTGTAATAAATATTTGAAGGGTAAAAACAACTGCACAAAGTATAAAAATTACTGGTGTTTTAAATTTCATTATATCAATCCTTTACAAAAAATAACTGCTTATGATTAAGTCTGATTGCTGCGCAATTTTATCAGACATAATCATAAGCAGTTATTCTCTTGTTTGTTTGGGGCGATTTTCAATCACCCCGTATTATGAAAATCCAAACTAAAGTTGGTATTTTCATAATAACTTCTCATGATTAAGTCTGATCGCTTCGCGATTATATCAGACATAATCATCAGCAGTTATTTTCTTGTTTGTTTGGGGTGATTTTTGAATCACCCCTTATTAACTAATTTGAGATATTATATTCATTAAAGTAAAATGAAATAGCTCAGATAATGAAATATAAAGTTTATAAATAAGGTTACAAATTTTGAAAATTGTTAAGTGGTGCGCCCTCCAGCCCTAAGCTGGTCGATCACCTGGGTTACTGGCTAAATAGATTAATACGTCCTCCGATTGAAGGTACTTACTGAGCTTAGATTTCTTTTTCATTTTTAGCTTTCTCCCTTTTTAATTCCTGTTTAAGTAATTCTTTTGAGAGAGGTGCAAAAGCCTTCATTCTTTTTTTCTTCTCTTTAAAGGCTTTTTCTTTTTCTTTAAGAATTTTCGGAAAAAGCTTCAGGGCTTTATCTATTAACTTTAAAGTTTTTTTATTTTCTGCTGAAGTCATAGACCTTACCTTGTGAGAATAATTTTACAAACTGCTCTTGTTGTTTCAAAGGAAGTGATTCGAATTCCTGCCGGCTCATTATTTTTTTAGGGCTCTTGCCAGAATTATTAAAAATATACCATTCAGTTGCGAGAGGGCGGTAAAGGTTCCAAAAATTTTCAAAGCAACGAGGGTGACGGCGATGTACGGATTCAGTGGGTATGTTGTGCCCTCCCATTTGAACTCTTTTTTTTATGCGCCCAATATTTTTTTTCACATTTTCTAAGTATAAAAAATAAATAATTACATCATAACCTAGAGTTTTAGCTTGTGTTAACAAGTGGGCCCAAGTTCTGCCAGAAAGTGTGGATTCAAAGCTAAAGCTCGTACCTTTTTCGAGTTGATTTTTGATTTCTGTAATAAGGACACGACCAGCTTGAAAGGAAGCTCTTTCAAAATCCAGTGGGGCTATCCCAGAGGCAATGAGGTCGGGGTTTAAAAATACAGAATTTTGTTTTGTACGAAGAAAGTAGCTTTCAGCAAAAGTAGTCTTACCTGACCCATTAGGGCCGGCTACTATTTCAATTAACTTTTTATTGGGTGTATCTGATTTTGACTTAATTTTTGACTCCTCTTAATTGAAGAGGACTTTGTTTTCAAGAGGAGGTATTTAAAGAAGTATTATATATTATAAGTTGGTGCGCGGAGAGGGACTTGAACCCTCACGCTTGCGCATACGCCCCTCAAACGTACGTGTCTACCAATTCCACCATCCGCGCAATTTATTTTAAAACTTCAATCTCCCTTAAACTAAACCTCATGCAATCACTTAATTTCTACTTTTGATCTCAAAAAGGCCGGTCGATGCATCTACCAACCTATTATTTTAAAACCCCTAAGATTTTAAAATAATTTAACAAGTACCATTCTTCTAGTGGTCGCTCGACACCTTCCACAAGACCCTCAAACTAAAGTTTGTATTTTCTTAATAGTTTAGTAAGCATAGGGTATATTTTTCAATGAATCAATTATTTTTTAGTAAAAAGAAATTGTGCAAAACAATGTCTTCTAATATGGGTAATTGAATGAAAAAAACAGAACTAAATTTTACATATCCAGAATCACTCATTGCAACGTCCCCCCAAGACGTTTCAAGAGTAATGTTAGTAGGCGATGCCAAAGAATTAAATATTTTATCAAATAACTATGAGAGAATAGATAATTCAACTCAAGTTATAACAGAAATTAATTGGGATCATTTAATTGGCTTGATTAAAGCTGGTGATATTCTGGTCCTCAACGATACTAAAGTTGTTCCTCGAAGAATAAACGATGTATTATTTCTTAATTCAACTGATCAATTAACATGGCAAGTTTTATTTCCTTCCAAAAAGTTAAAAATTGGACAAACGTTTGAGTTAGTACCTGGTCTTATAGATTTAAAACTTATTGAAAAAGGATTACCACAAATTGTAGAAAGTAATATTCCTTTAACTGAAGAACTTTTTGAAAAGCATGGTGAGCTTGCATTGCCCCCTTATATTCAAAAGATGCGTTCATCTTTTAAAAATCAAATTGAAGATAGAACTTGGTATCAAACACATTGGGCAGAGAAGGGTGGAAGTTTTGCGGCACCAACAGCTAGTTTACACTTTAAAAAACATCAAATAGATTATTTACAATCAAAGGGTGTCCAAATTTTAAAGTTAACACTTCATGTAGGGCTGGGTACTTTCTTGCCTGTTCATGCAGAAAATTTAAATCATCATGAAATGCATTCCGAGTCAGTTTATATACCCCAATTAGTATGGGATAAAATTCTAAAGGCAAAGCAAGAAGGACGAAATATTTGGGCACTAGGAACGACTGTAACTCGAGCACTTGAAAGTGCTGCCCATGGTCTTATAAAAGTGGATAGTTGGGACTCTACAAAACTATTAATATTACCTGGATTTCAATTTAAAATTGTTGACCGACTACTTACTAATTTTCATCAACCTGAAAGTACTTTATTAGCCTTAGTATATGCCTTTGCTGGTCAACAAAAAGTTACAAAAGCTTACAACTGGGCAATTGAAAACCAATTTCGATTATTTAGTTATGGAGATTTGTCTGTTTGGTTGAAGGAGCATAACTACTCTTAATAAAACTAAATTCTCGCTTGTGAAAAGTATTGAATCATGAGCAGTAATTTTCTTGATAATATATTAGTAAATAATATAAAATTCAAAACACAGAAAAATTAAATATAAAAATGTATTATAAAAAATAATTTAATAATTTAAAAGTTTAATAATTAAATTATTAAACAATAAGAAAATAAGAGTATTAAAATGTATAATAACCAAGAATATAATAAAGAAAGTTTCCAAAATTTTCATATCCCTGAAGATAAATCAATTATTGGAAAGTTTAATGTTCACCAAAAAAGTGGTAATGCAAGAAGAGCCACTCTATGGACTAATCATGGTCCAATTGAAACACCAGTTTTTATGGCTGTCGGTACAAAAGCTACAGTGAAGGCTATGACACCCGAAGAGCTTATTGAAAATGGTTGTCAGGTTGTGCTTGGGAATACTTATCATCTCCATCTTCGTCCTGGAGAAAAGTTAATTAAAAATTTAGGTGGCCTCCATGAATTTATGAATTGGCATGGTCCGATTTTAACTGACAGTGGTGGGTTTCAGGTTTTTTCGTTATCTCAACTTAGAAATTTAAGCGAAAAGGGCGTTGAGTTTCGCAGTCATATTGATGGTCAAAAATGTTTTTTATCTCCTGAAACTTCCATGCAAATTCAAATGGATTTGGGCTCAGATATTATTATGGCATTTGATGAATGTTTAAAGTATCCAGCAACTCCCGAAGAAGTAAAAGAAAGTATGGCCTTAACTTTAAGATGGCTTAAAAGGTCCAAAGATGCAATGACTCGCAAAGAGAGTTTGTTATTTGGAATTGTTCAAGGTGGTCTAGATATTAATATGAGAAAAGAAAGCCTAGAACAAATAACTAGTGTAGATCTTCCTGGTTATGCTTTAGGAGGATTAAGTGTCGGCGAACCAATTGAGCTAATGCATGAATTAGTAGCCCAAGTTGCGCCATTAATGCCTGTAGATAAACCTCGATATCTTATGGGTGTCGGTACGCCACTGGATTTAATATTATCCATAGATTCTGGAATTGATATGTTTGATTGTGTAATGCCAACTCGTGTTGCACGCAATGGAACTATTTTCACATGGCAGGGAAAATTAAGTATCAAGAGAGCAGAGTTTAAAGAAGATAAGACACCACTTGATCCTGAGTGCTCTTGTTATACTTGTAAAAATTATTCAAAAGCTTATTTGAGACATTTATTTATGACAGGTGAAATTTTAGGTTCTCGCTTAAACACCATTCACAATCTCCATTTTTATTTTCAATTAATGAAAAAATCAAGGGAGTCCATTGCTAATGGTACTTGGCCAGAATTTAGAGATTACTGTTTAGCACGATTTACAACAAAAACTTAAGATGGTTTATAAAGCTAAAAAATCAAATAAGTTTTTTTGAAATTCAGGTACCCATAAAGTTCCAAGATGTCCACCCATAGGGTAAATTTTTGAATGACTATTTTGCTTTTTATTTTCAAGTAAGAGTTTTTTTATTTCATCATTCCATAAAAAATCATTTTGATTTTCATAAATAGCCCATTGAAATTTTGAATTAAAAAGAGAGTCATTACTGCTCCAATGAGTAAACAATGTATATAAGTCGGACGTATCATTAATAGATTTTTCAAATTCTTCAGTGGTAATAGGTTCAATGGTGTTACTATTTTTATTCATGTAATCTACAAGGGTAGAATTTTTTAAAACTATAAATTGATAATAGTCTTTAAAGGATAATTTTGAGGCTTCTTTTTTAGCTGTAGAAATATTTCTCATCGTTAGTGGAGTTTTAATTATTCCCAAATTATTAATAGATTGGGAGGCTAAAATCAAATCACTTAGTGAATCTCTAAATCTCATTCCAATTAACCATGCAATTTGTTTTTCACTAAGCTTAATTGATAATAGCAACGAAGGAATGTTATGATCTTCTACTTTTTTAGATATTAAATCATTAATTAGTCCCATTGAATAATCTTGAAGGGCGCGTTTGTGCTCTTCGCTGTAGTTTTGTCCATAGAGTAAAAGTTCATCAAGTTTAAGTAAAGACTGTTCTGGATTAAAAGCTGGATTGATTAAAATTAGTTTTTCAATTAGAAAATTTTTTTGAATAAGATTTTCATTAAATGCAAAACTAGCATCAGAGGCTCCCAATGATTGCCCTATTAAATAGATTTTAGAAGGAGTGGCATTATAGGATTTTAAAAAATCTCTATAGGCAAGCTTCATTAATTGATACATATCCTTTGCATCCTGTGGACCATACCCTGGAGACCCGGTAGTGCTCGCGGCTATTGCGAATTGCCAACTCATTGTTGAACTCATCACAATTACGTTATAACCTTTTTTTCGAATTAACTCAGCCATGTAAAGCGATGATGGTGTTGAGGCATTGGCACCTAAACCAGGAAAGAAAAAAACTAAAGGTGCTTGTTTTGAGGCTGTTCCATAAAAAGCAATGGGTACATGGTTTTTATTTGCAAAAATACTTAAGTTAGATCTTTCGGGGTGCAAGGTGTAGTCTTTGAAGTGAATTCCTTGAAAGGTAGTAGGTCTTAAGATAATTGATGAAACTGATGAGAGGTAAATTCGATCAGTGGGATAAGGAAAGTCCTTATTCTCAACAAAAGGATTATATATAAAATCATTTGTTGAATCATCTATGACCTGGGCATTTGAGTTGATTGGTAGTACAAAAAAAGTCAGAGTTAAGAGTAAACTTAGAAAACAATCAATGACCACTGAATTTTTTTTTGCATTGTTAAAATCTATGAACATAGATCCCCCTTGAATATTGGTTATGATGAGGTCTATCTACCAAAACAAAAATATCATTCAATAAAGAATTTTTTTATTGAGGAAATTAAACAATTTTTTTCAACCAGAGCGTCAATTCTAATTTTATTTAAGAAGTCGATAAAATTTAAGTAGACATTTTATCATTTTTTTATAAGAATAAATGTCTCCAATTCACTGTTTTATTTAAAATGCCCCGGTGGCGAAATTGGTAGACGCACAGGACTTAAAATCCTGGGCTACGGTCAAACGGGCGTGCCAGTTCAAGTCTGGCCCGGGGCACCAACTTTATATGCAAATTCAAATACTTACAAAATTTTAAAAATCCCAAAATTTAGTTTTGGGATTTTTTTTACCTTTTGACGACGTATTGACGACACTCAAAAAAAGTTCACCTAAAAGTCCTAGGACAACAGCTAAAAAATCCTAGGATATAGGCCTAGAAAATGCATTCAGTAATTTTATGATAATTAAAAGGTTATTTTACCTAATAAACGGTGTATTCTTATTTGGCATATGTGTGCCCACTTTTGCACATTCTAAATTTAAACCCAATTTGACAATCAATAAATCCTGTATATCAATATTTGAAACAAAAGAACAAAGTTTGGACAGGTTTAGGTCCCAAGACAGAAAAATTCTACCAAACAGAACAGACTTAAACCTAAAGTATCCGAAGTTAAATGTAGAGAGATCACATTTTAATCTTCCTGAAAATGAATTCTTAGATCAAATAATGACAGCGGTAGAAATGCTTGCGCCTCCACCAAAGCAACTAGCTGAGAAATGGTATATGGATCGTGACCGATTAAAGAACACAGTTTATGAGGCCAGGGAATTCGCATCTCGAGTTCTAGATGTTGCAAGGCGAATATTTACACAATTGGATAATGAATTTGGTAAGGGAAATTATAGTGTTGTTACCTTAGAGCGTGGTATGCGTGATGTAAGGCTGGCACTTGAACACATTAGTGTTAGAGAAAAAATGGATGTAAAAGTTACGGGACTGACGGCAGATACCGATTTTGTCAGAAATATTATTGATGAATTTGGTTCTGAAGGTCAGGAAATGATTCATGAATATTTAAAAGATAACGGCCTAGACGATGACGAACTAAGTGCCAATCCAGGAAAACAAGTGGTAGTTATAGATACGGGGTGGTGGGGGCAGACGATGCGAAATTTTACTGAAGTTTTGGGCCAATCAAGACCTACAACTGAAAACTCCCGTAATTTTGCTGGTAGGATTACAAAAATTATCAATAACAATTCTACCGCAATAGTGATTGGTGATGGAGACTTTGAAGTTTCAAAGAATTTAAGTCAATTAGGTGTTAAAGTTATAAGAGATCCCTATGGTCAAAGAGTGCCTCCAACAGCATTTTCGACATCGGAATTAAAAGGAGACTATTTTTCGAAATTTTCACCTGATTTAATAGATCAGTTAAAAAACGGCACAGCATATCTGGTTTTTGCCGACACAGACCCTTCTTCCTCTAATATTAACCACATCAGCAATTTTTTAAGAGAAAACACAATAGAACCTGGCAAAGTTATTATTACCAGACATTTCAATAAGTTGGACCAAAAATTCAGAAAGAATCTTCATTACAAACTTTTATTGAGTTCTAACCACTCTATTCCGAGTATGCTAGGTAATTATGAGGATCAATTCGTGCGTTGGACTGAAAATTCACCAAAGCAATATTTGAGTGTTCGTACAATTGTAATCGATAAACATGGAAACATTGAACCTGAATTTGAATTTGACTCCCCAATGAAGCAAGCTGAAGCCATTGTTTGGGAGTATGCATTAGGAAATAAATTTAGACAGGATTTAAATTAAAAATCCGGTTCCAAAATTATTGTTATTCATTATGTGGTGTTCACGCAATTTCTTCCGCTTTGACATATAGTGGCTGATTGCCTTTTTTAATTTTTATTAACGAGTATTCTTCCATCGTTTTTAAAATGACTTCTCGTTCCTTTTTTCTTTTCTCAAGTGCATTTTCTATACCA
>SXSU01000033.1 GCA_005793345.1 Bdellovibrionales bacterium
TATAATTTTACTTACTAAAGATTATCAAATTAATTTTTATTTGAAAAATATATTACTCCTTTCTTTTTGCGATAATTTCAAGAATAGCCCATCCATTTGGATAATTAAAAACTTTATGCTGAATTGGATTAAGATAAGAAGTTTTTAATTCTAAAAGGATATCTTCAGGTAGCCCAAAATATCGTCCAGCAATACCATCATGTATTTGGCATCTTGATTTTGGATCCCAAGTTTTCATTATTTCTAACGGCGCATTTGCTGGGGGATCACCACAATGTGTTCGTGTAATAAATATCCCATCTTGGTTTAAGTTCGAGTATATATGATCTAATAATTTTTTTCGATCTTCACCTATTATACAATGCAAACAATGATCATCTATGATAACATCAAATTTTCCAATGTCTAAAAAATCTGTTACTAAATTACACTCAAGAAAAGTACATTTAATATTTCGCTGTTGTTGTACATGAAAGAATCCCTGATGGAAAAAATCAAATTAAACTTGAACATATTATTATAAGTTTAGTGAGAAAACCACGAGCTATGATTAAATGGGCTCACAAAGAACTTTTATTCACCCATCCGATTTTAAAAAAATATTACGAACAATTAAAAAAACAGAACTTACTAGGGAGTCCAGAAAAGGAGTTTTTAAGAACACTCAATCTTATTCATTTTGTACCACTTAAAGAAATTATTTTAGCCATAGAACTTGTTTTACAAACATATACTAAAAATAATTTATTTGAAGAATCAAAGTCACTTCTTCTGATAGAAAGAAGACCTGATAATATTATTAACTTAGCTGAAAAGCACAATTAAAAACCAATACAACTAAACCTTAAAGACTATGATGTCCTTATGCCGACAGGAGGATAAATGACTCATCAAGAGTTGAATGAAAATTTAAAACTAAATGAAATGGCTAAACAATTTATAGAAGTAGCCACTCTAGCAAATCAAAAAAATTTAACCTATGAGAAATATTTAGGCCTGCTTTCAAAAGTTGAACTCGATGCAAGACATAAAAGGAAAGTTGAGAATTTAATAAAGCAAGCGCATCTACCTCTTAATAAATCTATAGTTGGTTTTAATTTTCATCGTATCAGTGGAATTACTGCAAAAGAATTTAACAAGCTTTCAGAGGGGGATTTTATTAAAGAACCACTCAATATTGTATTTTATGGAGGGGTAGGAGTTGGAAAAACACATTTAGCCATTGCTCTTATTAAAGAGCTAAGTCAAAAAGGATTTAAGTGTTATTTTGCAACTCTATCTAGTCTTATTCAAAATTTAATTGATGCAAAACTAGAAAATAAGCTCTCTGATTTAAATAAACGATTAGATAAATTTGAACTTATAGTTTGTGATGAGTTAGGTTATTTGGCTCAAACATATGATGGTGCCGATTTATTTTTCCAATTAATTTCTCAACGCTATGAACGAAAGAGTTTATTAATTACAACAAATCTTACTTATTCAGAATGGGACAAAGTATTTTTAAATCCTCTAAATACAGCTGTAGCTGTTGAACGAGTAGTACACAATTGCATAACCTATAACATAAGTGGTCCTAGTAAAAGAACAGAAGAAGCTATTGCTAAACAAAAGCAAAGAGAAAAAATAGATGAAAATATAAATGCATAAAAAATATTGCCATCCCTGGCATAAGGGGCTCTTGGCCGCCCCTTAAAATCCCGCCCTTCTCCGTCATCCAAGACGGAGAAGTTTGCTTCAAAATAAGAAGTAAAAATTATCAAGAAAAGAATAGTAATAAAAAATGAATAGATAAAAAAGTATTATTTTGGTACAAATTTGCATCAAACAACTGGCACATTTTCAATTGCGCCGACATTAAAATCTGGCTAAATTTCAATTGCGCGCGACATTTTTCTATTGGCAGATCAAAATAAATCCCTCCTCCAATTGAACGAATGCCGAACGGGTCCCATTGCGCCCCTTTGCCCAAAAGCTCCGGGCCTTAATTCTGGCAAATCAGAAAAATGGATCTTTCGTGACACCACTTTATTGCTGTCTCTCAGAAACTGATATTGGTGTGAGAAAACCAGGATGAGTACTTTCTGATGTAAAGTTTACAGATTCTCCATGCTTCAAGTTTCGAATAAAATCTGCGTCTTTCTTTAAAGTTTTTTGAATCTGTGCTGAGCATTGGGCAGTCACATCGCAAACACTGTAAAGCGTAGTGATGGCACTCACTGCGTGGCCGACGTAAGGGATACTTTGATAAACTCCGACTGCTCGGGAAACATTTGGTAGTATTTTAATTCCTTTTTCAATGGATTGAACCACAGCCAATGAAGTTACTTTTTCGCTGACTTTAACCATTTGAAATTTTAATTTTTGAGACTCTTCCATTAAGTCAAACCAACCCTCTGACAGCTCGCGAGTTCTTACTGATTGGTTGTATAAAGAATGAAAATGTTTTGGAAACAAACTTTCGATATAATCAAGATCCATAAGTTTATTTAATTGAGGCAAAATAGGTAAATTTCTGCGGCAGTTTTTCATAAATAAATCGAGTGCCTTATCTTCAGTTTTTAAAAGTTTCTGCGTCAATTTGTCAATATTTTGAAATAATTTTGTATTTTTAATCTGATTCCATGCTTCATCTAGCATATCGTCAATTTGTTCAAGTTGGTCTTCAGTAAATCCCCTGTGTTTCCCTCCTATTTTAAACTTTCGAATTCCAATATATCTGCTATAGGCGCCGTTAGTTTTTTTGTCTAATAAGTTTTCGAGCCTGGACATATTGTTTAGGTCATTTTCGTATTGATCTACATAGGGAGAAAGAGATTTAATAACAAGGTCCTTAAGAGGAGATTCAAAATCATTTTTAGGGATAAACTCTCCACTTACGGTCTTTGGTGTGTTATGTTTCACTATTTGATTTGAGACTCCATGAACAATTGGTGAACTTAAACAAAAGGCAATAAAAAAAGAAATTTTTATGTCTGATCTTTTGAACATTTGTACCTCACATGTGATCAAGATGCAAAACTGAGGATAAAAATTTCGATTTCCTTACCAATGGCAAATTCGAATAGTTATAACATGACGAAATTTATGTATATTTTATGTCTCGAATTGAGAAGGAGATATCATAAAATCTAATTATCAATTTGATAAATTACAAAAGAGAATTGGCACTGGTGTGTCAATATTATTGATACCGAACTAAATGTATAAGAGAATCAAAAGTGATTTTTATAAAAAGTGAGTTTAGACCTAATTTCTAGTAAATCGCCTGCGGCGATGGAGCTGCGCTTAACTTTTTTAATTTAAAATAAACCTTTGTCTCTATCTAAACAGTTTGTGGAATTTGTGAAAACTATTTTAGTTAAATATTCAGATAATTGTAAAATTAATCATCAATAAAAAGAAAAACCCTCCCGATAGTTAGGTATCTAACAAACCAACAAGGAGGGTTTATATGTACGAGAAATTTCTCGACACATTAGTATTAGAACTTGAATTAAGAGGTCGATCAAGTAAAAAGTTGAATCAACTTTACTACAAAAATCAAAAGACACATCGTAAACAGGAATGATTGAACTTAATAAAAAATAAATAAATAGAAGTGAGTTAAACACTAATGGAGTCTATTACTTTAAACTAAGTAAAAAAACATAGAGTATTAGACGAAGGTTTTAGGAAAATAATTATGAGTATTTTAAGGTTAAAAAAATTAACTAAAGTACAGAGTATTTTGATATACAATTTAAATAAAAATGGAAGTTTTAGAATTAAAAGATAAAATTGTTCCAATTTTGAACCACAAAGGCCGCAGGTGAATTACAAGAATAAAGCGCCTTAAAATATTAAACAAAAACTTTAAAAAGTAAAATGGTTTAGTGCAATAGCCTAGGTAATTAAATTGGAAGAAATATTTTTATGCGCCTAAATCTTATACCTAGATCGAGCCAAATTAAACTTAAAAAGTCCTAGACGTTGAACCAATTGAGTTATTGCAACTATACACCGATAGCGCCCAAGTATGGTTATAGATGATTTATCAACACCAAATTTAAAGAACACTGTATCAGTCACAAATATTACTAACAAGGGTGATGGTGAATGTGTAAAGCAGATTGCTTCAGCGAAAGTATCTGATCGCTTGTTAGCCTGTTTCTTAGATATTGTACTTCATGTTCCAGTACTTTCTTTGGTTGTAGCAAGTCTCATGTATCGTCTGCAAATTTTAAGCTGGGTTACAGAAAGTGAAAGTGAAACTTTTTATGTAACTATGCAAATGGTTTTTACGACGGTTCTTAGTATTCTTGTTCTTCAAACAATTTATTTTAAATTACTCAATTTTACTCCTGGAATGTATTTCTTAAAATTAAGAGTAAAATCATTTAACCATGATAAATTAACATGGGGACAATGTTTTTTACGTTCGCTTTTTTGGATCTTTGGAATTGCTTTAGTTGGAATACCACTTGTTGAAGCTTTTTCCCATAGTAAAAAAAGGCTACTCCATGATCGAGTATCAGAAACTGAAGTCGTAACTTTAAAATTTAATCAAAGAGAAGAAGTTCCATTACCTATTGAATCTTCTATGGTCAGATTTTTTTTACTAGCAATTGGATTTGCACTCGTCTCTTGGGTTTTTGCTTTTTTTCAGTGGAACTTAAAACAAATTGAATCTGGAAAACTTGCGTTAACTGAGTTTGTTGATCGAGGATTCTTGTGCGAAGACGTTGATGAATATGCGGCAAGATCGCAAAATAGTATTGAATCAAGCAGTGCTCGCCTCGATTTTGCCATGAGCTTATTTGTGTTAGGTCAACTAGATAAAAAATGTTTACAATTAGAAACTGATTTTGTTTTTCTAAAAAAATTTGAAAATAAAAACAAATATTGGGCACGCGCCTTGTTGTCAGCTCCGAACTCAGAAAATCGTAAAGAGTATATAGAAAAAGCATGCAGTGAAAATAATTTTTGGTGCAGTGGTGATATATTATT
This sequence comes from Bdellovibrionales bacterium, assembly GCA_005793345.1. Lineage (GTDB taxonomy): Bacteria > Bdellovibrionota > Bdellovibrionia > Bdellovibrionales > Bdellovibrionaceae > SXSU01. The sequence continues at coordinate 4,990 of SXSU01000033.1, forward strand.
TACTGAAATGAATACTATGCCAAAATCAGAAGTGAAGTCTAATTTAGAGAAAATCACTAAAGTCAATTGGATAGATGCTCCCCTAAGCTTTAAATCTAGTTTGATGGTAGTAATGAATCGCTTTGGAAAAAATGAGTTAGTTAGCAATTTGATTTCTATATTACAAGATAATGGCATTCAGTCGACTGGTTTAATTGAAGAACAACTTCTTATTTATCAACGTGAAAATAAAACTACCGAACTGAAATCACTTTTGAGCGGTGTGAAATCTGTTGTTACAGAAAAAGATATGACACGATTATATGCTCAATCTTGTTTGCAAGAATTAAATCAAAGTTGTCAAAAAACTTATAACCAATGTAAAATCTTTAATAATTATTTTTCAAAAAATAAAGAAATGGCATCAGAGCCATTAATTGGTAGAACAATAGTAAAGTCACAGTTTTGTAACCCTCAACATGATTTAGATGGTGTGTATTTATCAATTTTAGATTATCAGGATCTAGAAAAACTTTTTTTAATTCAACAGTCAATAAAACTCCAAGAGAAATCACAACAAGGAGCCTTGGCACAACTTCGAAATTATATAAAAGACGATTCTATAAATGGAGAATTGCGATGGGACGCTCTGCAAACCCTGTTGCTATCTTCAAATTTTGAGGGTGATTGGCTAGAAGCAGAGAATTTTTATATTCATTGGAGTCCATTTTCGAAATCGTACTTAACGGGCGTAGATTGGCTCTATCGAACTTCGATTCAGAAAAATAAAAAAAATATGGTTTCATTATTAGAAAAAGAAGGTGAGAAAAATCTTTTAGGTCATCCTATCAACGAACAAAATCTTGGAAATAATGAAGAAAATAGACTGCCAGCCTCTAAAGAAAAAGAACATTCTTTAAAACAAGGAGAGTAACTTGATTTTTCCATGGTGGGTAAAATATGAAGATTTTTTCAAAGCTCCAGTCACTATGGCCTTATTTTTTATTTCGTTATTCTTTTTAATGATTTTACCCCCTGTCTCAAAAAATGTTATTTCTCAACTTGAATCCCAAATGGCAGATGAAACATTTTTAATGGTTCAAAGTATTCAGTATCAAAAATATTTAAAAAGTAAAAATCCAGATGAGTATCAAAAGAGTATTCAAAGTTGGACAGGTCGTAATTATGATGCAAATAAAGTACATCTTTATTGGTCTCAACAATCATTTCGTGATGATGGTTTTATTTTAGATTATAAGAATATTAAACCCTATTCTGATGAGGTTCTTTATAACAACTGGTTAAAAGTTTGGGATAGATTTTTACTCACTCAAAAGTTTCAATGGACTACCTTTTATGGTGTTTCAATTTTGAATCATAAATGGACGAGTTATATTACTTATCAATTTGTACATAGTGGGTTATTACATTTTATCTCAAATATGATGTTATTAATTTTTTTTGGTATTGCCCTTGAAAAAATGGTGGGTGGTTTTGTTGTAGCTATAGTTTATTTAATATGTGGAGTGCTAGGGGCTCTAGTATACGAACTGTCTCATGGTATGAATGCGGCAGCATTAGTAGGCGCAAGTGCTTCTGTAAGTGGAGTAATGGCATTTTACTTTTTAGTTGAAACTAAACGAAATTTAAAATTCTTTTATTTTTTTGCACCACAGGAGAGTTTTTTTGGGGATATTTATTTAAGAAAAGAGTGGTTAATTACATTATTTTTTCTAAATGATATCGTGGCCGTCTATTCTACACCCTCTTGGCAACTTGGTGTTGCTCATGCTGCGCACTTGGGAGCAGTTGTAGTAGGATTTATTTTAGCATTTGTATATAATTTTTATGACTCACTTTCTAAGTTATCTTTTAAACTTAAACTTTAAATCAAGATTATTTTCTATGTTTATGTGTTAAGGTGATAAGTAATTCTCTAAAATAATTTGAGTTTTTGATTTCTGAGTTGAACATAATTGAATATTGGCTCTTTTTAAATAATTAAGCCATTTTAAGTAAGTTTGTTCACTTTTATCATTACTAGTTTTCAAAGATAATTGAATCAAATTTTCATCAGGAGAATTTTGATCTAATCTAGTAATTTCTAAATCAAAACTATTATCTTTATCGTAAACTAATGAGAAGTTTTCTTGTCTAATTTGTCCAGTGCCCCTTAAGAGATCAAAATTATTAAAATAAGGTAGTTTTAATTTTAAAATCCTCATTTGCTCTTCATTTAGGGCTTCATAAATATTCAGTGGATAATTATTTTTATTTTCTTGAGAGCTATAAGAGCAATTTAAAACTTTTATGTCACCAATTTTATCATACTCACACTTAGAGTCTTCTTTTGAATTTAAAATATAATTATTATCAATATTGAAATTTAACGGTTGTTTAATTTTTAATGTTGATTCCCAACTATCATTCTCTTTTCTAATTCGGACAGAAATACCATTCTGTAAAAAATTTAACTCAATTGGAATATCAATGTACTCAACCGTTCTTAAGCTGCTTTTAGAAAGTTTGAAATTTAATTTTTGAATTATAGTACTTTCAGATGAATGATCACAAATATTCCAATGTAATTCAACTTTTGGGTTGCTTGCAAAAGACTGAAATCCTATAGCTATAAATAAAATATTAAATGTAAATATGTTTAGGTAAAGTGAACGGACTAATCTCATAGATAATATTAAATAATCTTGTATTAATTAAAACAATCTGCTGTATGTTAAGATTATGTTAATATTTTGCTAAGATAATTTTATAAAATAAAAAATAAATAAGAATTGTGACAAAAATTGTATTTCATTTTGTATATTTTCCTTTTCGGTAAATATTCTTTATAAAAAAATGTTAAAAATGCACTATATAAAATAATATAAATTACAAAATCATATTAATAAAGGATTCTATGGAGAAAACTCTTAAAATTAATAAACTAATCAAATTAATAAATATTATTTATTTAATGAATATATTTTTATTTATTTTTCTATTAAAGATTGAAGAGTGAATTTATGAATATTAATGATATTTATATAATTATAAAAAATCAAATCGTTTCAATTTTATTTATTCTTATTTCTTGTTTTAGCTTTAATACGCAATCGCAAAATCTTAAGCAATTAAGTTACAGAGAGGCTGCTAAATTATATATTTCAAATTCATACCAAGAATTATATGAGCATTTGAATAAATCAGTGTATAACGAAATTTTGCCCCATGAAGTTAAGGCACCTGTGGATTTGCGAAAATTAATTGTTAAATCTAGGGATATGATTGATTTATTTATATATAGTTTTTCAATTGAGTCTAATGGATCTAAAACTCAAAAAAATAATAAAAATATTGTTCGCGATATTAGAAAGCAATTAGATGAGGGATATGAGTTGTTCGGTTTATTCAAAGATATTTATGACCGACAGCAAATTGAAGATATAACATTAGTTAAGTATGAACAAAAAGAAGTTTCAAAAAAAAGAGAAAATTTATTAGTCTGGGTCAATAAATTTAATAATCAATATAAAAAATTCTACTCATTTTTAAAAGAAAATGAATACTCTGGATACGACTGGAATAAAAAGGATCTTTCTCAATTTTACTGGGGAAAAATAGATTTGGTTCCAAATATAGATGAAAATGCTTTTAATGTAGTTAATGTTTTTATATTGAACTTAATTGAATCAACAAAGAAACAATATTCAAAAACAAAAAATATTAAAAGTCCAATTGAAAATGACAAAACTATTGAAGCATATCATGATATGAGAAAATATATGCGAACGATTAAAAAGCTTTTTTCGTATTTTACTGAATTGGATGAAAAAGTATCAGCCAAAAGTAAATTATTTTTAACTGAATTTACTGATTTGTATGGCAAAATAAGTGATAATATTGCTCAACTTGAATCTTTAAATGACGAGATAAAAAGTATTGAAAAAGATAAAACTAATAAAGACGAAAGAAAGTTAAAAAAATTATATCAAAAATTAAAATTAGTTAAAAATACAATAGAAAATTCTTGGGTAGAAGTTATAAACTTTGAAAAAAGATTTGATGTTAAAAGTAATTTAAATTTAATTGTATCGCAAATTTATCCTTAAGGACATGAAATGAATAATATTTTAAGTAATTTAAGAACTGTGATATTTATATTCGGATCTATTGTAATGAATTGCTGTACAACTATTAAAAAATCTAATATTCAAAAATCAGAAGATAATGTTCAAGTAACTAAATATTTATTTTCCTCTGAGTATTTAGTTTCTAATAATAATGAAAATAAAATTCATTTGGGTGGTTATTCAGGGCTACATTTTAAGGGTATAAATCCAATTAATAAGTCATTTCAGTTTATTACTCACACAGATAGAGGACCAAATTTAGAAGCCATTGAGAAAAATGGAAAGTTCTATCGGCCCTTTTTGGATTCAAATTTTCAACCTATGATTGTTGAGTTTGAAGTCTCAAGTCCTGAAGAAGGAAGTCCTAAAATAGAATTAAAAGCTACATATTCGTTATTTGGAAAATCTAACAACAAATTAACTGGTTTGCCTCGAAGTTCTAAAATTGATGAGATTCCAATCGATCAAAATAATAGAAAACTCATGTATGACAAAAATGGACTTGATTTAGAATCGTTAGCCTTTTTACCCAATAATACTTTTTGGATGGGCGATGAATATGGACCATCACTTGTCCATTTCGATTCCAAGTTTAAGGAAATTGAGCGATTAAATCCAAGTCTAATTTATGATAAGAGCGGAGTAGGGCTTCCAAACTATTATTCTGAACGTAAAATGAATCGTGGGTTTGAAGGAATAGCAATTTGTGAAAATAAGCTTTATGCTTTTTTGCAAAGTCCCCTTCCAAATGAATCAACTCTTGGTGTAATGCGTATATTAGAATTAGATTTAAAATCACAAAGAGTGACTGGTGAGTATTTGTATCAGCTCGAAAATAAGTTAGTTGATAAATTAGGGGATGCCGCTTGTATTCGTAGTGGTGAGTTTTTGATTATCGAGCAAAATTCAAAAGTTGGTAAATCGAGTAGTCATAAATTATTTAAAATTGATATTAAAACTGCAACAAATTTATTATCATTTAAAAATAAAAATGTTCAAAATGATAAAAAAATAGATTCATTGTTATCTGATTCCAATTTTGAGTTAGCTTCACATACTGAATGGCTCAATTTAGTTGATATTGGAATTGATGATATTGAAAAGATCGAAGGTCTTGCAATTTTAAATCAAAATACTGTTGCCATTATCGAAGATAATGATTTTGGTGTGACTGTAAACTCTAAAAAAAATCAGTCGCAATTTATTATTATTAAGAATTTTAAAAGAGATTTGTAATCGAATTCATTTAGATTTTAAATCTTAACGAATTATTAATAGAATAGTTTTCAAAACTACTTTATAAATTAACTAAAGTTAGAGTATAACATGACTTAACTTCACTTAAGGAATCGTGAAGTTTATTTTTTTAAGGAATTCAAGGAAATGAAGTTAATATATCATATAAGTATTATTATATCAGTTTTTTTATTTAATTTATCTTTCGTTCATGCTAAACTTACTTGTTCGAATCTTTTCGTTAATAATGAAAATAGTTTTCAACTGGAACCTAGTGTTTTAAGTTATGTCATATCAAAAAATAGAAAGAATCTGACAAATTATAATTTTAACTTTGTTTTAGAATCTATTAAAAATTATCAATCTATCAATCCTGATTCTTTTAATAAAATAAGTACTGATAAAGATGAAACAGAGTTGATCAGAGATATTGCTGATATTATATTTGATAATTATTTTTCTAAAAAATATTTTAATTGGAACAAAATAGGAAGAAACGAAATAGATAGTAATGATCATTTTCAAAATATAAATCAAAATAAAATTGAATTTAATTACATAATTAGTTCCTATAGGTATTTATTTTCTAACTTATTTATCAATGAATTCACTGCAGGTGAATTCCAAAGTAACCATAGTAAATTTCAAAAAAAAATATGGTACATGAAATTAAATATCTCAAGCGATATTGGAGAACTTAAATCTTTTAATAGACCGGACCTTTATTATTCATTGTTAGAGCATAATCTATTGCAGAATAACACCGAAATTAACTTTAGATTATTTTTAGACTGGATTTCTATAGCAATGAATGAAGATATAGGTGAATTTGGTTTAAATTTTAATGTAATGGATCCTGAAAGAAAAAATAATATACAACTTCAAAGTTATAAAAAATGGATGACCAAACTGAAGTAACTGCTCGTGATTAAATCTTATTGCTTCGCAATTTTATCAGACATAATCATGATCTGTTATTTTCTTGTCTGTTGGGGGCGATTTTCAATTACCTCGAATTATGAAAATCCAAACTAAAGTTTGTATTTTAAAAATTACTACTTAATGAAAAGGCTTGAACATGATAGTGGTAAATTTCTTTCTTTTTTATTTATTTGTGAAGTTAATTTATCAAAGTGTGATTGTATAATATTTAAATTGTTAAGATCCACGAAGTTTTGAAAATTATCTTTAGTAAATTTAAGTACTTTTCCGTCGGCGTCCGTTATTTGGAAATTGAACTCTTTAAACTTATTTTTAGATTCAATTACTTCAGGTAAGTTTAATACTTTATTTTTAATTTGTGAAATCAATATTGAGCCAAAAAGAAGTGGAGCAAATCCAAGTCCGCACCAATAGGGTTCTCCTTCAACATGACTTTGCATAAGTACTGCCGCAAAAACCGAAAATATAGATGCCAATACGTTGAGGCCATTACCAACTGCATTACTAAATTCTTTAGAAAATCGTCCTGATTTTTCCATAGCACGTTCAAGACGAGTGGCTTGATTGTCCCATAAAAATTGCGTGCCCTCGGAAAGAATTAATGCCCATTTATTATTTTCATCTAAGTAAAAATCTGTAAAGTCTAGTGGGGTGGGTTGAGCTGGTATGGTACCTAATTGCCATTTTGCAATTTTTAAAACTCCTAGAAAAGCAAAACCAATTAATGCATAATTCATTAAAAAAGAAGCTTCTTTTGCGGTATTAATAAATGGATTTCGTTCAATTCGATTAAGCTTTGTTGATAACTTCTGTATTGAGTGTTCGAATGGGTCGATCTCTGCTTCACTTTTATATTTAAGACGTTCTTGTTCTAGTAAATTAATTCGATCTTTGATTTTATTCTTATTTTTCTCAAGCTTAACATTATAATTATCTATGAAGTTGTAAAGTCCTTTTCTGTAATAAAAAAATGCTCCAGTAATAATACCTGCCAATGAACCAATGACTAATGATGAGATTACTCTATAATGATTAATAAAAAATAAACTTGAAGATACGAAAATTGTATTAAAACCTCCTCGAACGACTGTTAATAAATTAGTATTATTTAGAACTTTTGTGAGCCATATTATTCGGGCTTTCTTTTTAGGATCAGTAATTGAGTTGAGAAAGTGATCCGATATTGGATCATTTTTAATTGTTTCATATTTATTTTTATTTAACTCTTCAGTATTAATTAAAATAGAAGTGCTAAAGTTTTCTGATTTTATATCACCATTATCATTTAGTTCTTGGGTCCATTTCCAAGATGCAATTTCATAACACTTACTGCTTCCACAACTTACAATTGGAAAAATAAATTTTTCTGGAGTATTGCTTTGATCATTAATAAAATCACTAAGTGGTCCTCCGTTTTCAAAAGTTCCCATAATATGCCGTGAATAATTATTTTTTTCTGATTCAGTTAACTTTGTATATGAATTGAAAAACATTTCTTCAGCCAAAATTTGCTGATAGGTAATATCATCAGAATCTGCTGGTCCAGCGAGAGCAAGTGATGTGTTAATAGTTGTTCCATAGAAACTAAAATTTGTAACAAAAATAATAGTTAAAATAATTTTAAAAAATGAAATACCCTTCATATTAATAAACTTTCCTGACGAAGTTATTTACACTTTGGCTCATGAGAGTCTCTAAAACTTTGTAATAATTGAGATAAAAAATATTTAGATTGAATTTAAAAATAGCAAAAACCGATGTATCATTATGATATATTTGATTTATAACCAAGTTAATTTTCTTAAAACTCATTTCACTAATTAACTCGAGTTGTTCAATTTTCCTATTTACAACGAAGAAATGTACCATAGTCGATATTAAGTTCAAAAACTATACCACGCCAAAGGCATTGAAACATTCAAATCAGCTTTTCAAATGTAATACATAAGTATAATTTATGATTAATTATTATGGTGATGGAAATACAAATACAAGTTTGTGTTTTTATAATAAGGGATGGTTTAAAAAATAGGTATAATTATAAACCATGATGGTTTATTAGGGGGGCAGGATGCTTCGTTGGATTTTGCAAGAACATGATAGTTTGTCATTATTTAAATTTTATACAACCGATGAAATCGCACTTCATGCTCAAATTGGACATTGTGGAGTGGATCAAACCTTTTGGTTTGCAGTAACGGATTCAGCTTTACGCCAGTTTTTTTCTAAAATTAATTTTAGATTTGAGATTTTACAAGTTGAACAATTAGAAGCATTTAAAAAAAATATTCAAAGATCAGCTTTACCTAGTGAACTCGTTCAACAAGTTCGAAAAGTGATTGCAGATGAGGGTATGAATGCTTCGAAATTTTCTATTAAATTAATGATAAAACCTAAAGTTGAAAATCCAAGTTTAAGTAGTTTAAATAATTATTGTGAAATGAGCGCTAAGGGAACTGAAGGGGTCCTTCAGGCTATAAAAGGATGTTGGGCATCCATATTAGAGCGAAAATTTATGAATAAAATTTGGGAAGCTGATTTAAATCTGAGTGATTTACAGTTGAGTTTATTTATATCAGCACTGGTTGAAGTTAAAGAGGCTGGAGAAATTTATAGCGTAAGCCCTTCTAATTTATTAGATCATCGAAATCTATATGCAACTAAAAAGACTACTGATATGTCTGTAGCAAATTCTGAAGTATTCCAAGCATACACAATTGAAAGAGATTCTTTCGCTGTCACCAATTGTGATAGAAGTTCGATTTCTAAAACGTCTAATCGTGAACTAGACTTACAAAACATAGACCTCATCAAAAAGATTTCAAAAATATTTTTAAATGTAGAAAAAAATATTGTTTCTCCTCTAAAAGCAGATTGGATTGAAGATGTTCACGGTAAAATATATATCCAAAATTGGACTTACTTTAAGTCAGCGCCATCGAGTAGTTATTTTCAAAGTCATTTAAATACTCAGGCTAGACACTTTTGGTTAAAATTATCGAACTTCGATAGTCAAGAATTTTGTCAACCGTATTGGTTTTCTTTTATAGTTAGAAATTTTAGACCTATTTTGATTGAAGAATTGGGGCAATTAAAATTAAAAAAACATTTTACAACTGAATATGATAAAGTAATTCGACATTTTTTTGGAATTTTAAAAGGACGTCTATATCTTAATTTAGGTGCTCTACATAGATTAGCTAGTCTTCTTCCTTTTGATTATATATCTAGTGAATTAGAACTAAATATGAATCAATGGCAAAGGCGATCAGACAAAGAAATGAGAGTTTATTGGGAAGATTTATGGCCAGAAATTAAAAAACAAAGCATGAGTGAGATTAAAAAAACTAGAAAAATCTTTTCTAGTTATAAAAAAACTTTACTTAAAAAAAGAAATGATTTTGATTCTCAATTTGAAAAAGAAATACAGAATTTATATGATTTTAAATGGGATATGAAAAATATTTCAGAAGTATTAATTGAAATGAAAAAGATTGAAAATCGAATTTGCAAATTTGCAGCTCCAATAATTTTTACCGAAATAGAATACTGGTCGTATAAATCTTATATCCATTCTAAAAACTCTTTATCTGGTGAATTATCTTTTTTTGAAAATGATGAAAAGGTGAATTTAAAAGAGGAAGGATCTTATTTTAATAGATTAAAAATTCGTAAAAAACAAGAAAAGTGGCAAAAAATAAAAGAAGATCGTGCAAAAAATATTCAACAAGTTGATAAACTTTTTCAACTTATTTCTAGAAAAGTAAACTTTATTGGAAGTAAATTTGTTTCCTTAGGTATTTTACAAAAACCATCAGATATTTTTAATTTAACTCAAGAAGAGTTAATATCTTTTGAAGAAGGTCGTTTAACATCGGTTAATTTGCAACAATTAGCAAACCAACGTTCGCAAGAATATCAATTCTATAAACAAGATAAAAAGACACCTGAAGTATGGTTTACAGTTGGTTTAGTTGGGTTGGCGCAAAAATATCCTAATTTGATTCCAATTGATAAAGCTGCCAAAAATCTTATTCAAAGAGTAAATCCATTTTTATCAACATCGTCAACTTCTGAATTACCAACAACAGTGGCTTTGGATCTTGAAAATTCGGATGAAGACTTTGTGATGAGTAACAACGTTGAATCAGTTTTTATTTCAACTGATAATAATATCAACTCATTGGCAAAGGATACTGCGACTAAGATTTCAAAATCTACAACAGCTCTAAGTGAGATTCAAGATATTGAGAATGAATTAGGTGCAAGTAATACTGAGTTAACTAAAATTGATTTAACTAATAACATGGATTCAAATTTAATGACTGAGAACTTTATTGAAAACGAAGAATTTAAAATGTAAGAGGACCATCAAGTCTACCATTAATAAATTGTTGAACCCGAGGGTCTTTTGATTCTTGGGTTTCTTTTTTTGTGCCAGTGATTATTACTTCTTGATCAGCAACAAAAGCAATTCGCCCATGTTCAGATGATAATTTATAAGCCAAATCCATAGAGTGAGTAGCAATAATAACGGTTGTATTGTTTTGTTGTTTCAAGTTTAAAATTAAATCTCCCATTAGATCTGTATTGATGGGATCAAGTCCAGCCGTTGGATCATCATAAAATATAATTTCTGGATTTAGTGCAATGGCTCGGGCAATACTTAATCTTTGTCTCATTCCCCCTGATAAATCATGTGGCAGTTTTTCTCCAACATTTGTGAGGTTAACGGCCAGTAGACAGTCTTTCACTCGAGTTTGAATTTCTTCATCATCGAGTTTTGTATGCTCTTTGAGTGGAAATGCAATATTTTCTTCCGCGGTCAGAGAGTCAAACAATGCATTTTTTTGAAACTGCACGCCTATATGTTTAGCGAGTTCTCTTCTTTTTTCGGTTTTTAAATTGATCCATTCCTCACCCTCGCAATAAACATGACCTTCAGTGGGTTTAAAAACTCCCGCCATCAGTTTTAAAAGCACAGTTTTACCACCACCACTTGGACCTATAATAATAAAAATCTCACCTGATTTTACTTGAAGATTAACCTTCTTTAAAATCGTTTCATCATCAAAAGAAATAGAAACGTCTTGGAGTTCGATTACAATATGATGATCTTTAAAAGTATTAGGTAGATTTGTAACCATAATCTATTTTGTCATTTTCTTAAGTTCTTGTAAAGTAAAGAAAGTTTGTAAAAATAATTACAGTTAGTTGTATTCAAATAATTTTAGGAAATAAATAATATCAACAAAATTTTTTAAATTCCTAAAATCAATTCTATTAAATTTAAAATTAAGTTGATGGAGTTGGTAGAAGTTTATTTCGAAGATTTTAATAAAATTTAGAAGTTCTCTAGTCAAAAGTATGTAAATTTGAAATGATATCCTAAAATGTTTATTAAAGATGGATTTTAATGATAGGGTGAAATCAGAGAAAGTAAAGTTTTAAAAAAGTTATTGAAAGTGGAGCAATTGCATGGATAAAATCATTATTTTAATTTTGTTAATTATGAATTGTCAATTCTCATTAGCTAGAAATACAAGTAAATTGAGTTCTGGTGATTTAACTTCAAAAGATTATACAGATTGTTTGTTTGCACATTATGAAGAAAACAATAAGGAAACTATTACTAATTGTAATTTTGTTATTATTCAAGATAATTTAATTAATGCAATGAATAGTTGTAGTGCAACTTTTGATCCTAGTAAAATAGAAGAAAATAAATTAATTGATTTTAAAATGAATGCAACAAAAGCATTAAATAGTAAACTTGATTCAATTCAGAAAAAATGTGAGTTTACTTTAGATTATGGTTATGATCCATTAACTTATTCGTTGCTTTCTAATAAATTTGAACAATTCAGACAAAAATGTGAATCAGCAAAACAAAAATTAGCAACCCTTTCAGCTGAGCGCTCAAATTCAAAGATGAAAATACTGATAGATTCTAAAATGGAATTCGAAAAACAAAATAAAAATGCTTATTGTGAACAAGAGGGCCAAACTCGCTCAAGTGCGTGGGGATCCAATCAAAAGAGGTCGGATGGTGTTGGGGGCGGAAGAAAATAGCAATTGATAAATATAAAACCTATGATTAGATTTTGGTTATGACTTCATTTTTATGCTGGCACTATATTTTTATGGATTATCCTCTAACTCAATTGAAGGATCGTGGTTTTTCAATTGAAAATGAACTTGATATTTCTAAACACAGTGAATTTTTTAAACTTGATCCACAGTTAGGTTTTGAATCTCGTATATTACCTTTAATGGGGAATTCGTTATCGAATCAGAACAACTGTTTTCTAGATTATCGTGAAGTTTTTGATGAATCCGATTTTATAAAATTAAATCCACATAAAAGTGGAGCTTTACGTGAGCTTTTAAAGCCGGGGATAAAAATTATAAACCCAAACATAAGAGATAACCTTGCCCTTGATTTTAAGGGGTTTCAGTTTGAATTCGTTAAAGGCCAAATTAACCATGAAAATCTTAAATGGGTCAGTAATGATTATTATTTTGTGGGTTTTTATGTTTCATTGGGTTTTGGAGAATCTCAAGAGTTGATTCATCAAGCAACGAATCTCGGTCTTCAGGATTCAGAAATTCAATCCCTCCAGATAGCAAAAGCTCAAGATCCACAATTTTCTTTTTTTCAACATCGTAAAGATTTTTCAATTTGGAGTGTTGTTTTAAGAGCTAAAAATGATGATTCTTTTAAAAAAATGCAACAGATTTCGGAGCCCATAGAAGCCTGTTCTTGGGTTACAAATACAACTTCTCAAGAGGCTAGCAAAACTCATCAAGCTCTCATCATAAAGAATCATATTACCCAATGGGATTTGGTGATTCTTTCTCCTTAGATTAAATCTGCGTCATTTTGGATTTATTTTTTTGACAGATATGGTTAAGCCTCTTACAAGTTATCACTTACAGGTAGTTGGCACACAAAAGAGGCCGGCTCCCGCAGGAGGAAAAAAACATATATGTCTAAACAATTAAACAAAGCTGCACAAGAAAAGTTAAAAATATTAGCTCTACTTGATAAAGCAGATGCAGAGGTTCCAGCTAACCCTAATGCTGATTCCCACAAAGCAAGTAGTGACTTCAGTTCATTATTTGAAGATTCAATCAAGAACAACGATTTTAAAGTGGGTGATGTTGTTTCTGGAACCGTAGTTGAGGTTCAAACGGATTACGTTCTTATGGATATCAATTATAAATCAGAGGGTTTAATCCCTATTTCCGAATTTAGAGTTGTAAATGGTGTTCGCGATGTAAAGCCTGGTGATCAAGTTGAAGTTTTGATTGATCGTATCGAGAACGAAAATGGCATGATCGTTTTATCTAAAGATAAAGCCGACATGATGAGAGCTTGGACAGACATCTCTAAAGCTGCAGAAAACGAAGAAGTTATTGAAGGTGTTGTTGTTGCAAAAGTTAAAGGTGGCTTAAGCGTTGATATTGGCGTTAAAGCATTCTTACCTGGAAGCCAAATTGATTTAAGACCTGTTCGTAACATGGATTCTTATATCGGTAAAAAATATAAATTTAAAGTTATTAAGTTTAACAAAAAAAGAGGAAACATCGTTCTTTCTAGACGTGCTATCCTTGAACAAGAGAGAGAAAGCCAAAGAGCACAAACTCTTGATACTATGAAAGAAGGATCAATCGTTACAGGATCAGTAAAAAACATTACTGATTACGGTGCGTTTATTGATCTTGGTGGCATGGATGGATTATTACATATCACAGACATGAGCTGGGGACGTATTAAACATCCTTCAGAAATGATCGGTGTGGGTGATGAAATCACAGTAAAAGTATTAAAATATGATAACGAAAGAGAAAGAGTATCTCTTGGAATGAAGCAAATGCATCCAGATCCTTGGGATAGTGTTGCAGAAAAATATGCAATCGGAACTAAGGTTAAAGGAAAAATCGTATCATTAACTGATTACGGTGCTTTTGTAGAATTGGATGAAGGTGTTGAAGGTCTTATCCACGTTTCAGAAATGAGCTGGACAAAACGTTTAAAACATCCAAATCAAATCGTGAATGCTAATGACGTTGTTGACGTTCAAGTTTTAGAAATCGACAAAGAAAATAGAAGAATCAGCCTAGGTATGAAACAACTTCAACCAAATCCTTGGATCGAGTTGAAAGAATCTTACCAACCTGGAACAATCATTGAAGGTGAAGTTAAATCAATCACTGATTTTGGTGTTTTCGTAGGTATCGAAGAAGGTATTGATGGATTAGTTCATATTTCTGATTTCTCTTGGACAAAACGTATTAATCATCCTTCTGAAGTTTATGCTAAAGGGCAAAAAATCAGAGCGGTTGTATTGGGTGTAGATATTGAAAACGAAAGATTCTCTTTAGGTATTAAACAACTTGAAGCTGATCCTTGGTCAAATATCGAAAATAAATATGCTGTTGGAACTCAACATGATGTTAAAATTGTAAAATCTGCTGATTTTGGTGTATTTGTTGAGCTTGAAAGCGATATCGAAGGTTTAATCCATATTTCTGAATTAACAACTGATCGTATTAATCATCCAGATGAGTTTGTTAAAGTTGGAGATGTTATTAAATCTGAAGTTATCACAATCGATAAAGACGCTCGTAAAATTGGTTTAAGTTCTAAATTAGTAAAACTAAGAGAACAAAAAGCTGATGTAGAAGATTATGCAAAAAAAGCATCATCAACTTCTAAAACAAGTTTTGGTGATTTATTTGGTGATCAACTTAAAAATATGAAAAACGAAAAAAACTAAATTGAATATAACGATTAAATTTAGCAATTAAGTTTTCATAAAGTAAAAAGCAAAAATAAAAAAAGCCTGGTTGAATTTCAACCAGGCTTTTTTTTTAATTTATGCTTATATTTAATATTAAGAATCAAAAATTTTAGATCTATTAAATCTAATAACCATAATAACTGTTATATCCACCATATCCAATCGCTGGGATAGAACATTGACCATTGTACATTGCGTATCCTGGGTAATTAGGACATTGTTGTAGACATCCATACTGGGTATTTACGTAACCTGCAGTTCCACACACCGAACCTGTGGTATAAACAGGAACAGAACATTGGCCATTGTACATTGCATATCCTGGGTTACCTGGACATTGTGGTAAACATCCATATTGAGTATTAACATACCCTGGAGTTCCACAACTTGTTTGGTTACTTAAGATAGCAGGCTCTGTACATTGTCCATTGTATATTGCCATACTTGGATTATTAGGACATTGTTGTAAACACCCTCTTTGAGTATAAATATATCCCGGTGTTGAGCACTGTTGAACATCATTATTTGTATTGCTTTGTTTTCCATTATTACCATTGTTACAAGCAGAGAGATAAAATAACATTCCCAATAAACTCAGACTTGATAAAATAAGTAGAATTTTATTTTTCATAAAAGCCTCCGCACTTGTATTAGTGCATAAGGTATGCCTTAGTTTGAGATTTATTGAAAAAAGGTAACAACTAGTTAAAGGATATATAAATTAGTAAGTTAGACTTGTTATGAATTTGCTTTCTTCTTTAAAATTGTTAAAATTTTATATAGCATCCCGTACCAAAAATAAACAACATGACATATTTTGTTTTTAACTAAGGGAGTCCTAACTAAGGGAACTGTTGCTTTGATGTAAAGTTATAGTTAGGCTTTTTAGTATTTGCGCTTTACTAATGATTTAGAAAGGTTATATGTACTCCGAAGATTTAACTGTTTTGTTTGAAATTCTACGGCCGCAAAATTTTAGAAATGTTCAAAGTAATTTGAAAACTACCCAGAAAACTACCCAGAAAACTACCCAGAAAACTACCCAGAAAATCATAGATCCTATTCTTGAAAATCCTCAGATATCTAGAAAAGAAATTTCCGTAATGTTAGGGGATATGTCGGAAGATGGTGTAAAGTATCATCTTACAAAACTTCAAAAAGAAAAAAAACTTAAAAGAATAGGTGCAGCTAAGGGTGGGTATTGGAAAATTTTAATTCCAAATCAACTAAAGAAAACTAAAGAAAAATAAAGGTGATAATAAAATGAAAGTTACACTTGAAGATATCAAAGAAGCACAGTTACGTATAAAAAGTACTATAAAAAAAACATCAGTTGATAAGTCTTTAAGTGCTTCAAAACTTTTGGGACGAGAAATTTATTATAAATTTGAAAATGAGCAGATCACTGGAAGTTTTAAAATTAGAGGAGCTTTAAATAAAATTAGCACACTCACGAACGATGAAAAAAAACAGGGTGTAGTGGCAAGCTCTGCTGGAAATCATGCGCAAGGAGTAGCTTTTAGTGCAGCAAAATGTGGAGTTAAGTCAACAATAGTCATGCCAGAAAATGCGGCTTTAATGAAAGTGAATGCAACAAGGGAATATGGTTCAGATGTGATTCTTCATGGGAACTATTATGATGAAGCCTTTTCCTATGCCCAGGACTTTGTAAAACAAAACGGGGGTGTATTTATACCTCCTTATCAAGATGAGAAAGTTATTGCTGGTCAAGGAACGATCGGTTTAGAAATTTTAGATGTGATACCTGATTTAGATTCAATTGTTGTGCCTGTAGGTGGTGGGGGATTAATAAGTGGAGTTGCCCTAGCTCTTAAAAGTGTTAATCCAAAAATTAAAGTTATTGGTGTTCAATCAAATATAATGTCTTCAATGGTTCAGTTATTTAAACATCAAAAAGTAGATGAAACTTTTCAACAAAGAATGATGACAATTGCTGATGGGATTGCCGTTAAAAAACCTAGTAGCATCATGTATGATAATTTTATTAAAAAATATGTAGATGATATGGTCACAGTTAGTGATGATGAAATTGCAGAAGCTATTTTATTTTTAATTGAAAGAGCTAAAGCTGTGGCAGAAGGAAGCGGTGCCGCAGCACTCGCCGCTGTTATGAAGCGAAATTTAAATTTAGGTCAAAAATCATGTATCTTGATTTCTGGTGGGAATATTGATTTAAATATAATTTCAAAAATTATTGATCAAGGCTTAGTTAAAAAAGGACGATTAGCAGAAGTTGGAATGATTGTTCCTGATATTCCAGGTATTTTAAATCGGATTACAGGAGTTATTAGCCAAGAAAAAGCAAATATACTTCAAGTACATCATGATAGATCGGATCGATCGCTTCAGTTGAGAGAAACTCGGATATCATTTTTGCTAGAAACTACAAGTCATGAACATGTAGATTTAATTAAAAAGACTCTGCAAAGTATTGAGGGTGTAAAGCTTGATTAGTTTATTTAATCAATTTAAATGATAAAATAATTAAAAGTTTTAAAAGGTTTAAAAGGTTTAAAAGGTTTAAAAGGTTTAAAAGTACAATAAGGATAAAATTGTGAGTGAATTAAATATGGATGTTTGTAATGAAATAAAAAATTTGATTCCCTATCGCCCAGGGAAACCAATTTCAGAAACTCAAAGAGAATATGGTTTAACTCATGTTATTAAATTAGCAAGTAATGAAAATCCACTAGGACCATCTCCTAAGGCAAAAACTGCAATGTCAGAAATTGTAAATCAACTTCATTACTATCCTGACCCCATGGGTTTTGATTTAATTCAAAAACTATCTAAAACTTGGAGTGTTGCTTCCAATTTACTAACATTATCAAATGGGAGTAATGAAGCCATTGATATTTTGATTCGAATATTTTGTGATCCAAGAGGTGAGCATCCCGATCAAATTGCTGTTTTTGATAAATCATTTATTGCGTATCCAATATGTGCTCAAGCAGCAAGAATAGAAACAGTAACTGTTCCTTTAAGTCGAGATGAATTTGAATTTAAAATGGATTTAAATTTAATGGCTGAAACTTTATTAAAAAATCCAAGAATAAAAATTGTGTTTTTACCAAATCCAAATAATCCAACAGGTCGACATATTACCAAAATAGAACTTGAAAGTTTTTTAAAAAAAGTTGGGCATCGTAAAAATTTGCTCATTGTTTTTGATGAAGCTTATTTTGAATTTGTGGAGGCCCATGATTATGTGAGTGCCGTCAATTATATGAAAGATTATCCCTCAGTGGTTGTATTAAGAACGTTTAGTAAAATTTACGGCTTAGCAGGTTTGCGTTTAGGAGTCATGTTAGCGCAACCACAAGTGAATGAATATTACCATCGAGTGAGAAATCCATTCAATACAAGCTTAGTTGCTCAAGCAGCTGCAGTAGCTGCTCTTGATGATTTCGAGTTTGTAAAAAGATCTCAAGAGTTAGTTTGGATAGGAAAAAAGCAAATAACAAAAGCTTTAAATGAGTTAAAATTAACTTGGATTCCTTCAGAGGGTAATTTTATATTATTTGATACAAAACAAGATGCTTTAAAAATTTATGAATCCCTGTTAAAACTTGGTATCATTTTAAGACCAGTATTTAATTATGGATTACCCACTTATTTAAGATGGACAATTGGTAGTAAAGAAGAAAACCAAGCTGTTATTGATAAATTAAAACAAATTTTAAGATAGGTTTAATAATTATGACAAAAGTAGTTACGATAGATGGACCAGCGGCT
Organism: Bdellovibrionales bacterium; assembly: GCA_005793345.1. Classification (GTDB taxonomy): domain Bacteria; phylum Bdellovibrionota; class Bdellovibrionia; order Bdellovibrionales; family Bdellovibrionaceae; genus SXSU01. The sequence continues at coordinate 23,840 of SXSU01000033.1, forward strand.
TCAGGTAAAAGTACAGTAAGCCGAGAACTTGCTCGTCGAATGGGTTGGAACTGGGTTTCAACTGGAGCCTTTTATCGTGGGTTGGCTTTTGTTGCTAAAGAAAAAGGAATTGATTTTCTAAATGAAGAAGCAATTGCTGATTTAGCCAACTCTAAAGAATGGAAGGTTGTACTTACTCATGAACGTACTGAAGTTGAGTATGGTGGACATTTTGTTACAGATGAAATTGCTCAAGATTCTGTTGGACAGCTTGCAAGTTTAATAAGTAAGTATAAAAAAGTACGGGAACGACTCTTGCAAAATCAAAGAGATTGTAAGATTGGTGTTTCTGGTTTAGTTGCTGAAGGGCGAGATTGTGGAACAGTTGTTTTTCCAAATGCAGATGTAAAAATTTATTTAACAGCGAATCAAGAGCAACGGGCAGAACGTAGAGCTAAAGAGTTAGGTGTTTCAGTTGAATCAATGATTAACTCTCAAGAGGTTCGTGATAAACAAGATTCTCAACGAAAAATTGCGCCATTACAGATTCCAGAAAATGCAATAGTAATAGATACTACAGATATGTCCTTAGATTATGTTGTTAAATTAATTGAGGCTAAAGTTTAATTTATTTTTTCATCGCGCAGGGCACGTCTTAATATTTTGCCTACATTTGTTTTAGGTAGTTCGTGTCGAAACTCAACAAATTTTGGAACTTTGTATGCAGTCAATTGAGAACGACAAAATTGAATCACTTCTTCAGAAGTAAGTGCAGGATTCTTTTTAACAATTACAACCTTAACTACCTCTCCAGATTTTTCATCATTTACACCGATTGCAGCTACCTCTAATACCCCTTCGTGGGCAGCAAGAACATCTTCAATTTCATTAGGATAAACATTAAAGCCAGA
>SXSU01000034.1 GCA_005793345.1 Bdellovibrionales bacterium
ATTATTATTATTATTACAGGAGACCATAAAATTGAAACCAAGAGATTTTTCTAAAAAAATTAATTACAATTTATTAGGGTTAAAAACCGCAACTATTGAAGACCCTTCACAATCAACCGGAGCATCACTTTTTTATTTTCCAGAAGGAGCAACTGCGCAATGTGATTTAAGAGGTGGATCTGCTGCCACTTCCGAAACATCTCTATTAGAATTAGGTTCTATGAGTTGTTGGATAGATGGTATTGTTTTAGCAGGTGGGTCGACTATGGGTTTAGCTGCATCAGATGGTGTTCGCGAAGCTCTTTTTAAAATGAGGGGTGATAAAGCAAAAAATTTCGATTCAATCCCCTCTGTTCCATCAGCAATAGTATATGATTATGGAATGAGAATTCATGAGGGTTCATCTCCACTTATTTATCCAACACGTGAAATGGGATTAGAACTTATGAATAATCTTTCTTCTGATACATTTTGCGTAGGTCGAGCTGGAGCTGGTGTTACAACCACTACAAATAAAATTTCGAATCGAATTTGGGGTGGTCAAGGATTAGATCATCAAACTACAAATCAAAAATTTAATAATTGTAATATTGTAACAGCAGTAGTCAATAATGCAGTTGGAAACATAACCTTAAATCAAGATCAACCAATTATACCTCCAATTAGAAATTCAAAAATAAAAGTAGAATCCTCCCAAAAAAGTAATATTCAAGTCAGAGAAAATACAACCATATCTACATTTATTACTGATTTAAAACTATCAAACAATGAATTAAAACGATTAGCTGTACAAATTCATACTTCAATGGCAAGTAGCATTTTTCCATTTCATTCTTTTTCCGATGGTGACAGCTTATTTGCTGTCAGCACACAAAAAGTAGAACTACCTAAAGATTGGAATTTTGATCTCTTCAATGATTTCTCAATCGAATGTTGCCTCAGCATGAGAAAAGCAATTCAAATTGGAGTTCTAACTGCCAACCTACAAAATTAGATTATGTTAATTATCTTTTGAAAATAAAAATCCGTCCGATTTATGAATTTAATGAAGTTTAAATGACAAAATATCTTTTGTTATTTGAGCATCATTTATTGCAATTTAGTTATTTAACTTTTTTCAATTTAAGAAAAATATAAATTTGGCAGGTTTTAACAAAGGATTTTAACATGAAAAATATTTTTATTTTAATTCTACTTTCAACCCTAACTCTTAATTGCAGTGTTAAGGTTAATAAAAAAAATGCAGGAGTACAAAATCATAATCCTGATATTATTTCACCCGAAGATCCTGAGAACGATTTGCAAACAGAAACTGATTTTGAAGGTAATGAACGTGAAGAAATTGAATTGAATAAAGAAATTCCAACTATTCCGACACCATTACCTAATACATCACCTTCGCCAACTCCAACTCCTACACCTACTCTTATTCCTATTCCTGATATAACTGAACCTATATTACAACTTATTGAAGATGAGATGTTTAAATATAATTTAAATATTCAGTGGCCAAAAAAATATGGCTTTTTTTCTATTTATTTAAATGGCCAAAAAATTTATGCAAATAGATTTCCTGATATTAATAAAACAAAATTAACACTCCAATCAGGCATAGTTTATTCTATTATTTTTTATAAAGACGAAGGCCCCAATTCAGAATTAAATCCATCGTATCGTTCAAATGTTATTTATTATCAAACAACAATTACAACTCCAATTGATGTCCATCTTAATTCGCTTGAAAATTTGCAGCCATTTACAACTAATCACCGAGTTACAGCTGACCGGGTATTTATAACAGAGCCACCTATTACAACCAATGGTTTTTCATTATTTGTTCGTACAAAAAAATTAATTAGTACAAATGGACTTGTTCAAACATTTGCCCCAGGAGCAAAGGCATCTATTTCAACTCCGGGTCGAAATGGAGGAAGTATTCAATTTTATATCGATCAAGCATTTGGAAAATTAGATTTTATAACTCGTGGAGAAAATGGTGGAGATGGAAATCAAGGTCCCGAAATTACAGAGCGCGCACCAAGTGGAATTCCATTTACTTTTAAACAAGAATCAGAATCATTTAAAAGTGATCCTAGTAATAGTTGCAGATTATTCGCTATTTTAAAAGAAAATGGTAAGATCATTGCAGAGGTTTATCATGATGGAAATGCAATTGCTCAAATTCGAGGAAAGGATGGTTCTCAGGGTACCAGAGGACAGAATGGTTTTCGTGGTGGGGATACAGGGTTTATAAATCTTAAAATCAAAAACGAGACATCAAAAAATCCATTTAATTTTACAATTTCAAAAGAGCCAGGTCTTGGAGGTAATGGAGGGCCTGGTGGACTAGGGCAACTCGGAGGACTCTGTGGCCCTTATGAAGATAGAAATGTACCTCGTTGCCAAGCTGAAATTATGAATATGAAGAAATTTATAGAAAAAAATACTAACAACACTCGCGGACCAAATGGTATAAATGGTACAAGCGGTGAAAATGGAAATTCACAACAAGACTGTGTTGTAATCGGTGATCAAGTTGAATGTTAATATTTTATCTTTTTAAGCTTCGAAATCTTTAATCTAAAAACATTTAAACTAAATTGAAAATAGTATTCGAACTGTCAATTTTTTATTCATAGATATTTTTCATAAATTTAAGGAATAATAGATTTTAAAAATATTTTACGATATAAGGACCCTACATATTTATTTGTTAAAAGGGAGTGAATTGATTTACTCCCACATTAAACAGTAAAATAACTATTCATGATTGTCTCTGAAATAATTGCGCAAGCAGATCAGACTTAATCTTGAAAAGTTATCATGATTTCATGGAGGAACGTGTGCAACCTTTAAAATTGATTGTATCATTAAGTTTAAGTACCGCAGTTTATTTTTCCCCACAACTGTCAATTGCAAAACCCTTAACTTGTAGTTCTTTATTTGCAATTTCTCCTGAAATTTTAGAAGCAAAACATCAAAGCTTCCTAAGTGAATTATCTCAAAAAATGAATTCTAACTATGATTCACAAAATATTAATACTTTTCGTGAATTGAATCAATTTAAAGAATCTTATCCAAGTATTCTTACAATTGATAATGGAGTATTCTATAAAAATCTAGTTGCAATACTTGTTAAAGAAGAAAAGGCAATGGAGCACAAAGTAATTTCTAAAGTTTTGCAACTCACTACAAATTCTGCAACTTCTGAAAATTTACCTGAAGTTCTTAAGAAAAATTTTATCGCAGTTTTATCTGAAATTTATGGTCCTAAATTAGCAAAAAAAGTTGTTACTGCTAAATTTTCTAAACCAAATTTAATAGATACAGAATTTATGGCTGTTAGTTTTCAAAATGCCTATAAAGGGATTTTTGGAAGTCCAGAAAAAGTTTTAAATTTAAAAAATGAAACTGAAGTAAGAGAGCCTGAAACATTACTTGAAAAATTTATGTTTGAAGCAAAAGACCAATTGGGTGGTCGTTTGCCTGAAGTGTTTAAATCTAGCTTTGTAAAAGGACCTGGTAATACAGAATTAGAAAATGAGAAAGGACCTGAACGAATTTTTGTTTCACTTGATTCACGAACTGGTCCTATTTATGCAAAGTATTTTCTTTTAAATAATCCACAAGTGTTAACTCATTTTCATACAGAGCAACAAGGTACTTTATGGATTGCACATATGGGTAAAAAGATGACCTATGCTCAAATGGATGGCGATATAGATGGTGCTCGACTTGGAAATAACAGTGGATTAATTTTGCCAGCTATATTGTTTTCCAGCAATGAGGGTTCACGTATAAATAATTATTTTCAACTGGGCACTTTATCAGGGAGTAAAAGAAGTAAATATGGATGGGCTTATACAAACGTAAAAACAAAAGATAACGGTGAAACTGAAATTGAAAGATATTGTAAAGCTGTAGGCGGATATAAATCATGCACTCATTGGATTGGTGATATTCCTGTAGGTGATAAAATAGTGAAAAAAGTGATGTACCCAGGAAATTATGATATCGATCGTTACGGATCTTTATTCTCTCCAGAAATACCAGATAATAAAAAAGAACTTCCTAGATATGGAAAAGTTCAAACTTACAATGCCATTAATTTACAAGCTTCTTACGGAAATTGGTTTTCTCCAGAAATCGAAAATAATACTCTAATTGGAAATGACACTCGACTTGATCGATTAACACGAATTGTTTGGCAACAAAACCAATCACCTGCACAAATGTGGCAAGTATTGGGGCTCAAAGATGCACAAATTCGTGGTGAATTAGCAAATCCTGGATATGTACTTTATAGCTTACTAGGTTCAGCAGATAATAAAAGGGTACCTGTAGTTTTTATTACTAGACCAGACTCAACACAACCCATTACTCAAAATGAAATTGATAATTTAAAAAGTAAAATACGTGCATTTTAATTTGAAATAACAGCTAATGATTATGTCTGATATAATCGCGAAGCAATCAGACTTAATCATTAGCAGTAAAGAACAGATCGAAGATCTGTTCCAATAAACAAGAGAATAACTGCTAATGATTATGTCTGATATAATCGCGAAGCGATCAGACTTAATCTTTAGCAGTTATTCAACAGTCACAGATTTTGCTAAGTTTCGAGGTTGATCAACATCGTGGTTAAGTGCTGATGCCAAATGATATGCCATTAATTGCAATGGCACAACTGCCAGCATTGGGTTTACTGACCAATGAGCCTTAGGCAAACTTAAATAGTACTCACTTACTTTTTGAAGTTGAGTATTTTCACCTGTTGAAATTGAAATAATTTTTCCACCACGAGCTCTTGCTTCCTCTAAATTACTAATTGTTTTTTCATACACATCATCTTGCGGCGCTAGCATTACAATAGCCATTTGGGGATCGATTAAAGCGAGAGGGCCATGTTTCATCTCACCTGCAGCATAACCTTCTGCATGCATATATGCTAATTCTTTTAATTTTAAAGCCCCTTCCATTGCAATAGGAAAGCTAACACCTCTGCCTAAATATAAAAACCCTTTAAATTTTTTTAACTTTTGAGCAGCTTCTGAAAAGTATTTATCATAAGCTAAAATACCTTCCATTTGACTTGGCAATCCTAAAATAGCTCTTAAAAAAATAACTTCATCATCGTGATTTAAAACTTTTTTAGCTTTACCGAGAGCTAACGACAATAAATTTAAAATTACTAATGACGAAACAAAAGCTTTGGTGCTAGCAACTCCTATTTCAGGCCCTGAATTCATATATAAATGTCCATGGGCTTCTCGATCGATTGAAGAATTTTTTACATTACAAATACTTAAAGTTTTTGCGCCAAGATTTTTTGCCAATCGAATTGCAGCAAGTGTATCTGCTGTCTCACCACTTTGAGAAATTGTAACAACTAATTCATTAGCCGATAATATTGGATTTCGATATCTAAACTCACTTGCTATATCTGTTTCAACATTAATTCTGGCATTTTTTTCGATAAAATATTTTGCAACTTGTCCTGCATAATAACTTGTACCACAGGCAATGATATAAACTTTTTGAATATTTTTAAAAACTTCAAGAGTGCTTTGAAAATCTTTTTTTGAATCTAGTTTTTCGAGATCCATTAAATTATTTATATCAAATCCAACTTTATCAAGCTGAACTTCCATTTTTTCTAAATCAATATGAGGAGCTGCTGCTTGAGCTACAGCTCTTGGCTGCTCATAAATTTCTTTTAACATATAATGGGCATAACCTTGTTTTTCAATTAGATCAGCACTCCAATTTATTGTTGCAACCTTAGGTTCAATTTTTTCAAATCGTTGATTATACAAAGTCACTTTTGAAACATGATATAATTGTTCTTCTTTAGAAAGTTTTGAAGTTTCTGTTGTAAAATTGGCTGTAGAAGGTTGTTTTTGAACTTTAGAAAATTGAACATGCACTAATTCTTGATCGTTTATATAAATGAATTTTTGTGTGTAATTTAATAAAGCTTGAACATCGCTTGCTAAATAAGTTTCACCTTCACCAATTCCTATAACTAAGGGTGGACCATCTTTAAAGGCAATAAGTTCGTTTGGACTTTCTTCCCATAATACTAAAATAGAATAGGCCCCTTTTAATTGGGGTTTAACGTTTTTAACTGCAGAAAATATGCTTTTAGTTTTTTCGACTTCTCGAGAAATTAAATGAGCCACAAGTTCAGAATCTGTATCGGATTCAATTTTAACACCAGCTTCTAATAACTGCTCTCGTATTTCGAGATAGTTTTCAATTATCCCATTGTGAACTAAACTCACTTTACCTGCATGGTGAGGATGAGCATTCCGTTCACTTGGAACACCATGAGTAGCCCATCTTGTATGACCAATTCCAATATGCCCCTCTTGAATTGGTTCATATTCTAATGCTTTTTCAAGTTCAGTAAGTTTTCCTTGAGCTCTAACTCTTTTTAATTCACCAGAATTTTGAATGACAGCTATACCTGCACTATCATAGCCTCTATATTCTAATTTTTTAAGTCCATTAATAATAACTTCTCTTGGACTATTTTGTTCTCCTAAATAACCAACTATTCCACACATACTTCACCTATTTATTTTTTATTTTCAACATTAAGTTGTTCTTGAGAATTTGATTCTTCAATTTTAATATAATCTTCTTTTATAATTTGTTTACCACGAGCAACGGCTAAAGATCTCGCAGGGACATCTTTTGTAATTGTAGAACCAGATCCAATCACAGCATCGCTTCCAATTTCAATGGGTGCTATAAATTGAGTATCACTACCCACAAATACACGATCACCAATTTTTGTTTTATACTTCTTTTTATCAACAGCATAATTACAAGTTATAGTGCCACAACCAATATTAACTTGCTCACCAATTTCGGCGTCTCCAAGATAAGTTAAATGACCAGCTTTAGACTCTTTCCCAAATTTTACTTTTTTCATCTCAACAAAATTACCCACTTGGGCTTTTTCACCAATAATAGTCTCTGGACGTAGTCGAGCATAGGGCCCAACTGATGCATTATCATTGATTTGGCTTCGTTCTAAATAACTACCAGCTTTAATTTGAACACTATCCCCGACTTCACAATCAATGATATAACAATTGGGTTCCAGAGCACAAAAAGATCCTATCTCAGTAGTTCCACGCAAATACACACCTGGATAAATAACTGAAGCCGGCCCAACACAAACTGATTCTTCAATATAAGTATGAGTTGGATCAAGAATCATTACTCCATCACTCATAAGTTCTTTTGCTTTTCGCTTGAATGCAAAGCGAGTTGCTTTCGCTAATTCTTCTTGAGTATTAACTCCCATAGCAATATGGGCATCGCCTTCAATTGCATTTACTTTATAACCCAATTCCAAACCAATTGAAATCATATCTGTAAGATAAAACTCTTGTTGGGAATTATTGTTTTTTATTTTTGGTAAAATTTCTTGAAGAGCTTCTGATGTTGCAATGTAAAATCCAGTATTGATTTCATTTATTTTTAATGTTTCATGAGAAGCATCCTTTGCTTCTACAATGGAATGTAATTTTCCGTGTTGACGAATAATTCTTCCAAAGGAGCCTGGATCTTTAACTTTTGCAGTCACAACAGCAATATCTAAATTTTCATCTTGAAAAATTTTAACACATTTTTCAATGTCTGATGATTCTATTAAAGGATGATCTCCATTTATAATTAAAACTAACCCCTCAAGTGAATCCAAGTGCGCTGATTTTACAGCGTCGGCAGTACCTAATTGTTTAAGTTGTTCAAAGCAAGTTACAGCAAGGGGCTGCACTACTGTTTTTACGAGTTGTGCATTATGACCAACAACAATTCTAACATCAGATGCTCCTGCATCCTTACAAGCTTTTATGACTCGTTGAACCATTGGAACACCTGCTACAGGATGCAAAACTTTTGCAAGGGGTGTGGACATTCGTGTACCTTTTCCAGCGGCAAGAATGATAGCAGAAATTTTTTGAGGTTCTTTGTCTTTTTTTTGCAACACAAGCATCTCCAATCATTACGATGGGGTTAGTTTTTAGGCTATAGAAAATAAAAACATAATGAAGTATTGAAGTAAAATAGAAAGTCATTTTTTTATTTAAAATCTGAATGAATAACAATACACTGCAAAAATATTTTACTTTGAGTTATTTGTACCAATTGAAGTTACAAAGATATCATTACTAGAATTAGGAATAATATTTTTATCTTGTTCTCTTAACATTTTTTTAACTTCTTTTTTAAGATTTTTAATATCCAATTTATTGTAATCTTCTTCATAAGTTAATTCTTCAGCAAATAAGGGGTAAAATTGATGCCTATCTCCAAAATATAATTTAGAAATGTATGGGTCATAAATTTTATTAGAAGTTAAACTTTCCTTCCATGATTCAATCTCAACAGGTTTATTAAAAAATGGAGGATCTATTACCATTAACTTCTTAGATCCATCATTTTGGACAATAGAAACAACATTGGCAACATGCCAGTGCCAAGTTTTATAACCTAATTTATTTAAATCCCCTATGTATGGGGGAGCTAATTTGCCTTCAACTATAATTTTCCCAACAATAATATCCTTTTTAAATTCTGCAAATCTTGCAAATGCAGTAGCTCTATACATACAACCTTCATAAGGGTAACCATATGGTATCTTTTTTTCATTTAATATTGCATTGATCAATCTCTCTGCTTGCTCATTAGTAATATCAGATATAGAAAAATATTTTGGATCGGATTTTTTAAAACGATATTCATTTTCAATAATTTCAGCTTTTAATCTTAAATATAAAAATAAAATATTAAATATTATTAAAAAAATACTAACTTTGAGATAAAATATCTTACTATGAGACACTGAAATTTTATTTTTAAATTGATAATGATCCATATCATCAATATATGCAAAGCGTGCCAGTGTTTCATTTTAATAAGAAAGAGCTTATAAACAGATTAATTCCTAGTTCATGATCAAAATCACTTTACATTAAGTGACATTTTGTGCAGGTTAAAATTTCAATTAGATTTATAATTAAGTAGATTGGTTCATAACACAATGAGGTTTTATGTTGAATATTTATATTGATGCGGATGCTTGTCCAGTTAAGGACGAGGTTTATCGAGTTGCCGATCGTTATCAATTAAAAGTTTTTGTAGTTTCCAATCAATATTTAAAAATACCAAACAACAATAATGTAAAACTCATTGTTGTTACGGATTATTTTGATGCTGCTGATGATTGGATTGTCGACCAACTAGAAAAAAATGATTTAGTAATAACTGGTGATATTTTACTTGCTGATCGTTGTATTAAAAAAAATGCAAGGGTACTTGGTCTTAAGGGTATTGAATTCACAGAAGACAGCATTGGCAGTGCAGTTGCCAACAGAGAACTAATGCAAAACCTTCGGCATATGGGCGAAATGCGTGGCGGCCCAAGCCCTTTACAAAAACAAGATCGATCTAAATTTTTAGATACTTTGGATCAAATTATTCAATCTATTCGTAGAAATTATCCAAAATAAAGATAAATAGAGTAAAATTGCTCTTAAAAATTGCTTTTTTAGTAGCCATTAAAGTTCTAATTAAAATTTTTACTTATTTAAATCAAATATATAGGATTTGACAAAATTTAGCTAGCCATACGTTAAAATATGTGGCCAACTGTTGTTTCACGTCGTTCTCGAAATTCATAAGATACGCTTTTGTTTTCTTCGAATGGCCCCAAAGCTTTTTTAGGAGGCAAAAATGGGAAAAAAATTATACATCGGAAACCTATCATATTCAGTTGATTCAAATCAATTAGCTGATCTTTTCAGCCAAGTTGGAACTGTTGATTCAGCAAATGTTATCATGGATCGTGATACAAGAAGAAGCAAAGGTTTTGCTTTTGTTGAAATGGCTGAAGAGAGCGAAGCTCAAGCTGTTATTTCAAAATTCAATGGTACTGATTTCGGTGGTCGTGCTTTAAATATTTCTGAAGCTAAACCACAAGCTCCCCGTGAAGGTGGATCACGCGGTGGTTTTAATAACTCTCGCAGATCATATTAATTTTAATAATTAATAAATATTTGTTGGGATAATTTTTTAGTTATCTCAACATTTCAATTGATTTAAAATTTATAATTAAAGCTCCCTTATATTTTTATAATGGAGCTTTTTTTTTGCAAAATTTTAAACTTTTGGAGCTTTTAAAGTTTCTATTTTTTTAACGATATGTTCATCTCTTTCAGTAATAAAATTAACAACAAGTCCACGACGTCCCGCACGAGCAGTTCGCCCCACTCTATGAATGTAATTATCCATGTCCTTGGGTAAATGATAATTTATAACTCTGTTAACATGTGAAACATCTAAACCCCTTGAGGCTAAGTCCGTTGAAATTAAATATTGTATTTCTCCATTTATAAATGATTTTAGGTTCGCTCGGCGTTTTACTTTATCCATCTCGCCACGATAAATTACACATTTATATTTATGTTTTTCTAAAAGTGCAAAAAGGTTATCGCATTGTTCGCGAGTGTTAGTAAAAATTAAAGTACCACCCTTTGTAGGTTTGGCTAAAATATTTTGGAGCAAAGGAAACCTTTTACCATCAACAACTTTTGAATTAATCGTTGTTAACGTGGGTACAACTTTATGACTTCCACCACTTCGAATAGTTTCTGCATTTTCAAATAATTTATTTATTAATTCTTGGATTGTTGGTGAAACAGTCGCCGAAAATAAAGCCAACTGACAACCTGAGCTGCAATTTTCAACAATTTCACCAGCATCATTTAAAAATCCTTGATCTAGCATTTGATCGGCTTCATCAAACACAAGAAGTTGTACATCATTTAAATTTATTAATTCTCTTTTCATTAATTGTACTAAGCGACCAGGAGTTGCCACTAAAACTTCAAATGGACCACTAATATTTTTTTTTGCAACATCCAAAGCTGTTCCACCCAATAATGTACGTACTCGAAGTCGTGTGGTGTGAGTAAAGGGCTTAAAGACTTTCGAAACTTGTTCACCCAATTCGCGAGTTGGAACTATAACAGCAGCCCAAGGTCTTCCATTTTCTGTATTTTTACGACCTTCATTTTCCATTGTTTTTAATTGATGAAGTATTGGCAAAACAAAGGATAAGGTTTTTCCACTCCCAGTTTCTGCCACACCAACTATTGATTTCTTTGATAAAAGCAATGGAATGGTCCGATTTTGTATTTCTGTGGGTTTATCAAGTCCCTTTTCTTTTAAAGTTTCAAGTAATGATGGCAAAAGTTTAAAATCAGAAAAATTACTTATTAACATTAATGTGTCCTTGCAAAAGCGTTTTAAACCCACCTATGTCATATAATTTAATCTTTAGATATCAATTATCTTAAAATTTATAAAAATCCTAAATGTTTCATTAATTGAATAAAAAATAATTCAATCTTGTTACCAAATATGACACTCAAATGAGATTAAAGATTTTTTTTATAAAAAACAAACTTGAAAAAATGATTGAATATCTTTTTAATAGTCTAAGGAAATGTCAAAAATAATTTGATCAAATTATATTTTGTCAGCTCCTATTACAAAAGGAACTTAAAAAATATGAATTTCAACACCAAGAAAATCACAAAATATACATTACCCATATTATCTGGAATTCTGATTGGAACTTCTTATATTCCCTTTCCAGCTTGGGCAATATTATTTTGTTTTGCACCTCTTTGGTATTTTTGGATTTACAAAGCCACTTCACTCAAAGACATATTATGGGGTGGATTTTTGACTCAATTTATTTTTTCTATAATTGGCTTCCATTGGATTTTTCATGTCTCCCATGAGTTCGGTCATATTCCTTATCCCATTTCGATTTTTTTATTAATTCTATTTGCGACACTTCAGCATTTATTTATACCTGGTATGGGATGGTTAGTTTATATAATTAGAACAAAATGGAAATTTGATAATCCTCTTTTACTTTTATTATTAATAGCTTCCTTTCAGTTTTTATTTGAATATTATTATCCCACATTGTTTCAATGGCATCTTGGGTATACAACTTTTTACTCTAAAATTCCAATTTTTCATCTTGCAGATATCATTGGATTTCATGGTATCGGATTTTTACTTTTAATTTCTAATGCTCTTGTTGCCTATTTTTTTACATTTTATCCTGACCGAAATAAAATTTTTATTAGTTGCCTTTTTTTATTAGTTTCATTTTTATTTTTAAATTTTTTAGGTTCGTATCATGGTTCAAAATGGAATAAAAAACTAACAAGAGAACTAGAAATTAGTGCCATTCAGGCTAATATAGGTAATCTTGAAAAAATTTATGCTGAACAAGGACGTGGTTTTCAAGATTATATTACAGATACTTTTATAAAAATGAGTGATCAAGCCATTGTTGAAAATCCAAAATTACAGATTTTAGTATGGCCCGAATCTGCAATTCCTGAATATATGGATGAGCATTTAATTAAAAATAATCTTCATACATTTAGAGTACAAAAAGTATTACAATTTTTACGTCGATCTCAAAAAATAGTTATTACAGGTGCATATTCCAAACAAAATGAAAAAGCATACAATAGTTTATTTGTATTGGGTCCTCAAGCGAAACAACTTTCTCCCCCATATTTAAAAACAAATCTACTGGCTTTTGGTGAATACACTCCTTTTAGTGATTTATTTCCAGTTTTAAAAACTATATCGCCCGCAGGAGAAGGTTTTACTCGAGGGATTGGACCTCAAACGCTGGTACTTAACGATTCTTCGCAATTAAAACTTGGACCACAAATTTGTTATGAATCGCTTGATCCACTTTTTACGCAACAAGAAGTTTTAACAGGGGCACAAGTCTTAGTAAATCTAACAAACGATTCTTGGTTTGGTCCTTACTCTGAACCCTATCAACATCTTTACATGACTCTTGCTCGAGCTATTGAAAATCGTCGTCCTCTAGTAAGATCTACAAATACAGGTTTTACAACTGCGATTGAAGCCAGTGGAGAAATCTTAGCTCTATCACCACTATTTACGCCTTGGATTGGACATTTTAAAATCCATTATTCTGATAATCCACCGTTGACCTTTTTTACTCGATATGGGCATTATCTTCCATTGATAGTATTGATTTTTATCATAGGAGTTATTGGTTGTGGGATTATTCAAAGAAATAAAAAATCTTGATTGGGAAGAGATCTTAAATTTTTTAAGTGGTTACGCCACCGCTACTCCAACTAAAGATGCACTTAAACAAATTGTGCCATTTCACAGTGCCGAAGCGGCTATTGAAAGTTTCACTCAAATTGATGATTGCCGCCTTATAATTAATTCTGGTGTAAGACCTTTTATGGAAAGCTTGGATTTATTTGACCCCTGGGCCTTGAAATTAAAAAAACATTCTGTTCTTAACTCTATGGAGTTTCGTGATATTCGCCACTTCTGTATGGAAACTATTGCTCTCAAAGAAACTTTAGAAAGATATCCTTCACAAACTTGGTTATCACAGAATGAATCTAAACTCATGAATGCCGAAGAACCTCTTTCAGCCATTGAACACGTCTTTGCACCTAGTGGTGAAATTAGAAATGACGCCAGTGAAACTTTATATAGATTATTTAAAGAAAAAGAAACATTGGCACGAGATATCCATCAAACACTAGAACGTTTGGTTCGAGATCATGATATGGCTCATTATCTACAAGATAAATTTGTCACAACACGTGATGGACGTTGGGTAATCCCAGTTAAAGGAGGGTCACAACATCAAGTGAAAGGTATGATTCAAGCTCACTCCCAAACTAAGCAAACAGTTTTTATTGAGCCCGATGCTGTAATTCCTATGAACAATCGCTTGCGCCAAGTGGATTGGGAAATTGAACAAGAAATTGAACGCATCATTACCGAGTTATCTCAGTACATGTGGTCTCAATATCAAAGTTTTAGTAGTAGCCGAGAAGTCTTAAGCCAAATGGATTTTAAATTATCGCAAGCGCAATTTGCTAATAAATTAGAAGCCCAGACTCCTCAATTTAGTGAAAACATATTTGACCTCAAAGATTTAAAGCATCCTGTTTTAATGTTAACTTATCCAGAAGTTATTCCAAATACTGTAGAACTCAATCAAGAAAAAAGTATTTTACTATTAACAGGACCAAATGCTGGAGGTAAGACAGTATTATTAAAATCTTTAGGTTTAGCTGCGCAAATGGCACGATGTGGTTTTCCAATTTGTGCAGAGAAAAATTCTCAATTACCTTTTTTTAAGAAAATTATTACATCTATTGGCGATTCACAAAGTGTTGACGAACACTTGTCAACTTTTGCAGCTCATTTAAAAATTTTAGATAAGGCAACTCACGTCAAAGGGTATGAAAATTTACTTTTAGTAGATGAAATTTGCGGTTCTACGGATCCTGAAGAAGGTTCAGCTCTTGCTAAAAGTTTTATTGAAAGATTTGCTGATAATAAAATATTCTCTGTCATCACATCCCATCTCGGCGCCCTAAAATCAGGTTGGACGAAAGAGTCTCCTGTATTGCAAGGTAGTTTGCAGTATGATGAAAAATCAGGTCGACCTACATTTCAATTTATTCCTGGAATTGCAGGACACTCCATGGCCCTGCAAACAGCAAAGCGAGTTGGAGTCTCAATCGAAATAACAAAGCGAGCTTATGAGTTATTGAGCCCTGAATTGCGAGCTCAGCAATTAGCATTAGAGGATATTGAAAAATTAAAACAAGATTTAGTTCTCACTCAAAAAGATTACAAAAAAAGAGCCCATGAAGCTGAACAAAAAATTAAACATTATGAAAACTTAGTTAAAGAGTTTGAAAAAGAAAAATCGACTTTACTCAATAAAGTTGTCGTTGATGCTAAAAAAACAATAGATGAAAAAATTGCACACACAAGTGTTGATCAAGTTTTCAAAAAATTTCGCAATCTCGAACAAATAAAAAACGACTTACCAGAAATTGTAAAAGCACAGCCTGCTCCTGGATATCCAGGAGGAGTCGTCATTGAACCTCCAAAAAGTGCAGAAGAATTTATTCAAAAATTTCCTGCTGGAACAAAAGTATTTATTCCCACTTTAAATCAAGATGGAATTATTCAAGGTACCCCTAACAACAAAGGTGAATTACAAATCCTATCAAATTCATTACGACTTTGGGTCCATTGGAAATCTTTAAAGCCACCAGAAAAACCAACTAACCCAACAGGACGTATTGTAAGAACAGCTACGTCATTTAAAGTTGGCCTTTTGCCTGATCAAGATCGCTCTATTGATCTTCGAGGGAAGCTTGTTGAAGATGCCTTAATAGATTTAGAGCGTGAACTTGATATAGCCACTCAACGCAATGAAGATCGAATCAAAATTATACATGGCCATGGAACTGAGGCTCTTAAGCGAGCAGTGAGAGCCTACCTATCACGAAGCCTCTACGTAAAAAAATGGAAAGCTGGTACCCCAGAAAATGGTGGTGATGGAATCACTTGGGTTGAATTAGGAACTGATAATTAATCACTGCTCATAATTAAGTCTGATCACTATGGGATTATATCAGACATAAAATCGATTATTTATTTTCTTCAATGTTTAATTAATTAAAAGTTCTAATCAATACGAAAAAAAGCGAATTTTAAATATCGTAATTCTTGCATCGCAAGTGGGAATGGATGATCAAAAGGTTGTGCTCCAACATGAAGTAAAGTTCCGTTTAATCTTGCTTTAGAAAAAGACTCTTGTAAAATTTCAAAAAAAGCCTCCGTCGATATATGACTCGAACAAGAACTTGCAGCAAAAAAACCATTTTTATTTACTAACTTTATAGAGTCTGAAAATATTTTTGTGTAAGCGGCCGTAGCTTGGGGTACTGATTTTTCATTTGGCGCAAAACTTGGTGGGTCCGTAATTACTAGATCATATTTAGTTTTCAATTTTAGCTGCTGATCTACAAAATCAAATGCATCCGTTGCTAAATCTTCGGTTTTAGTTTTAAAATTATTGAGTTCAAAATTTCTTTTTACTGCTTGAATTGCAACCTTAGCTATATCAACACTTGTTATTTGAGAGGCCCCTCCGGCTGCTGCAAAAACAGAAAAACCACCAGTGTAACTAAATAAATTTAACACTGATTTATTTTTACTAAAATTTTTGATATATAACCGATTATCCCTTTGATCTAGAAAAAAACCAGTCTTTGCAGCATCCCTTATATTTGATGCAAAAAATAGTTCATTTTCTTTAAAAATAGTCTCAGGTTCCAATTGCCCAATGATATTTTCACCTTTTATTTTATCATCATTTCTACGTTTAAGATAAACACAAGTTATATTGGGGTATTGTGAAATAAGCTTTTGTGCAATTTTGTTTTTATCCCAAACTTTTTCCATAATTGCATGATCGTGTTTAATAACAGCAGTATTACCATAGATATCAATAATTAAACCCGGAAATCCATCTCCTTCACCATTTATAAATCGAAATGAGTTTGTATTCGAAAAATTAAAAGATTCACGAATTGAAACTGCTTTTCTCCATTGAAACTCACTCCACTGATCTAAAGTTTTAATTGGATTATTTTTTTTAAAATAAAACTCTGAAGCACTAGTTAAAATTCGAAAACGCAATTGTGTATCGGATTGATAAATACCTAGTCCTAAAAGTTCATCTTTATAACTTAAAAAATAAATTCCAGATTTAACATTTAATTTTTCATCAAAAGCATTTGCAAAAATCCAGCGGTGACCTCTTTTAATATGCTTTGTTATATCTCTTTTTAAATTTAAAGTCGCCATTTGCGTTTCATTTTGAATCAAATCAAGTGATATCATTTTACACCCTAACTCTATTTTTTTACAGTTTTGGAAAACTATTTTAGTTACTCATTTTAGTCAATTCAAACTTACGTTTAACTTTACATAATCATGATTAAGTCTGATTGCTTCGCAATTTTATGAGCCAAATTTCTGCTATGTTATTTTTTGATTATTTATATATAATATATCTAATATTGACTTTTTATATATATTTGATATACTATAAGATATTATCCTTACTGTTATACGAGAACAGTTTTTTTATGATAGAGGTTATAATGAAAACTTCAGTTGAGATTGATTCAAAGAAAGTTCTTCTTGCAAAAAAATTAAGTGAAACATCTACTCTTAAAGAAACCATAGATAAAGCTTTAGATGCCTTAATTGCTCAGGAACGTCGAGCTGCCATGCTTGATATTCTTGGGACATCCTACTTTGAAGGTGATATAGTAAAAATGAGGTCCAGTCGTGTCCGTACTCGTAGATAGCTCTATTTGGATTCAAGCTCAAAATCCTCGTAATGGTGAATGCATTCATTTAAAAAAATTAATAACACAGGGTGAATTAATTTATATAACCGAAATCATCCAAGTTGAAGTCTCACAAGGAGCAAGAAACGAGGAACTCTTTTTTAAGATCTGGGACTCATTTTTAGGGTTTCCAAATCTAAAAGTTACAGATGATATTTGGCTAAAGTCCGCTCAAAATTTTTTTAAATGTCGAAAAAAGGGTATTACACCAACAACTATTGACTGTCTCATCGCAACCACAGCTAAGTATTATGATGTCCCTCTATGGACTGCAGACAAAGGAATGAAACTATTGTCACAAATTGTTGGTTTTAGAAATTATTAGTTACAAATATTTACCCCAATAAAAAAATTACTTCCTTCCAGTTTGATCAGATTGTTGTTTGTTCTGATGTTCACTCTTATCCTTATTTATACTTGTTTGAAACGCTTTCTTTGCACAAGCAGTTTGCTCTTCAGTTGAATCAGAAATATTGCAACAATATGCAATTCCATACTTATATGGTTTTAAAGCATTAAGTTCTAAAAGTGCTTCTTGAGAAAGTTTATTCGCTAATTTTTCTTCAGGTTTTAACATTATCACAACATGTTTTACTTTAGGACCAGGGAATCCAAATTTTGGATTACTCTCGCGCACCCCCCTAATTACACCATCAGAGGCCGCAATTTCAATTTCTCTCCCATTTTTTGACTTCCAACGATCATAAAACAATTGATCTGTATCTGAAGCACTAGGAATATCATATTCGTGAAGATATTTTACATTATCAAATTCATATTTTAACTCTACATACTTAGGAACTTTCAATTTTTGTTTTTCTTTTGAAACAGAATCAACAAACTCAATTTCTTGTTTTTGGCAATTAAGCGATTCTATAATTGGAGGTCTTAGCAAATAATTTATATAATCAGTATAGTAATCACAAACTTCTTTTTTAGAATTTAAAACAGATACACTAAAATCATAATCATCTTTTTTAGTTGGCCAAATAAACCGATATACGTTTTCGTTCATTTCAAATTTTGGTTTATTGTTTACACAATCCCAATTTACAAAACTTAACTTTGAATCTGTTCGGTCACAGGAGTTTGATGTTAAAGTACCTGTCTTATAATAACTATAGCCTAAGCTGATACCCTTCCCAATTAGTCCAAATTTAGATAATCCCGAACTATATACTTGATCTTTTAAGAAATCATTAACTTGATTCATTTCAGTGGAATTAATTTGATAAGAACCCAGTTTTTTGGAAACCACTTGATACTCTTTTTTTAACTCACCTCTTGTATTATCTGCAGTAAAGTAGAGCATAACCATTACATCTGTTATGCATTCTTTTTTTTTCTTTGCAGCATGATTACATACATTAGATTTAACAATTAATTTTTCTAAATCATTAAAATTTATTATTTTAGAAGTGGACGAATCAATTTCTTTCATCATTTTAACAATCTAGTTCTTGATTTCATTTTTTTTATTTTGCTGATCAATAGATAACACGATGGATTTAGATAATTTTATACTGAAATATCTTTTAAATATCTCTTCAACAAATTGATCAATAACAGTATCTTTTAAGTAAGAATTATCGTTAGTAGAGCTGAATAACAATAGCATTTGTGAGGTTTGCCACTTTTTATTTTCAGTATCTAAATCTGATAGCTCAGGGCAATGCCTGTAATAGGTTGAAAAATGACAAAGTTGAATTGTTCTAAAAATATCGATAAGTATACCACACTTTTCCACGTCTTCAATAAATCGGGGATTAGCATTTGAATTCGAAAAGTAACAAAAATTAAATATTAATAAATAAACAAAATACTTCATTAAGTTCTATTAAATCTTAATGACTCATTTTATGTCAATTCACATCCTCCAATTTTTGTCATTAGCTCCGTAAAATAATTGGACAGAAATTTTTAATTTTTATTTTTAAATGATTTAAAACTGGATACTGGTCTTATATTTTACTTTTTGAGTTAGCCTATATTTTGCATTACTAAAACATTGGACCAATGAATAAGTTTTTATTCTCTGGTGGTAATCTCTCTATTCAATAAAAAATCTAAGTAAGTATGTAAGTAAGTAACTAAGAAAGTGAGTCAGTAGATAATTTATGGAAAAACGAAAAAGAAAGACTTTACTTAATATGCTTTGTTTAGTTTTCATAGTTGTTATGAATTCAATACTAGTGTTTGCAAATCAGAATGAAATAGTAAATATAGTCGCTGAACTTGTACTTGATGGCTATACCTTTCACCAATCAGGACAAGGTTGGATTATAAAATTTACTGATCGTCCAAATTTTTATATTTTAACACCCTCGCATGTTATTCATGGAGCGCAGAATTTCTCTTTTTATTGTAAAGAAAAAAAAATAACTGAACTCAAACTTATTGGTGATTCACCCACTTATGATCTAGCATTACTTGAAATACAACCACAAAGTCTTATAGATTGTGAATTGAATCCACTAATAACAATAAATAATATAATTACTGATAAAAAAATTGAACAACTCACCTTAGCCGATTTTAAATTTGATACCAAATATTATAAAAGCGACTTCAGAAATTGGATTAGTTCATATTCAAATAAAAAATATGATTCTTCTGGTTTTCGTTTTATTGAAAAAGAAACCGAAAATTTCATTGCTGGAATAATGATAGATGACAACTTAAGATTTAAAACAAATTCCTACTCATCTAAAAATCGAGATCTATCACCCTACAACTCAGATATATTTAGTGACTTTGGTATAAAACCAGGTCTTAGTGGTGGGGCTTATACCATGGCTCAACAATCACTGCCACTCGGAATGGTAACTAAAACTCGAATTAATGATAAAAAAGCACTTATAATACCAACCCAAGAACTAATTCCAATTTCATTCTTACTATTAAATGGTGGGGACCCTTGGACTAAGAATAAACCCTACGCTGCTATTGATTTTAAATACGAAGTTGAAAATTTAAATAATCAAAAATATCTTAATCGAACTAGATTTATGACTTATAAATCAGCTCAGCATGATATTACTTTTACCGAACTGTGTTCCCAAGCAAAATTTAAACTTTCTTCCTCATGGGAATGGCTGCCCTCAGGGGGGAGTTGGATAGCAAGCACAACAGATAGTCTTGCCGGTGGATCTTGGGTTAATAGCACTGATGATTCTTTTCATTTAAAAAGTAACTTTACAGGAGTTCCAAATATTCAAGCTGAAGTAACAACATCAGAAAACTCATCACAAATATATTTAGTCTGGAGCTACTACAAAGATTTAAAGCCATGCAATACAGAGGGTATAAAGCTAAGTGATGGTAGAATTTTATTGGGCTTGTGGGATACCACACAAGATTTATCAATTCGTATCGATGATCTAAATACACTTTTAAGTTTTGTATTAGAAAAAGAATATGACTTTATAAATTATATTAATAGATTTGGAATATTTAAAAATCAAAATGATAAAAATTTTGACGTCTTTTGTAGAACTAAAATTATGGGGCCCAAAAAAACATTAAAGAATCAAATCGAGTACTCATTAGGTGGACAAAAAAATTGGATTGTTGAAAATAAAAAATTAAAATTCGCATACGAAGTAGAAAAAAAATGGTATCAAGAAGATGAAGAAAAAAGTAATGAAAATGTTATCAGACTGAGTGAGTATAGTTTTTTTCAATGCAGTGATCTTGTTGGAAAAGACGGCAATAAAAGATCAAATTATAAGTTAGAATTTAAACTAGTTAGCACTCAACTAACAGCAAATATTTTCTTCATCCCCAATGGGATAGTTGGATCTTTTTATTATCCAAATAAAGATTCTAATAGCGAAGAACACACTCTAATCGATGATTTCTTATCAAATACTGACTCAAATATTAAAGATGGTAACTTTTGGACTCACACAATCAAAACAAAAATGGGAGTTAAAGCACTTATAACTTTAAACCCAAATACTGAATTACTTGAAATAACATTTTTAGAAATTCCCGATCAATTAAATTCTTATTTAACTCCAATATTATTGGATAACTCTTCGATAATGACTAATTCCCCTTTAATTTGGCTTTTAAAATATAAATTAAATTTACATTCTTCGGAGGTCGAATAAAATGACACTTAAAATGACGTTATCAAAACGAATTTACACCGAAGAAAGCACTTATATTGAAATATTAAATTTAATTGAAAAAGGTTTTTATGAAGAAGCCAGTCAGAAATTAAGAGTCCATCGTAAAAATGCAGACATGCCACAATCACGCAATCAATTTGAGAGTCACAATGATTGGAACCTACTTTCTATGTTGTTAAGTTTTAGACTCACCCTCCATTCAGGAATTTTGCCTAAATCATTTATTAATATTCAAATTGAAACAATAAGTAATCTATACATTAAAGGTGAATTTTATTTTGTAAATGGATTATATTTATTTCACATTAATAAAATGCAAGAGGGTGCAATTTATTTTTTTTATGCAGCAGAAATTTTTAAACAAATTGCAAAGAATGATCGTTTTTACGTATCACAATATAATTACATTATTGGAAAATCCTACGAACCCAATATTTCTACTCATTGGTTATTGACAGAAATTAGAAAACTAGAAGAAGAACTCCAGAGCAATCCCACCCAACATCAAAAAATTTTAGGTGTGTGTTTAAGACAAAAATCTTATCTCTATAAAGATTTGAAACATTTCCAAGCAGCCTTTGATGAAGGTCTAAAGTCAGCACAGTTATTAGAAATTTATGGTTCACAATCTGATTATCAATTGTCTTTAATCAATCTCTGTGAGATTTCACTGGAGCAGACTAATTTAGATAATGCTAAATTGTATTTACAAAAAATTATTCCACCCATGGATCCACGTGTCCAATTTCCTTATCACTTTTTTAAACATCGTACTTTTAATGTACCTCTAAATTTGGAAATGCTCAATCACTCATGCCCCCATTTTTTGGAGCGATTTAATATTTGGAAGAAGTCCCATAAAATCAAATTCCGTAATACTAAAAATGAACCTCAAACGCAAAACAATTGGAATGCTCTAACCGGCGAACTCACTTTAAATCAAGAAGTCATTAAATTTAAACAAGCTTCTTTAGAATTTAAATTATTACAGAGCATACATAAAGGTCCTATATCAAAAGAATTACTCTGTGAACGACTCTGGCCCGAATATTCACAAATTCATTTGCTTGATAACAGATTGCACCGACTTATTAGTCGGTTAAACAAAAAGACAAATGGGTTGATCGAATTTAAAAATGGTAGTTATCATTTTTCACTTTTATTCTGAATTATTGATTTCATATTTTGATAAATTTACGAATGAATTTTTAAAAAATCAGAATGTCCAACAATCTGTTGCAACGACTCAACAAAGTTCATATTAAAATTAACTTTTATTGGCTGGTCTTTATTTGAAAGAACAATGCGTTTTTTTGTTTCTTTACAATCGTAGAAAAAATTTAAATCCGTTACTCCTGGATATTCGTCGACAACAGTTTTTATTTTTTCAATTTGATTCGCCTGCAATTGATGTAATGAAAAATATATTGAATTTACTTTTTTAAAACTTTCTTCAATTGTAATAACAGAATCTACAATAATTTTTGCAGTATCGTTTTCAACTTCTAGTAATCCGCCAACTAAAATTGGTTTTTCTTCTTTTAAAAAGAATTGGGCTTTTTCATACACATCAGGAAACACAACCATCTCTACAGAGCCAGTTAAATCCTCAAGGGTTCCAAAAGCCATTCTTGTTCCTTTTTTAGTAATCAACTCTCGAAACTGTGTCACTAATCCATCAATTAGTACTCTTCGTTTGTTCCAATCTTTGTGACGAGGAATACGTTGTGGACTTTTTTGTGTTGATGGAGGTATAGGTTCAGGGTTTGGTTCTTCAACTTGTTTTAAGGACTTCAATTCACGAATTTCACAAGTTGTCCAAAGCTTTACAAGTTGATCCCAACCATTAAGGGGGTGATCTGATAAATAAAATCCTAATACTTCTTTTTCAAAGGCAAGACTCACCATGCGAGACCATGGTTTAACTGGATCTAAAGTTATTTTGGTTTGTGAATCTTCATCATTTTCTAATAACTCAAATAAACTTCGTTGACCGACTTCACGATCTTTGCGTTTAGTCTCAGCCCCATCAATCATTTTTGTATAGCCATTATAAATTTGGGCTCGATGATAACCAAATTGATCTAGGGCTCCTGCCTTTATTAAACATTCAATCACTTTTTTATTTACACGACGTAAATCAACTCGTTCAAAAAATTCTTCTAAACTTGCAAATTTTTTATTAGGTAAATTTTCACGAGCTTCAATAATAGCTTCAACAGCAGCTTGCCCAACACCCTTAATCGCACCTAAACCAAAATATATATCTTCACCGACCACTGTAAATTGATATTCCGAATAATTCACATGGGGAATTTCAACTTTTATATTTCGCTTTTGTGCATCTTTCACATACCTAACAACTTTATCAGTATCGCTCATATCTGTTGTTAACAGAGCTGCAAAAAATTCTGATGGGTAATAATTTTTTAACCATGCAGTCTGAACTGCAATTACACAATAAGCCGCTGCATGGGATTTATTAAATCCATAGTCAGCAAATTTATACATTAATTCAAAAAGCTCTTCAGATTTTTTAGGTTCATGCCCTTTTTCCGTTGCACCTTTTAAAAAGCGTACGCGATGCTGATCCATCTCTTCTTTAATTTTTTTACCCATGGCTCTTCGAAGCATATCCGCTTCTCCAAGTGAGTAACCTGCAATTAAAGATGAAATCCCCATTACCTGCTCTTGGTAAACAATGATACCATAAGTTTCTTCGAGCACTTGTTTTAATTCATCAAATAAATATTCGACAGGGGATTCACCATTTTTACGACGAGCAAATTCGGGAATCATATCCATGGGACCCGGTCGATAGAGTGCATTGATCGCCGTGATATCAGCAAAACAAGTGGGCTTAATTTGCCTTGTGGCATCACTAATCCCCTCACCCTCAAACTGGAATACCCCTGCCATATCACCTCTAGACATCAACTCATAAACTTTAGGATCATTGAGTGGAATTTCTTGAGGTTGAATTTTAATTTTACGATTTTTTTCGATAATATTTAAAGCATTTTGAATATGAGTGAGAGTTTTTAATCCCAAAAAGTCGAACTTAATCAGTCCAATTTTTTCGGCGTGCTTCATATCGTATTGAACGACGTTCTCACCTTCAGCACCTCGATATAAAGGGGCATGATTTACAAGTTTACCATCGGCAATAACAACTCCGGCAGCATGAATCCCTGCATGACGAACCAAGCCCTCTACTCTTTGTGCGAGTTCAAGTAATGTTGCCACCTGAGGATCAACATCCATCAACTCACGCATTCGAGGTTCCATCTCAATGGCTTCCTTAAGTGTAATTCCTAATTTATCAGGCATGAGTTTAGAAACCACATCCACTTCACTGAAAGTCATACCAAGTACACGTCCCACATCTTTAATTGCGGCCCTTGCTTGAAGTTTTCCGTAGGTAATAATTTGGCTAACGCTGTCTGCACCATATTGGCGAACCACGTATTGAATGACTTCGCCTCGTCTGTCTTGACAAAAGTCGATATCAAAGTCTGGCATTGAAATACGCTCTGGATTTAAAAAACGCTCAAACAGTAATTTGTGTGGAATCGGATCTAAATCGGTAATTCGCAAACAGTATGCTACTAAACTTCCTGCTCCTGAACCCCGTCCAGGCCCCACCGGAATGCTATTCTCTTTAGCCCAATTAATGAAATCTTGAACGATCAAAAAATATCCATTAAATCCCATGCGAGTAATAATTGAGAGTTCATAATCTAGTCGATCACGATAAGTTTTAACTTGATCGTCTGGAACTTTTTCATTGCGAGCCGCAGCTTCAATAAACCTTTTTTCTAAGCCTTCAAATGATCGAATGCGAATTTCATCTTGCAATGAAACTCCATCACGAGTTGGAAAACTCGGTAAGTGATAAATCATTTTTCCTTGATCATCTTTTAATTTAAATTTGAGCTGACAACGTGATGCCACCTCAAGTGTACGATCACAAACCTCAATCTGATCATGAAAAAGATTTTTCATTTCATCAGGTGATTTAAAATAAAATTGATCAGTGCCAAGTTTATATCTAGTTTCATCACTTAAAGTTTTATTAGTGCCTATACAAACTAAAACCTCTTGTCCCATTTGATCATCACGACTTAAATAATGAACATCGTTAGATGCAACTAATGGCACCCCTGTAATTTTAGAGGCTTCACTTAAAAAAGGGTTTATAGTGGCCCACTCTTTTTTACCAGTGCGATTGGTTTCTAAATAAAGTCGATCGTCAAAAATACTTTTTAAAAATTTTATTTTTTCTAAAGCAGTATCTTCGTCCCCCCAAATTAAAGTTTGCGAAACATCACCAAATAGACCACCAGTGAGACAAATTAAATCACTACTACATTCTTTTAGAACTTCATAATCTATTCTAGGTTTATAATAAAACCCTTGATGATATCCTGCTGTACTCAATCGGCAGAGATTTTGGTAACCTTTAAAGTTTTGAGCTAAAAGAACTAGACGCCTTAATGGTTTTTGAATTTGTTCACGATCTTGTACTTTATCAAATCTGGATTTAGGAGCTAAATAAAAATCACAACCAATAATTGGATTAAGTCCTAGATCTTTTGCTGCAAAATAAAACTCAATTGCACCAAACAAGTTTCCATTATCAGTAAGGGCTACGGCCGGCATACCATAATTTGCAGCTTTCTTGGCAATTCCCTTAATTTTACAGGAACTTTCAAGCAGTGAATATTCAGAGTGAGTGTGTAAATGAACAAAAGACATAGTAGGTCATTGTAAAAAATTTATCTCTAAAGAACAACAAAGAACAAGGGAACTCTGTCATTTTAACGCAAATCCTAATTTAGGGCTCTATTTTAATGCCCTCAGTGCCAATTTTGATAACTTTTTAAATTCGATTCATGAATTATATTCATAAAATACATATTTTCCGCACAAAGTCACTGATTGGGAATATATATTTCAAAAAAAATCAAAGGATGGATTTTAATTATGAAGACTGCATGGACCATATATTATGGTAATAGTAAATTTTTAATTAAACTTATCATAATTGCATTTATTTTTGTTTCAATTCAAAATGCAATAGCTTTGCCTCCAAATGTAAAACAACTTGTGGATTATGAAACCAAAGCTAATGCTGTTGCAGAGAGAAAAAATACATATATAATGATGCCTCACTATGAAATTCCACTCGAATGGATGGATGTATTAATAACTAATAAAATGCCAAAAGATGTCTATGATTCTTTGGTATTTGAAAAGAATGGCCAAAAATATGTACGTTGGGTCATAAATCCAGAAGATACAAAGTGGCATAAAGATGTTTTATTATGGTTAATAAGCAAATATGAAAATAAAAGAGTTACAACTGTTTCAAGACTAGTTGATAAATTACAATTAATAATAGGAAAATCCAATAGTGTATTTCAAAAAAAATATTATTTTAAAGGTTATCAAACAGCATCTAGATCATATATTATTGAAGACCCTGAATCTAAAGTTCAGTTTTCTTTAAAGGGTTCTACAGATGTGACTGGAGGTCATTGGACAGATAAAAAGCAAAAATTCACAGACGCCCAAGACATCATTAAAGTTAGTCAGTATTTAAATAAAGTCGAAAGTGCCATTGGATTTGATAACTTTTTTTTACTTGATGAACCTTTAGCTTTCGGGATTAAAGATATTGATCAAGCAATTGTAGTCAGAATGCTTAACCAGTTACCAACAAATAATAAATTGATTTATCTACCAGGATTCTCTGCACTCCATGACTATACAGGAAAATTAATTGCTTTAAAAAATGGTTCAAATAATCCTGAAAAATTTTGGAAAGAAAATTATATCGAAGTAATGGGAAAAGTTTTAGCTGAGCTTGCTGTAAAAACTGGATTAGCATTTGATTCTCCCCATTCTCAAAATTTTTTAATAGAGCTTGATTATAATTATAAACCCACTGGCCGAATTGGCTTAAGAGATTTTGGAGATGTTTTTTTGAATAAAAATTTTCTATTAAATTTTAATCAAATTGATTTGATAGAAACTTTTTCAGAACAATCAAATATAAAAAATAATCAATCCGCAAAATTTGGCCCATTACATGGAAATTCTTTTCCAAAATGGATAACAGAATCCATCTATAAAGAATGGGGATTCGTTTTTTTTGAGGCCTACGAAAACACAATGTCTAAATATTCAAATATAAATATTGATCTTATACATAAACCATTTTTCCAAAATGGAAAATATTATAATAGCAACGGTTACGATCAAACCAGTCCTGAATGGCAAAACTACTTTGCAAATTTAAAACTTTCATTTCGACATAATAACGGATCCTATTGTACCCGTCTCTTTAAATAATTTTCTGCGTTTTAGAATTAGATTTTGCTTGAGATTTTACACATTTGGTCAATAGGAAAAAATCTATTGTCATTTATCTATGCCCTATGTATTAATAGAGCTTCTTATTTGATAAGGGGTTGTAGTTAAGTTGGTTATAACGTCCGCCTGTCACGCGGAAGGCCGCGGGTTCAAGTCCCGTCGACCCCGCCATTCTTTACACCAAGGATTTACTAATAAAATCAATAGGTTATGTAATAAATGGCAAATGAAAAAGTGACTAATCCGGTGTAGCCGGTGTTTAAGATTTTCCTCAACACTTCCGATAAATCTTTCGGGAGTAAATCAAATGCAATATGAAAAAAGAGTTAATAAGGATGGGTCTTTCTACTATTCTTTCGTTTGGTATGACACTAAATCTAAGAAAAGACTTAGGTTAACTAGAGAAGAAATTAAAAAGAGGTTTGGTAAAGACATTCTATTAGAGTCTGAGGCTAAAGATTGTTTAAAATTACTTGAAGCCCAATATCAAACTGAAAAAATTAAGATTGAACGAAGATTATCATGGGAAAAAGAATTTTACTCGTTTAACGGATTATTAGAACAATATGAAAAGGCTCAAAAAAAGCGGGCAATTAATTCTTGGGAAAATAATGTCTTCTATTTAAAGAACTATGTTCTTCCTTACTTTCTAACATTAAAAAAACTAAACAATATTGAAATGTGGTCTGATTATTTTGAAGACTTTAGAGAATGGTTAGAAAAATCAGCAATTCAACTGAGAAGTAAAAACTTAATATCCTATTCTTCAAAGAATCATTCAATTAAAGCATTAAATACATTCCTTGATATGTTGTATAATAAAAAACTAATACACAAACAATCTAAATGTGAGGCCTTCCCAGAACATTTAATAAAATCCAGAACCATAGATGATGTAATTTATCCTAATGAAATGGAACAAGTTTATTTAAGTTTAAAATCTAATAAACATACTCAAGAGGCAATTTTATTTAGGTACTTATTTTTTTCTGGTATGAGGTTTAGTGAAGGACTAGCAATTAGTTTAGCGGATATATATCAAGGTCTATTACCTGAAAATCAATTATTATCAAAAAAACTAAAAACAAATAATATAACATATTTTGGATATGTTGTATCAGATTCTCAATTGAATGATAAAAAAGTAAGAGTACCATTTAAAGGTAAAAGAGAAATAAGTGAGAAAAATTCTAGAACTATACCTATCATTGATAAAACACTTTGGAATGATTTAGTTTCATTAGCAGAAGAGAAATTTAATTTATGGTCTAATAGTAAACATACAAATAAAAAGGATTATTATTTATTTGATTTAATAGACGACTCAACTGCAAGACGAAGATTAGAAGAGGCATTTAGAAGTGTTAAGTTAAAATTTAGGACATGGCACTGTTTAAGACACTCTAGAGCTACTTGGTTAATTGGTGAAACTGGTGATGAAGTATTAGCAAGAACTTGGTTAGGTCACTCTAGTCCTAGAATATTTGAGAAATACAATCATATGTATCAGGCTTTAATTAGAGAAGCAAAAGCAAAGGATACAGTCGGTTCAGAGTTTAAATTAAAAAAAGTGTAAACTATCCTACTATAAATGAGGATAATCACTTAACGGAATGTCTTTAATGTAATCTTTAAATTTAATCATAATATATCCTTAAACTAATTATTTCATAAAAAAAGACGCCAAAATGCTAGCTATTACAGACAATAGAATAGAAGCTCCAACTACTTTTCGATACCAGTTCTCAATTGGCTCCAATCTATTTTCTAATTGCTCAGTCCTTCTCATATGCTCTTCTAATGATTTTGTATTTCTTTCTAACGTTATTTGGATTTGAGTCATTATGCTTTGTATATTAGTATAATTTTGTTCTAATTTTGAAACATTAGAATTAATATTACTTACCTGTTCTGTAAGTCTCGTAACAGATTTATCAAGAGAATGATACAAATCCTGAATCTTCTCTATATTTTTCTCTGCGTTACTCAGTCTCTCAGTAGACATTTTATACTCCCAATCTTAGTATATACTATTAAGTTTAAAAAGTCAATATTAGACTAGACGGACTTTATTATACGACTATTTGTTATATTATACAACAATTGAACAATTTACTCAACTGTTATAATCCTAACAGTATATATGTTTAAATTAATAAAGTTATAATTTAAACGAATGTTTAAACCTTATGATTTAAGCTACTGTGCAAACCTGTCGCACCGACTAGACAAAATTAATCCTGAAAAAAATATCCATAAGGTTTAGAGAGTATTTTTGCAATTTCTTTTATTTTTTCTTCTGATAATGGTCTATCACCAGCTTCTATTTTACTAACCTCACTCTGAGAGCACTTTAATTTTTCAGATAAAGTTAATTGGCTCATTCTTAATGATTTTCTAGCTTTTTCAATGTTTTTACCTAGAATATAATCTTTTTCAATTTCTAATTCATGAATATTAGATTTATTTTTTTTTAATGAGTTTAAAGTCTTTTCAATATCTTTTATAGGAGTATCTATGTTTACTTTAAATCTTTTTGAAGCCCGTTTTAACGGGGTTAACAAGTCTTCTATAGTCTCTATAGTTTCTAAGTTCATTTTAAATTCTCCCATTTAACGCCCCCTAATATTATTAATGTCTAATACATCAACAACTATACATTTATTTTCTTTACTCATCTCACATAAAAGTTGAAGGTTTGTATCATATACTGGAATGTAAAATACATCATCAGTAGTAGGAATATACTTCAATCCTTCTTCAATTGAAGTTTTGGTTGTTACTACTTTTAACCTCTCACTTTTAGGTAGTAAGCCTAATTTAGTCATCACTTTTTTACTTAATTTACAATCAAATCTAAGTTTACCCATGATATATTATATCAACAAATAATCTAATTGTAAAGGAATATTTTTGGAATATTCTATTATATATGTTTAAACTAATAAAATACCCCCGGACCATTACTATATCAGTTAAGTTATAGCCAGAGTAGCGCCTGGCCTAGTACTTTTATATTTTAAATATACTTCTTTTAAAAGCTTCGTAAGATTTATTCATTTCCTCTTCGTATTTTTCAGGGGCATAAAGCTTGTACAAGTGCATTTTCATTTTATAAGCCGTCCCTAGGCTATCTGAAAATTTAGAATACAAACTATAAATGTCATACAGAGCATTATCTAAATTATTACCCGCCCGAGCATAAAACTCTTCAGCGTGTTTCTTAATTTCATTATCTCTATCTATACAAGTTTGACACATGTTCACCTCTATTATATATGTTTAAACTTATAATTGTATTATAAATTGCCAGTAAAGTTTAATTTCACCGTCTTGGATTAATTCTGATGGAGGGTTAGGAAAACTATAAGCTTCTCTAAAAGATTCAATGGCGGCTGCATCAAATAGATTATATCCTGATTCTGATGATAGGATTATTTTAGTTATTTTACCTGTTGAATCTAGGATTATAATTAGTTTTGTTGCTATTTTTTTACCTGTTAGTTTAAGTTTTAGTTGTTTTACTGCTTCTTTTATTTTACCTGGCCAGGATTGTTTTAACTGGTCTCTAATACGTTTAAAATAGGTGAAGTATTTTAGTTCTTTTGTGTTTAGGTTTGATTCATCTGATTCGTTTGTTCCGTCTAATGATTGTTTGAAGAATTTGTCTGAACTGGTTGAAAAATCAATCTTTGGTGCTATGTTTAAATCTTTATACTTTCGATTTAAACGACTTTTATTATTCTTCTCACTTAATACAGTAGCATTTGAGTCTTGTTCATTATTATGTTTTTCAAGAGATTTAAGTTCTGGTTCTATTAAAGTTATTTCAACCGGAGGTTCATTAGTTTCAATTTTAGGATTTACATTAAATTGAATAAACATCCATCCAAACAAAATAAAATGGATTAATAAACTTAATCCAAAACTCTTTTGAGTTTCATTAGGATTTAATTTAAATGCTCTCATGGTTTAAAAAACCTATTACCACTTAATGGTGGATTAATTTGAAAATGTACTCTTGGTTGTGAAATATCGTCTTCAATCCAAAGACCAATTTGCTCCAATAATTCAATATTACTTTTACAAAAATCCATTAATTCACTTGTAGGTGAATATATGTCTACCGCACACCCCGTAAGATGTGATGATTTAGTTGGAACTTTTATTTCTGGTAAATTATTTTTAACCCGCTCGGCATTTATTTTACTGTAAATCCTAATATGGTCTTGCATTGTTCTATAACCGCTAGTGACTGACATAGGTTTACCATAAACTAATCTAAATTTATTAATCCTAAGTAATAACTCTTCTAAATTATGTTGATGAGTTAATGGAATATCATTAATTGGTGTATTCTTTACAAGTTCTTTAAATGTAATCACAATATACCTATTGGTGTTTTTTCAGTCCAACTAGTAGACTATTTCTAAATTTATTATCAGTAGTAAGTTTAACTAAATAGGAACTGACTAAATCGCATGTTTGCTCTTCAGGATAAGCGTGTAAATGAGCTATAAAACTATGGGTTAGTTCATGAAATAAAGTATGTAATTGAACATCTTCAGGATAATTTTTATTAATATAGGTTGAGTTAGTGTCGAATGAATAAAACCCTAATAATTCAGTATTACATTTGGTCTTTGCAAGCTGTTTATATTTTCTCTTTATAATAGCATCGGATACGACATAAAGATGAATGTCATAAAGTAGACCAGGTATTTTCATAAATTCCTATTTAATATTTAGAATATCAACAGACATAAGGAGAGTTTCTAAGTGAATAACTTTTTCTTCTAACTCTTTAATTTTTTCTCTTTGATTAAGTATAATCTCAGATTGTACATCACTAATCTTTTCTAATAAGCGTGATTCTTTGTATTCAAGTAGGTCTTTAACATTATCCATGTTTAACCTCTGATAATACTAACAACATAATACAACAATCCTGCTACCATTAATATTATACTAAATAGTTTAAACGCCCCTTGCATCATCAATACATGATTTTGAATCGGCTTTAATTCTTCTTTAATTAAACTAATATTCTTTTCAGCCAAATCAGTTCTTTTTATATGATAAGTTAATTGTTCATTATATACAGCAAGATGCTTATCAATGGATTGAATTGAGTTTTCTATTTTATCAATTCTTTGATTAACTTCTTTTATTTCAATTTTAATCTCTTGTATTGAATTATTAGTGTCCATTAATCTTGTTCCCCATTGATAAGTTTTCTATATTCAGGATTTTGATTTAATAAAAAATGTGTTGCTGATACTGAAGTTGGGCCTCGGTTCAATGCTTCAGCTAATGGTTTTGCAAATTTACCTAATCTTGGTGCAAGTTGTTCATTAAACTCACCCATAGTCATTCTACCATCCAACATCTTTTTAAAGATTAATCCAGCATACTTGTCTACTGTATACCCAGTGCTCCCAAGGGCTGCGGCTCCTATTGCCGAACCTAATGGGCCGAACATGCTACCAACAGCCCCACCAACTACAGAACCTAATAAAGTTCTCCTACTTCCGTTAACATCACCTTTTTCAAATTGTTGTTTAGTCCAAGAATCAACAATATCGCTTCTTAAATCATAACCAGTGTGTTCTTTTATTTTATTTACTGCTTGATTAACATCTGACATTTCATCTTTATTGATTAAACCCTTAACTACTTTAGTGAACTTATCATAACTTTCAGGGTTGGTTCTTTTTTCTAAAGCTTTTTTAACTTGCCCTAAAGCTTTAGTTACATCTTCAGTTTTAGACATTGCAGATTCATAATCAGGGTTTTGAGTTTTTAATCTTTGGTCAATGAAAGTTCTAAGTTGTTTAAGAACATCATTAGTTGGCCCTGCGGATTTATTATTCCAATCAATATTCTCATCTAAGTTTTGAATTATTTTTTTTAGCGAAGGCTCAGGTATATCATTATTAAATGGAGTTAAGTCCTCAGCATAGGATTTTAAAGTATTGAATGCTTTTTTCTGTGCTCCACCTATACTATTACCATCAACCATTAAAGCTTGTTGTCCATCATCAATAGCTCTTAATATATCCGCTTTAGGGATTGATTGATTTGGTTTTAGAGTTTCCCATGCTTTAGTTGATAACTCTTTACTTCTCTGATTCATTTCACTTAATACAGATGTATCATCACTTGTGTTTAAAACTGACTCACCCAACTCACCCCATGAACGTGCTTTATTAACTCTATCAGGATTTTGTAAATAATTTTGAGTCGCTTTTTCAGGTACACTAAAAAATCCTTTTCCAACTTTAGGTAAAACATCATCAGCATAGTCAGCGGCTTTACTTAAACCTTTTTTAATTAAACTACCAGCACCTTCTAATACAGGAACACTAACAGCACCAATACCAGCATTTAAAGCCATGTCTTGTAATAATTCATCTCTATTTTCATTAGCACCATAACCCATGACTGCACCAATTCCAGCGGCTTGTCCTGCTCTACCAACTAATGAAGCAGCACTACCAGGCATAACTAAGGCTCCACCTATTCCACCTGCTATATTACCTGCTAAATAACTTTTAGGATTAGTCTCTTCTGCTTCTTTATATGCTTGTCTTGATTCATCTCTATGTTTTGTATAAAGGTCTGCATAATCTGATAAGTTTTTATCAGTTAAAGCAACTTCTTTTAATGCTTCTAAGCCACCTGTAATTTCATCAGCAAGATTCATTGATAAACCTTGGGCTGTACCTCTAAGACCAGATTCTAATTCTGAAACTTCATTTTGGATTCTGTCTCTCCAAGTAGATGATTTATTATTCCCATCTTCAGGTAGAGTTTTAATTCTACTTTTCCAACTCATTAGTTCCAACCCTCTTCCATTGCTTCTTTTAATTCTTGTTCATTCATTACAGTTGTAACTTGATTACCTTTACGAACTTGTTTAGGAAATTTAGTATTTTCATTTTGACTAATTTTTACATCGGATAATCCTGCACCTTGAGCAGCACTCTCCATTTTTTGATTACGTAATGCTTTTTTGTTTGCTACCACATCAGTAGTATCACCAGGTTGAGGAAAATAAATCTTCTTATAATCTTCTCTTTCGTTTTTACCAATAGCCGCTCCAGAAGCATCCCTTAAGAACGACTCAATCCATGCATCTTGCGCCGCTTGAGCCTCAATTGCTTTATCATTTTTAATAAGATTTGGTGCCCAACTAGAATTATCAATCCATTGTCCAGAACCTGTAGGGTCATATTCATTAGCATTATTAGTCGCTTTTAAATATTGTTCTTCAGCCCGTAATCCGTTATTATAAACTCCTAATTGTTTACTTCTTGTTGAATTAAGTTCATGAGATTTTAGCGCCCTTGCTTCATTCTTTTCTTTTAAAGCAATAGCCCTATCCTGTTTATCAGAATCAATTTTATATAATTTCTCTAATGTAGGAAGTTGTGTTTTAATTTGCTGACCAGACATTTTTGAAAAGTCTTGATTAGGCATCATTTTACTTGCAAGAGTTTGATAACTTTTAGTCTCAACTGAATTTAAATCATTCAACTTAGAATTTAAGTCATCTTCTTGTTTTGATTTTTTAAAATCTTGATTGGCTTGAAAATCTATAACAGCATCTTTTTTATCCTGTTCTAATTTACCAACAGTATTTTCATATGCTTGTTTATTTTGTTTATCAACCCATGTTAAATCAGGCGCTTTACCTTGCATTGATTGACCAACACCAGAAGCGAACGCTAACCAAGGATTAACTTTTTGTTCTTCATAATCAGATTGTAATTTTTGTTCAGGATTTTCATTACCATATTTATTCATTAAGTATTGTTTTAAAATATCGTTCATTATTTTTTACCTCCACCTGAATATGCCATTGCACCAGCACCAATTAAGCCACCTAAGAAATTAGCATTTCTGTCTCTTTCAGCATCTTCAGTTCTAGCAATACTATTAAACTGATTAGCTACACCAGTTGCTTTAGTAACTCTATTTGCAAAGTTTTGTTGTGGAAGATTTAGATTGTATTTTTTTGCATCATTATCAAGTTGAGTATTTTGATTTGCAGTATTTTGAGTATTAGTTGCATTCCATTGTTTAGCATTATTTTTAATACCAGTGTTTCTCATATTAACATCTTGAGAATTAACTGTATTAAATTTATTAATAACATCTTTAGCCTGTGCAATTTGAGACTGTTGATTAAAATCCTGTTGTTGCATTTGACCGCCAAGTTGACCAGCATTCATTATTGCTTCTAATGCTCGCTTTTGTGCTTGAGCATTTAAATCCATTTCTAATTGAGCCTGTCTGTTTGAAGCGTTTTGTGCTTGCATTTGTTTTGCAACTAATTCACCGCCCCCACCAGACATACCTCTCAAAGCCATATTCTGTTGAATTGCCCCAAGATTACCTTGTAGATTTGCATTAACATCTGATTGTAAACGATTTGAATCAGCAAGAAACTGAGCATCTCTTCCACCAGCATCACCAACTTCTTGAAGTTTCATCAATGCTTTCATCTGAGCTTGTCTTAGCATTGGGTCAGTTGATACACCTTCCATTGCAGATGGACCAAGTGTAACCGCAGTTTCAAGTTCAGGATTTAATGATACAACTTGTTTATAAAGTTCTGGATAATATTCTTTTAAAACTGGAAGTGGAATGTTTTGTATTTGTTGTAGAGCCGCATTTTGTGAATCTGCACCACCACCACCAAACAATGCACCAAATGCACCACCTAATAAACCGTTAGACATATTTATTTATTCCTTATTATAATTTTGAATTTGAATTAAATTGAGAGTTAATATTATTGATGTAGTTTCTCATATGCTTAGCGTAGCCATCTGAAACTGGTTTTCTTGTACCGTTAGCAATCGCTGAATCATACTCTGCTAATATATTAATAATATCACCAGCACTTACGCCTTCATAACCACTGAATGAACCAGATGCTCCTAAGTTATTTAAATAATCTTGGAATCCACCTATACTACCTTCATTTAAGTAAGCATTATATTCAGTGTTTTTTGCTGAAATATCAGAATCAAATTTAGTCTTATCAAAACTAAAAGGATTAACTGCTTTACCATCATCTGTAAGTTGGTTTTCATTTTTACCAAGTAGGGCCATTAGGTTTTTATATTTAGCCCGCTCATCAGCATTTGCTACATTATTAATACCACTTTCAGTATAATCAGGTGTAACATAGTTTTTATAATCTAATCCAAAGGTACTTGTCCCTCTAGTTAAACCTAAACTTGCTAATTCAGCATCAGTTAAATCTGAATCTAACAACTGATTAATTGCATTTGTATTATCAATATTAGTTTGACCAACTCTAGTTTTAATAGGGTTCATCAAGTTGTTATAAGCAGCCTCTTCAGCTGGTATAAATTTAGCCTTATTCGCTTGAGCAGTATTTTTACTTTGTTCAATTGAATCAGAAACATCTTTAGTTGTATTATCAAACATACTCATAATGTTAGAGTATTTATTATAAGTATCATTTAATTTTTGTTTTGATGTAGGGTCATTTTGAACTAATACGTTATCAAGATTCTTCATTCCTAAAGAATAATCAGGGCGCTTATACTTATTTTCTAATAGAGTTTTTCTACCATCTTCTGTAGTTGTGTTTTTAACATCAGTAAACGCATCATTAGTGCTTTTAAATGCTGTATTATAATTAGCAGTACCACTTATATCACTTGGTCCTTTATAGCCACCAGTCGCTTTTAATTCTTGATATTCAGTCGCTTTATTAGCATCAGGATTATTTAAATATGAATAAGGGTCAACCGCAGCAACACTTTGTTTTTCACCTGCTAATTTAGTTGTATCACCTATTGCAGTCTCAGCCTTATTTGAAACACCCTCAGCAATAGTATTACCCATTTGAGCAGCATTGTCTTTATTAGCATTTAAATACTGTTGGATATTTGTATAACTACCAGATGATTTTTGTGGTTTTAGTGAAGATTGATTACTACCAGGAGGTGTATTTTGATTAAAATTAGAAGACTCACCGCTAAGTAAGTTCTTCTTTTTTAATTCTTCATCGTTTTGATTAAATTGATTAGATGGTAAAAATGGCATGTATATCCTCTATTATATATGGTACTTTTTATGAGTATATTAGGTGTAATCTTAAAAAATATTTATTACCCGAAGTGGGTAATCCTATAATGTTGCTTATAACCAATTGATTGTTAACAAAACTCCAATTGACCCAAACACTTTGTGTAAAATTCATAGTTGAAGATGTTTCATCAAAGCAATATGCAACATAAACAGCTTTAGGCATCTTATTAAATTTTGTATTAAACCTAAGTGGGAAATTAGAAGTTGAATTTACAAAAGTAATTTCCTTAAACTCTTGATGAAGATTATCAACTACACTTAAGTTATTATTTAATCCAGATTGTATATCACTAAAAAAACTATTCAGTGGTGATAGTAATTTAGTTATCCAATTTGGAGCATCATTAAAGTCTTCTTTTAACAGTTTAGTAATTTGTATTTTCATTAGGATTCAACCCTCTCAGATGTAAATGAATACTGAAGTGATAACCCTTGTAATCCAAATTGCCCGTAACCAACTCTATGACTGAATCTTATTGAAATTAAAGTACCCCTAGATTTATTTCTTGGAATACTTACTCTAATTGGTTTAGGTCTAATTATACCGCCCCAAGGAATTGAAC
This sequence comes from Bdellovibrionales bacterium, assembly GCA_005793345.1. Lineage (GTDB taxonomy): Bacteria > Bdellovibrionota > Bdellovibrionia > Bdellovibrionales > Bdellovibrionaceae > SXSU01. Next base: position 38,554 of record SXSU01000034.1, read on the forward strand.
CCCAAGCAAAATTACCCCATAAACCGCCACCAAAATCCCCGGTTAAACTAACACTAGAATATCCACCAGAAACATCAGTATAAAAATCAACAGTAGCAGAGTTAAAACTCTTTTGTTGGAATAATAGAGTTAATTCTTGGAAGTGTTTTTCAAGTCCAGGATTATTACAAGATTGGTTACTGTACTCAACCTTACAATCAATTGCCTTTAAGATTGTTATAGAGCCCACAGACCATGTTTTTATATCATTTAGTGTAACAGTACTAGTTGAAGCATCAATGCTAACAATCGGGCTATAAACGTTTGTAGAATCATATAATAAATCACCTACGGTTAAACCACTAATTGTATTTAACACAACATCATAATCAGATGAACTTACAATTGAATATCCAAGCAATTCTTCATCAACATAATCAGTGAATGAAAAATCTTTTCTTTCTTGTAGAATGTATTTATCAGTAGCACTACCTAAATAAAGTTTATCATCTGTTGGAGAAACTACACCACATACAATGTCTTTTTTGTATTTAGTCCATTGCTGAGTAAACATGTTCATTACAAAACTTTGAGTGCAATAAGTATCATTAGTATTTGTTATTGTTGATAGGATGTACTTTCTATCGGTCTCATAACCTATGCCAAATGATAATGTTTTTAGAGCATCATAATTTAATCCAATAAGTTCAGTAATTTCATCTTTTATTGGTTCACTTAAAACTTGCACACCTACATCTGATACACTTACAATACCTTGATTAGTAAGAGCCATGATTTGATTGTTAACTGCTACAGCACTGTCAGGTGCAAGAAGAACAGTTGAAGTATCAAGTGGTGCAATTACCCATTGGCCATCACTACCAGTAAGTTTAAATATTCCATCATCTTTAAAAATAAATAAAGAATCTCTAAGTGCAACTATTCTTCTAATAGGATGTGATTTACTTCCTACTGGTTGAAAGTGGGCGGCTGGTGTGTGTTCTGGTTGATTATATTTAGACCACATTAAGTAATTAGGATTAACCTCATTATCAGATGTACCATCATCAATGTTCCAAGCCGAACTTCTAGAAACTGAAACAGTGAAACTTGTATCATCAACAGTTCTTTTTGATAATAGTATTTGCCCAGGTAAATCAGAATATCCAGTAGTGTAGTAAGCATAAATTGAAGTATTACTTGTATATTGATTAATTACTTTTACTAATTCTCTAGCAGTATCATCAATATTTTGTGATGCTGAACCAGCAGTAAAAACTTTAAACTCTCTAGCTGCAACCGTAGTTGATGCTTTAGCAGTAAACACCATAGAGTTAATTGTTATAGTATCATTTACAACTAATCCAGAACTGCCACTTACTGAAATAAGTTTAATATTAAGTTTATGTTTAGTTTTAGTATTAGCAAAGAACATAAAGTTCTTAAACGCCTCTATATCATGAGCAAAGGGCGGTTCATTGTTTGATTCTTGAATACCTTCTTGTGATGAATTAGTGTAAAGGTATGCGCCCATTAATGATGTTGGAGTGCTATCAGTGAAAGTTATTGATTTTGCTGTAATCTCACCAGATGTTGGATTTTCTTCATATACAAGTTGCAACTCATCATTCGGTTCACTGGTTGAACTAGCGGATTCTTTACTTCTGTATACTTGATAAAAATCACCTGTAGTAATTCCATCAGGAATAGTAAAAGTTAAACTAACATCTCTAGTCCCGCCTGATGAATTAGAAACAATTATACGTTGTGAAGGTGCCCCTAAATATAAATTGTTGTTAGCATCTCTAGCGCCCCAAACAACTCTATAAGCAATTTGAGTATTATCAGTCATAAAACCTGATGCACCTGTTGTAGAACCAGACCCATCTAATCCCTGTGCCATTCCTGTATTATAAATAGTTCCATTGTATGAGTCTAAAACCTTAACACCTTCTGATGTAGTGAAATACAGATTTTGATTCGCTTGAACAAAACGCATTTTAGCATAGTCAGAATCAGGATGTGAGTAAGTGCCCGAATAATCATTCCAACCAGAATTATTATAACAAAGTTTAGAATCATCACTTCTATAAGAAATAAGTTTACCTTGATATTCAGTTATTCTTTGACAACGATTATCATCAGATGAGAATGAGTTTGAAAGATGTTTAAAACCTCTTCTTGATTCTGCAATACCGTTATCAATAACAATATTATCAGCAGTCTGAAGACTGCCATCAGGAATAGAGGCTTGATTCTCAGCCGTATGTAGACCAAGATTTTTAATATTTAATTTTTGTGACATTTATTTGTTACCGATTTTGTATGTAACCAAGTAGACCAGAACCTCTAAACTTATTATCATTACCAGACTCAACTCTTGGGTCTAAAAGATTAATCATTGTATTTTTAAGTTGTTCTAATTTTTGAGTTTCAAACTCAACTGATTTATCCTTCTTTGCGGATAAACATAAACATAATGCTGATTGAACTAATACATTTTCTAATTCAGTTGGGATAAGTGCAACGGGGGCTTGACCACTAATACAAACCCAATCACCAACAGTTAAATCACTTGGTAATGTAGAATTAAATGTAATAGTAGTTCCACTAATTGCAGAAATAGTATTTTCAAAACTTATTACATCATGTGGGTTAGAGTTTTGGATTATATCAACTTCAGCATCAGTAATAAAAGTAGATGGGGCGCTTGATACTACAACTTGATTATTGTTTGTATCAATTGAAGTTATTTGACCGCAACTTGATGTAGCAACTAATGTTGGAGGTTGTAGAAAATAAGTAAGTCGTAATGTTCCACTTGTAATTGAACTTGATAATTCAATCTTATTTCTACTTATATAATATCCAGTATTATTAGATGACCTATCCTCTTCAACTAACCTATAGAGGTTTGTATAGTTACCACTTGAATCATAAACTTTAACATCTCTTAGTTTTGCGCCTATTGCTCTTTTAGGGATTCTATATACAGCACTTGAACTAATAGTATAATCTTTATCCTGAAGTAAATACTCCTCGGATAATTGAAGCATTAGAGGTAAAACTTGAGTTTGTAATGACTCATTTAGGATAGTTAAATATTCAGTCGTAGTGAAATAATCATCATCAGGAAAAGCACCTTTTAATTTAATCGAACTGATTAGTTCTGTTGTATTCATTTTGTGTTTCCTTACTATTGATTAATTATTCGTACAATTTTTTGAGTTTTTCTAACATGTCATCATCAAGTTCTTCATCCATGTCTTGATTAAACTTTTTATTCATTAAATCAGGATTAAGTCCGTCTTCAATTAAACGCTCATTGCGTTCAACTCCAGAACCTTTCATCTCTTTTAATTCTTTAATTCGTTCTAAATCTTCAGGAGAGATTTTAGCCATCATTGAAGGGTCATCACTTGTTTCAATTTCAATCTTAGAAAACTTAGGTGATTTACTTTTAAGTTTGTCATCAGAAAGACCCTGCATAAAATCTACTATTTTTTGTAATTCTTGTTTTTTTACATCTAAATCTTTTATCATTTTTTATTTTCCTTTTATAATTAATATAGTGATAATTATTAACAATATACCTAAACTTATTTTCATTTTTTTATTCTTTTCTTTTTCTTGTTTAACCTTTAAATGAGCCGCTTCTAGTTTATCCCTAGGTATTACAATCGGCTTACTATTAAATGGTATAACATTAGAAACTTTCTCAATTATTTTGTTCTTCTTGGATTTTTTTATATCAAACTTAGCCATTATTTTAATCCTATGAATTTAGATGTTTCTAAAAGTTTTTGAATCTTCTCTCCAAAGGTTCCAGGAGTAGAGTTACTTGCTAAATCAGAAGCCCAAGGATTACCACTTGCTCCTACATTGTTTAGTGCTTCACCTACAGAACCCGGGTCATTGTAATCAGCAATTATGGCATTTAAGATTGCAGCAGCTAAAGTTTCAGGACTAAGAGTAGTGTAAGGAGTAATCTCTGAAGACATAAATCCGGCACTGTTATTCATACTTGCTGAGGATATAGTTCCATTAGCTTGTAAATCAGCTATAATGCCCGCTATAGCCCCAAGGATTGGAGTATTTAGATTACCTGTAGCATTCAACCCATTTGCAATCATGTTTAATACAGCGGCTAATTCAGCATTAGTAACTGAAATAGATGCTGATAGATTAGCAATAGCAGAAACTATCAATCCCATGTCTGCATTTGATAAAACCATTAAAGCAGAAAGAGCAGCATCAACGTTCACTCCACCCGCAATATTCATAGATGAACTAAGACTAGCAGAGATGTTCTTGAAACTTGCCATACCTCCATTTTTAAGAGGCATAACAAAGTTATAAGGATGAGTGTAACCCATAGGAACAGCATTGGACCTATTTATAGTTTGCTCCCCTGAGTTAACATAGATGTTCTTATTCCTACCGGATTGAGTAAGATTATTTATTACTTGTCCAGCATAAGCACCAGCAGTACTGGTACCGTTCCTAAACGTAGCAGGAGATTTTTGAAATACGGTTCTATTACCTAATAATGCCATTGAAAAGTATATCCTTTGCATATTTTAGCTTGTCCGTTACAGACTTTTCTGATGTTAGAACAACTAGTTTTGAGGAATCTTGCTACAGCTGAAACTGATTTAAAAATCTCTGATGTTTCAATACAAATTACCGCTTTAGAAAACTTCTCTTTCGATTGTCTAATTTTGTCTTTACTCTCTTCAGTCCATATACGATTTTTACAAGCTGATGCTATATTTTTAAGTCCTTCTTCAGAATGTTTTACACCAGATGCGTAACTATTCCCGTATCCCCGTTGTCGAGCTTTTTCCTTATTTTCATCCGACATTTTACGACCTTTTGATGTTAAACTTATTTTTTTAAGAGAATCTTCAGTGTGTTTAAAACCTGATGAGCCTTCTCCACCTTCAGTTAAGTTATATCCTTTTGATGGATTCATACTGTCGTAAAACTTAATCCAGTATTTTTCTAATTTATTAATATCAAAATTCATCTCAGGATTAAATTGTTCAAGTACTTCAAATTTAAAAGATGACTCTCCATATTTGTTCCATGAATTTTGTAAATAAGTATTATAATGTTTGTTTCTACGTAATAAACTTTTATGAGCACTAAATCTATTTTTAGCTAACTTTTGTTCAGTTTTACCAATATAAACTTTCTGATTCTTTATATTTGTTATTTTGTAAATATACATAGTCTAACCAAAAGCAAATTCCAAACTTCCATAAAAAGCACTATTTGTTGGAGTATTTGCTCCATGATAAATTAACCATTGAAGATTTGCTCCGTCATAAACTCTTGGTAATGAAGGAAGTTGATTCATAAAATCTCTTTCACTTGCTACACCAATAGTAGTCATCGGCATTACGATTAAGGGTTTACATAATCCAATACTAAACTCACCTGATACGTAGGATACTGATATTTGTACGTTGTTAATTTGTGCAATACCAGCATCACCTGATTGTAGAGGCATGAATGGTCCGTACTTACCAGCTCCAGTTCCAGAATAAAGAATCAATCCATTTGCTGCCGCTGTTTTTCCAATTGGCAAAGTGGTTGGAGTTGCTCTACCTGATGATTGCGCACTGTTTGTGTAGTTTGGTAATGATAAGTTAGGAGTTGCAGCACCAAGTGGAGTAGCATTGTTAGCCCACATGAAAGCCTGAAGACCTGCACCATTAGTGTAACGAGGTAACAATGTATTTATTGTATGTGTACCTGTTCCAGCATCAGTGATATTAATTGCAGTACCCGCAACAGCATTAGCGTAACTAGTAGCAAACTTGCATGTTAAATCTGTAACTTTTATTACGTAGTAATCAGTAGCTAAAGACAAACCAGCAGGCAATGTTGTTGTAGTTGTAAGTTGCACTCTAGTATAAGGCATTAAGTTTATATTAGTATGAGTACAAATATCAGTACTTGCATCAGCTGTAAATGTACTAAAAGAACTTAGAGTATTAGTCATTGCTTGAGATGTAATAGTAGTAGTTGAAGTGACTCTGTAGAATCCAACTAAATCAACAAGCATAAGTACAGCAGGCATTGTTGTAGCCGCTGCACTGAAAGCACTAGCGTTTACAATGTGTTTGTAATCAGGACTTACGTTTCCACCATGTTGAATACCAGCTGCATTTGTAGTTGTATCACTAACAGGTTGGAAAGTTAAATTGGTTCCTGTGTTATATAAAGCATCGGCACCAGGATTACCTCCACCTCTTGCTAAACATGACCACTCACCTGCAACTGCCGCTGTAGTTGGTAACATGTTTTTATTCCAATCAGTACGAACGAACTTACCATTCGCACTAACCTCTTGAATAAAGTCATCCATTGATGAAAAGCCTGCCATTTAAAACCTCTTTAAGTAAAAATTGTTTGTATTATTCCATGAAAACTAACACCGGATAAACTTCCATTCGGCATGCATATCCAGTTCAAGTAAGCATCGTCTTTTATTTCAGGAAGACTTGCTTTTTCTATAAGTAAATTCTCTTCTGTAGGTGCTGTTTGTTCTAGGATTTGAGAAGTGATTAAAGGTTTAACCAACACTAGAGTAAATAAACCAACGTCTGCACCAAGCATCGTTACTGACTCTATACTTCTCACTCCTGTATCACCACTCTGTAATCCAATGAATGGGCCACCAGAGTTTAAAGTAGCTGTAGCACTACTTACTATTGTGCCAATCGCTGTAGAAGCATTTTGAACTACTATTTGAGATGTTCTTCCACTTACTCCGTCTTGATTGGTGTATGTGAAATAAAAGGATTGTCCACCTGTACGACCAGCAACAGAAATAGCCATTACTTGAACACCTTTACCATCTGTATACCTAGGTAGAGTTACTGAGTTAGTCATAGACTGAGTATCAGTTGTTCCTTCATCAATGAATGGATAAAACACTAAGTAATCACAAAGTATCATTGGCATTGGTAAACCAGTTGCTGAGTTACTCATTGAAATAGTGCTTTTTAAATACTTTGTAGTTCCAGTTGTAGCCCCATGATTTAAACCACCATCGGTTGATTGTCTCATTGCTACGCTAGTCATTGGTGAAGCAGCATAGTATTGTGGTACAGGATTACCAGGACTCATAGACATATCAAACCACAAACCAGCGGTAGTGACTTGAGTAGGGCTTTTACGCCAAGAATAGATTCTACTCTTACCGTCAAGCTCAGCGTCTACATATTCTTTTATACTGTTAAATCCAGCCATTCTAATCCTTAATCAAGAGTAAATACTAAAGCACCAGCACTAAATTGTGGTTGGATTCCAGAAGAAACTGTTAATGAACTATTCAAAGCACCACTAACTAATATTTGACCAGCTCCACTAGAAACAGTTCCAATACTCACATGAGTAATCGTATTAGTTCCACCTGTAGCAGTTGGGAATTGAACTAATGCAGCGTTAGTTGCTGTGGGATTTGAAACTGTCCAACCTACTCCGCTTCTTGCTACTGCAACTCTAGCATATGATGTATAAGTTGCTTCACTTGTAGTTTGTGAACCAGCTTCACCAGGGTCAGCAGTATGTAATGCTAAATACAAATCTGTATTCGCATCCCAAGGGATTGCTGTTGATTTAAATATTTTCTCTAATAAGTCTGTTTCTGTACTATTACCGAATGACATATATTTTTATCCTTATGAATAAGTTAAACTTGCTCTATTTGACCAATTGTTATCATAGTTAATATTACCATCTGCATACTCAAGTTTTGTAATACTACCTGAAACTGATAACCGTTTTATTTTCCATACACTTGATGATTCACTTGAACCAACTGGTGCAAATCCAAAGTATGTTACTGTACTTGATGCTTCATCTATCCTAGTTGATTGCTCATAGGATTCTGTTGCTATTGAATCATTTGATTTGTCTAAAGTTATATCCGTAACATTTACATCTAATGAACGTTTACCTGAAACATCTGTTGTAGTAACTTTGTTTCCTGATTCATCAGCAATGGCCACACTATCAGTGAATGCTGATACTGAAATATCAACAGCAGCATTTGTGATTGTTGTTTTTAAACTGTTTGTAGCATCATCAAAACTTTTAATAATTGAGTGATGCATTGAACCTGTATTTATGTCTGCCATTAGTAGTTACCAACTCTTAATATTTCAAACGACATTGAACCTGTACCTGTATCCCATGTGTTTATATTAGTAGACTCAAAAGCAATAAAGTCTACATACTCACCAGCAAGTAATCTAATTCTAGTACCTATAACTAATGATATATAAGATGCTGCCGCTGACTCTCTAGTTGATACTGTTGATTTTATTGCCGTACCGTTTTTACGTATTCTACCAACTATGTTTGATGCTGTTGAATTTGAATTTGATAAACAGTTTACATTAATTTCATATAATCCTGATACTGGTGCTGTAGCTTTAAATGATGCTCCAGTTGTTACCATACCAGTATAGTCATAATCTTTAGTTGCAAAATCAATTATAGTATTGTCTGCATCAGGTACTGCTGCACCCGCAGTGCTAGTGTACCTTGCTGCAATTGTTTCACTTGCTGCGATTTGTGCTGGACCTGAGATGCGGGTTGCGGTGAATATGATATTACCGGCGACTGTTGTGTTAGATGCAGCATACCCCTGTCTAGCCACAAACTCTACATAGTTCCCAGCCACTAAACCTGATATTATAGTAGAGCCGGATGTGCTTCGATAAGATGTTACTCCAGAACTATACCCTTGACTGCCCATTATGTATTTAGTTGTTCCACCTACTCTTGCATATATTCTTAAAAAATCACCAGCCGTTGATGCCACAGAGTCCATTTCTAAGCTTCCCTTAAACTCATAAGTTCCGGGGACTAATATGTTGAATCTGTCATTAATTAAATCGACCATTCCGTGAGTATCATACTCACTATTCGTCATAGTTATCTTAACGTCTGTTAAGGAAGCAATAGCGACCGCGTCTATACTAGTCATCTTAGCACTAACAACCCTAGTATCAGCATCACTAGACATAATTTGAGAGGATGACCAACCGACTACGGGAGCCAATGCATGAAATGAAATTGTATCACTTGCTGCAAACGTAATAGGTCTATTTGTTGAAGAATCAGTAATACTACCAACAGTTGTATCACCTCTAGAGAATCTTACTCCGCCTGAAGCAGAATCTAAAATAACTGTAGCATCATAACTTTGGTCAGTACTTGCATCGTATATTCTTGCACTACCCAAAACAGCTCTTGCTGTTGCTAATGCTGTTAATTTAGTGGTATCAATCTGTAAACTATTTGGTAATAAAACATTTACAACACCTTGAGTATTAGCACCAGAAAAAGCAATAGTTCCTTCTAATTCTATTGAATCACCAATTCTTCTCCACTTACCTGTATATGATACGTTAGTTGATAAAGTACCAGTTGGAGTATATGCTATCCAATCAGTTATTGGCGAACCATAAACTTTCTCAATAGGACCAACTACAAAGTTATCACATTTTAAAGTATATGCAGAGGCACTTGTTGAACCAATGTGTAGGATTAATCTATAAGATGTTGAAGTACTTGCTTGAAACTCAAAGTTCATTCTATCAGAAGACAGTGAATGATTCATAAGTTTGTATGGAGCAGGTTGAATTAATGTAGCGTTAGTTACGTCATATATCCAAACAGTAACGTCATCGTCAGCATAAGTACCACTAGCGATAGCGTAGTCGAAATACCCTCTGATAACTTTTGTTTTATCAGCACTATCAATACTAAAATCAAAGCTAACACCTCTGCCCTGATTATTTGTTGCATCTTTTGTGAGTAAGAAACTATTAGCACCCCGTAATGGCGCACTACTTGAACTTGTCCATGTTATTGACATTGTAACTCCCAACCAGAATTAAAAAAATTAAATAAAATACCGTTAACTCTTGGTTTTGTTTTTCCAGTTAGAAACTTTTTTATTGTGTTTTTACCTATTTTAAGAAACGACGAAAGTTCCTTTAAAGTCTTAAACCAAATCTGTTCTTTGGTATGAGAATTGATTGCTAAAATTGGTTGTGCATTTGTAGGTAATTTTCCTTTTTTAGCATCACTCATTTTTTTCTTTGATTCTTCAGTGTGCTTTTTACCAGTGAGTGCTTCGCTTATTTTCTTGCGATATTCAGAGGTAAATACTTTATTTTTACCTATTTCACTTAAGCGTTGCTTTTCGGATTCAGTTCTTTTAATTCCTGTTCCGCCACCGATTCCACCAGAACTAAGATTGAAACCCTTATTGATTGAGTCGTATTTAATGATAAGTTCTTTTTCATTTTGATAGGCTTGTAGTTCAGTCAGATTATTAAGAATAATTTCAAACTTAAAGTTTTCCAAACCATGCTTATTTATTGAATTATAAAGTGGATGATTCTGCTTTCTTTGTGCATTAGATTTGTGTCTATTCCACCGTTTAACAGGATTACTTGAAACTCCTACATAAACTTTCTGATTAATTAAATTAGTGATTAAGTAAATTGAGTGCATTGTTACACTCCATCCACAGGACTTGTACCAGCAGCATCGGCATAAGTAGCCCAACCTGTAGTTCCACCTTCAGCATCAGGATTACTTGATAAATAGTTTATACCACCTGAGAATGTTGCCCATGTTGGAACACCAGCAACAGTCTTTAATACTTGACCAGAAGAACCAATAGGTAGTCTAGCTGGAGTATTAGCAGAAGACGCATAAATCATGTCTCCTGCGGTTGTAGTGAGTGTGTTTGCTATTTTGCCGTCTAAAGCAGTTTGTAGACCATTAGTTTTAGCGATTGTTAAATCATTATTAGCAATATTTAATTTACTATAAGCAATTGCAGCTGAAGCATTTATATCAGCATCTACTATTGATGTTGCTAAATTTAATTTTGAATATGCTATTGCAGCGGATGCATTTACATCAGCATTAACTATTGAAGCATTACCTGCTATAATAACATTTGAAGAATTGTATTGAAGAGCATTTGAAGCATTAACTGTTAAATCCAAATCAGCGTTGTTTGCAGCATTACGCCATTTTACTGATTCAGCATTACCAAGTCTTAATTGTCCGCTTGATGCTGGATTTGTTGCTCTTGATTTAAAATATGTTGATTTAAGACCATATGTAGCACCAAAATCTACTTCTGATGTTAGGGTGAATGTTCCACCTGATTTTGATAATACACCTGTTGATAAAGCGATTAAATATGATGATACATTTGTGCTCCAGTTAGAATCACCTTCAGAGGGTATGGAGTATGTAGAACCATTAAGAGAAATGTTTGTAGACATTTATTTTTATCCTTACATTGTTTATTTTTGATAGAAGGATTATTGAAGAAAGAAGCCCCAATTTTTTAGGTTGAGGCTTCAAGATGAGAATTTTGAGAATGAGGCTTATATTTACTTTAAGAATTTACGATAGAAGTGATTTTTACACACTTAGCTGGACATTCAACGAATATAGATTGATTCCCGTAGATTCTACATTCATAAGCATTTTTATCAGGAACTTGCATAAATACTTGTCCTGTTGGGTTTACGAATGATAAATCTTGTGAACCAACTCGTTTTACTTTTTTAGGAGGGAATATAAACGCCTCACCTTCTTTAATATAACTATGAGCGATTACAGAAATTTTACCGTTAGGTCCTCTGTATGTGATTGCTTCAAAACCGTTTTTAGCTTCTGATTTTTCATCACCATACATTCTAAGAGCGGCTTGGTCTGAGTTTAAGTTATTCCAAGTTTTAGGATTAACTAAACAAATAACTTCTTCATTCAATCCACCTTTTCCAATTGCTTTAGAAACAGCAGAAAGAACTTTAGTCATTGTTAAAGCAGCAGAACCGGCAGAGTAAGAAGAACCTTTCCATAATGCATAAGCAGAAGCATCTATTCCAAACAGACTTGAACTGTTAGTTATAATTGCATCTAATCCGTAACACTCTTTTCCATAAGCACCTTTAAAATAAACAACATCTGTACTGACTATCCCAGTAGTTGTACCAGTTACAGTGATTGTTCTTGCATCTAAATCAACAGAAGAAATAACAAGACCTGCTTGTCTAACTGACCCACCAGAAGTGTAAACGTCAATTACAGCACCTTCCATACCAGCCCAAATACCTTCAGCAAATGATGCAGTAGTAAGAGTGATAACTTGTGAACTAAGAGAAGAAACAGTTGCTAATCCTGAACGTCCATAAAGGAACATTAACTCTAATCTTTTAGAAGCAGAATCAGTTAAGTTTTCAACTAGCAATTGAGTAGCATCTTTAAATGCTTTAGGACCTTGAGCAGCTGCTTTAGAAGCAGACTCCATATCAAGAGCACCTCTCATGATTAATTGAGCACCGTTAACTACTGCTTCTTTACTTGTCATAGCAATAGAGTCATTAAGGGTAGTGACACCATCTCCAGCAGCAAGGTAAGTAGCACCTTGTTCATTAGCAAGAGTAACTGGAACTTTATAATCTTTTCCTAATTTTTCTGACTCTCTGAATTTGATTAAGTTTAAAAGAACATTTGATTCTGGAACTAGATTGATTTGTGAATCACCATAAAGAGTTTTGAATAATCCATCCATAGTGGATGTAGTATTGTATTGAGACATTTTATATTTTCCTTAAATAATTTTTTAACCGACTAAGCGGTTTGAATGTTTTTGATTTGTTTTTTGTAAATGCTTTAAAGGTAGGACTGATGCCGTCTTTGATTGATTTACGTTTGATTTAAGAAAGGTATAGAATGTACAATACAAAAGGGTATAGATTACTAATCCTCTAAATAGACACGCTAGGCTCTCTCATTACTATATTGGTAATAAAAAAGCCCAACTCATGGATTACTTCATATTTTTTACTTTTAATTCTAAGTTCTCTCTCCAGTCATCTCTACTCATCTTCTGTGATGGTTGGTTATTAGACTGTGGTTGGATAATATTAGTTTGATTTGAAGAAGTTTTATTTTTCTTTAAATTCTCAATATCATATTTACGAATCTTTTTTGCTACGTCATCACCTAATAACTTTAATAATTGGTCTGCTTCACTAGCACCAAATAAATCTTTAAAATCAGAAATATATTCTTCTCTTAATTCTTGGACTAATTCTTGTGGTGATAACTCTAATCCTAAGTCAAGATTACGCATTAATAGTTGAGCCATCTTAGCAACTGTCTTTGGATGTTTAGGTAATCCAGACTCTTTCAAAGCATCAGTAATAGTTTTATCAAATGATTCTTGATAATGTTTAGCCGTTTCTTCTAATTGTTTTGCTTTTGTTGCTTCTTGTTCTGCTTGTTCTCTGTCTTTATAGGATTTTAATTCCTGTTCCATTTGTCGTCTTTGACGTTCTTCAGGACTCATCATTTCAGATTGTATTTGTTCAAATAAAAACTCTTCAGCAGCACTTCTAACTTTTTTAGCATCTAACTTTTTAAATAAAGCCATTGGATTATTATTTAATTCATCCATTAACTTTTGTGCTTCATTTTTTACTTTATCCGCTTCTTGCATTCTTTTTTGAGCGGCTTTACTTAAACTTAATCTTCTACTAATTTCTGCATCGTCAAGTTCTTCTTCATAATCCTTACCATCAGCCTTATAGACGTATTTTTTCTTCTGTGGTTGTATTGATTGAGACTGTTCTTTATTCGTCTCACCTTGAGGATTCTGATTCGTTATAGATGAATCCTGTTGATTAGATGTTTCATTGCTTGTTGCTTGTGTTGTTGTACTATTATTTTCTGACATATTATTTATTCCTTATTAAATTAAAGTGGTGATTGTGCTGGTTGTGGTAAATTTACTGCTTCTGCTTGTTGAGTTATTGGATTTTGTATATCCATTGTTTCAGGATTAACTTGTCCTTGTGGTGGTTGCATGAAAGATTGTTGCTTTAACATCGCTGCAAGAATTGGGTCTTGTGTTTTACTTAAATTAATATGCTCTTGAATATGATTTAAAACGTTCTGTATAACTTGAGGTTGCAGTCTTGCTTCTGGTGAATTTAACACTGTTGCATGGTTGATTACATGTTCACTATGATTATCAGTCATTATTGCAATTACTGTTTTACCTTCAAGTAACCATTCATTCTCATCTTTGATTAATAAGTTTTGTGATTGATTAGACTCTAAAATTGGGTCAATAGTGCCTGTGGTCAATACTTGTATATATTGTTCAGGAGTTTTTATTAATCCTGTTTGTAGTAAGTTATTTGCAATCTCAACTTTACCGGCTTGTGTTTTTGTTAAAGCATTTGCTGAATCAACAACTACTTTATTTATTCCCATTAGGTCTTGATTGCTAAACTCTTTAATATAACTTTTATTATTTTTACCAACAATAGTTGCAATCCTAGGTGAATAAGCAAATGTTTGTAGTAGTTCTATAATTGCAGTGCCCACATTTTCTAGTAATTGGTTATATGAAGCTTGTACGCCAGCATTAAATGATAGGGCTTGTTGTTGGATTAGAGCAAGAGCCGCACCACTTAAACTTGCAGGAGCATTACCTCTAGCAACACTATTAACACCAGAAATGTTCTCCATATTCTGTATTAATGAATTAGCAAAGTTATAAACTTCAGGACTTGTTTGTAATAGTTGTAATGGTTGTGGAGGTTGAAAACCTTTTTGAATTTCAATTAAGTTTAGACCTTCACCAATTTGATTTACAGTTAATCCTGCACCCTTTTCACTTACAATATTTTGCACACCAAAGGCTGACATATTAGTTAGGATTGTTGAATAACAAGAATCAAGTGCAGTTTGTAACGGTAATAAATCCATTGCCGGGCTTGAACCGAATGATGATTCAGGTAATTGTGATGGGGTTATTTTAAATATATAAGGTTTTTGATAAGGTAATCCACCATCGAATAAAACAGTTTCATCTTCTAAAAATACAACCATTCTACCATTTTCTAATACTGTCGTTTTATCATGAATAAAAGTATATACATTAATTAAATCAGAATTAGGTTGTTTAATATAAGTTGGATTTAAGGTTGCTTCGTAATTTTTAAACTTACTGTTAGAAGATGATATGCTTGTTATTCTTGATTCTAATTCAGGATATTGTTTAGCAAGGTCGAACTTATTTTTCTTCTCTACTGTAATATACCATTCTTGTTTACCGTAGTTGTTTACATCTCTAACAACTTCTAGGATTGTTAATAATTTGAAACTTAAATCACCTTCTTTAATCGGTTGTGTAGATTCAGGGTCAATACCAACAATCTCACCTTTTTCTGGAGACCAATCTACTTTTAAAAACGATTCTCTTAAATACAAAGACTGTTCAACAGCATTTCTGAATAAGTCTTCTAATCCTTTTTCTCTAATATAATAGTCAAGTAATCCATTTGCTAAAATAGTCTTAGATTGTGATTCAAAATCTGAATTAATTGCTCTTGCTTGAAATGCAGGTCTTTGAGATGTAGTCATAATTGAAATATGACGAATCAGATTAGCATAGTGGTTAGTTTGATATGCCTTTAATCCTGATTGAAGATTATCAATATAACTATCGCCTTTAAAAGTTTTATAACTCTTTCTTAATTGCTCTAACATTCCACTATTGGACAAGTAGTTATGATAATCTTGTACTTTTTCTAATAAGTACTTTGAAATTTCAATAGTCGGCCTTGAGCCAAAATATACATCTGACATGGTATTTATTCCTTAAATTTTGTTTGTGTTTTATTTAAATAATGATTTTAAAGTTTCATGATTTGAGTTTTGTTCTTCAGGTATATAGTGAGTATATGAAGAAACATTATGTGAAATTGAAATTGGATTTGTGTGTTGGTCTAAATTTCTAATCAAATATATTAATGCTGCTAAAGAGTCATAGTGACCTAATGATTTGCTTCGACCAAATGTATTTCTTTTTGTGTCTTGGAATACACCATAATCTAAACATCCAATTAAATTAGTACAATTAGGACTAACATTTAATCTTCCTGCTTGGATGAATAATCTTGCTTCATTAACCATTGCACTTAATGAATCTTTATTTGTTGGTATAAAGTACTTGCCATAAGTTGAACCTAAATCTTGCATTAGGATTAATTCGTTATTATCACCAATACGACGGTAAACATCTTTCCATCCTAGTGTTGATTCAATCTTGTCAATTTCTTCTGATATTTTTTTTGTAGTTGTATCATGTCCGGATAATAATATTTCATTTTCAACATACAATGTTGCTTTTCTAAAATCATAGTAAGCAAACAATATAGCCGTATTGTCTCTTACACCCCAGTCGGCTGATTCATATTTATGATATAAATCGTAATATTCGTCTTTTATAGTTTCTCTAACAAATTGTTTAGAGTCCCATTCAGGTATAATTGATAACTGGTCATCAACAATCAACTCATTTAAATATTCACGTCTCCAAGTTGTGGATTGTGGTCCACCTGCTTCTCTACAAAACTCTTCAATCAATTCTTTTGAATATCCCGCTGAATAAATTTTATAACTTGAATAAGCATTATTTGTTTTTGCTTCATTTATGTAATCAGTAAACTCATGTGCTGGAGACAATGGACTACTTGATGCCATTATCAACTTTCCATTTGTAGTTAATATTTGTGGCATTAAAACAGAATCAACTAAGTAGGATAATTCATCTACAAATCCTGCTTCATCTACAATACATAAATCTGATGCTGTACCTCTAAGATTATCCGCTTGACCATTGTTGACTCCTGCTACGTGAATCATAGACCCATTAGGGAATATATAAGCCCCTTCTTGTGAATTAAATCTTGGTCTATATTTGTGAGGTATATTTTGGACAATTTGTTTAAAAATTGGATGAATCATTTTACGAACTGATTTTTGAGTTACAGATGCATACCTGATTTGTGAATTAGCCTTTGATAAAGCAAATATAATTGCTAGTGCGCATAGAAAATGGGACTTGCCTGCTCGTCTTGAACAATGAATGACATACTTTCTCTTATCAGAGTAAAGAAATGCCTGGCTCATTGTTTTTTGAATAGGCTTTAATGAGTTAAAAATAGATTCTAATGTTTCTCTTAATGTCATTTTATAATTTAGGGATTATTTCTAATATGTTTTGAGTTTCTTCAGATGATTCTTCAGCATCTTCATCATTTGATTGTTCTTTAACTTTTGGTTCAATATAGTTCATCAAAAACTTCCAAGCATCTAAACGTTCAGAAGGTTTTAACTCAGGCATTAGTTTTAAAATCTCTTCAACTGGATTAATACTTTTATCAAAGAGTACATCCTTAGCCTTTAAAATAGTTTTTCTATTCTTTTGACCAAGTTTTCTACCACTATCAGGATGTTTTTTATGTCCAGGTGCAAACGGCATTTATTCATTCCTCATTCAATTTTTATTCTAAATTTGTATAATGCTTGTTCTAACTTATTAGGTCCTAATGCTTGTTTTAGTTGGTTTAACAACCATTCACTATCAGGATTCTTTTTTCTCTTGATTACCCAATATTCAAACTTAGTTTTAAAATCTTCTGATTCTTCACAAGCCAATTGGATTAATTCTATTAGTTTATTTTTTGATTCTTCAGTCATGATAATACCTTTAAAATAAAGTTAGGTATTCCTAATACAAATCCAAAGACTGATGCTAATGTCATTAAATACAGTGGCATCATAAACGGTAATGTGATTATAAAGATGAATAATAACATTTTATTTCACCTTCAGATTTAATCTTGTAACTTCAGATTGTAATTCTTCGACTTTATTTAATACATTTGAAACTTCTGTAAGTTTTATATTTAGCTCTTCTGTAACATCAGGCTTACTCATTCCATTAATTAATTTCTTACCTTGATATAATCCAGCAGCGATTAAAAATCCTGAAACTTCAACGAAACTAGTTGTAGGACTTAATGCTAATTTAAATAAAGCGATATACAAACTTAGAGTTGTTAAACTTAATGTATTATCATTTTGGTCGATTAATTTTAAAAACACTAATATATCATTAAAGTTCATAAACCAATATCCTCTCTAATGAATCTTTGTAATTTAGAGATTGATATTGCATAAGCATCTGGTTCACTTATTTTTGTTACAACTTCACCATTTATTTTATAAATTGCATATCCTGATGCTTCTCGCTCTAATCTGAAATATGATTTTGACTCTGTAGGTTTTTTTTCTTGTTTCTTATTACTCATTAGAACCTTCTTTAGCCGAAGACTCTTCAATTTGAGTAACAATTTTAGAATGCATCTCTTTTAAAAGAAGAATTGACTTATTAGCTATATTAAATTCTTCAGGATAATACTGAATACGTTGGGATATTGTTTGGTGAATGAATGATATTAAATCAGCAGTGGATTTTAAATCATCAATTGATGGTGTATTTGACAAGATTGACTCCTAATCGTCCCATTTAAGGGGTTGTAGTAGTTAGAAGATTGAGACTTACTTAGATTCAGTCTCTTTAATTTTAATTCTTCTATACATTACATTGGTACTATTTTATGCAGACTGATGGATTAACGTTTAATTAAATTGTAAAACCAGACTCTTTTACCATTTCTCGTGGTTTGTTTTTTTTGAACTTCTGTTCGACCTAATCTTTTTTGGATTTTATTAAATTTTTTTAAAAGAAAGCCCATTTGATTATTACTAAGGTCAGAACAAGAAAAAACATTGAACCCATTCCGTATGTCATCCATTGAAACTAAAAATGAATTACCATCAGGTACTAGAATTATATAATTCTCCAAAATAAATTCTTCAATTGGTAACATGTCTCGTGTATTTGAATCTAATACTTTAAGATTCATATCATCTGTTAGATTAACAGCATGATTAGAAACCGACTTACGACGTTGATAATGCTCGCTTCTTAACTCAATCTTCATCTCTTCTGGAAAATTTATTCGTTCATTTAAAAAAGTTGAATTTACTCCCAGCCAATATTCATTTAACCAAAGTAAAGTCTCTTTATTTTTCTCTGTGGGATTGTCTCTGTAACGTTTTAGATGTGGTATAATTGAATCGCTATCACTAATCAGACCACTCTGCAAACCCCACATAATTTTTTCATCAATTATGACTCTATTCTTCATAAAGACTCCTAAGTTTTTTAGATGCTCTTGAAAGTTTAACTAAACCTAAATGAACTTTCGTTAGTTGATAAAGTAACAGTACAAAAACTGATACGATTAATATTTGAATTGTTAGAATCATTATCACTCCTCTAGTTGGTTAATTCTATAGTGATAAAATGTCTGACTCTAATAACCTAAAAATGAAAATAATTGTTAATAACTACTTAATAACTACTTAAAAAATATTTTTAAAATAATTCAAAAAAACTAAGAAAATCGACTTTCATTCTAACATATATAGTAGGAGAGAAATTATTCTCTCTAAAAAAAATGAAAGAGAGACAACATGCAATCACAACAACAAAAATTTTATTTCTACTGTAATAAGTATTTAAATTGTACGGGTCAGCTTGCAGATGAAGATTTACAAGAATTAATAAAACAACTTTTAAAAGAAAAAAACAATCCAGCCTTAGAAACTTATGAAGTTTATTTCAGTGAATTATTTAATCCTAAAGAGAAGAAACATTGGGATAAACGAAATGCTGCTTTAAGAGATGTTTATTCTAGAGGTGAATTAGAACGACCTAATAGAGATGAAACTGAAACGCAGTTCTTTGATAAGAAAATTAAGATTTAACATTATAATTTAAAGGATAAATAAAATGAACAGCTTAAGATTTGTTACTGATAAAGATGTAGTAATATTAAAATTAAATAAAGAGGAGTTAGAAGAAATTAAAAAATATGCTAATGCTAGAACTGAGTCTAATAGGAATGCTGGTAATCATATCAATAAAATCTTCATGAATAGCAAAGGTAAAGACCATTCACATTCTGAAATAGTGGGACTATGTGGTGAGTATGCTGTTGCTAAATATTTTAATATTTCTGTTCCTAATTTTGTATATGACCAAAAATTCTTTTCTGAAAATAAACAGAATATAAAAGATGTTGGTAATTATGAGGTAAAGACAACTCATTACCGTACAGGTAGATTAATTATTCAGACCAAACAAATGACCGAAGAAAACCTTCTAACTAAATACCTTTTTTGTATAGTAAATTTAAATCCTACCTACGATGAAGCAACTGTTAAAATTGTTGGTTGGAGTAATCCGATGATGATGAGTGAGTATGGTGAACTACTCGAATCTGATAAAAATACTGCTTGGTATATGGAGCAACAATTTCTGTATCCAATCTCTAATATTAAAAAACAAACATATAGAAAAGGAGATGATTTATAATTATCACTGTAGAATTAGTTTACAAATGTTAGAATAATAACATCTATTTTGGATTTTTATAATGTGGTATAATATTGGTTGGGTGGATTTTTAGATTTTTAATTAACGGGGTATATAAATTTAGTAGTCTATATACTCCTTAATATAACAAACAATTTGTAGAAATACAATATTAATTTTTAAGGGGTTCAATATGAAACAAACTAATCAAAATTAAATTATTATCACTCTAACATATAGGTATAGGAACATAACAAAAAAAGGAAACAACAATGATACAGAAACAAGTAAAAAGAAAAAGTATAGCAGAATCAAGAAATGATGATGTAAAAAACTTAGAGCATCTAACGTTAACCAGAAACTTATCAAATGAAAATGGATTACCTCATGAGGTGTGGGATTGGTTAAAAGAACAGTATAATGATATTAATGAATACGACAGTGTTTCAAAAGCAATGGTATCCGTATTAAATTCAATTCTAAATCAAGAACGTATTTTCTTTGCAATATCTAGAAAAGGTATGCTTGAACTAGTTAAATCTGATATGAATTTTAAAACAACTAAAGGAACTGGGTTTAAGACTACATTATACAGTAAAATCTTATCAAAATTACAAGAAGATGGTTATATCTCTAAATTTCAGGATTCTGATAATGGTTTAACTGCTACAGGATACGAAGTATGTGATGAATATCTATTAAGTTACCTTGACCGTAAAATTGACCGTATCAAACAACAAAAAGAAGTGTCTGATTTTGTTTCCCGTAATTCTTCAAATTTGAGAGAGGGAACCGACATG
The DNA here is from genome assembly GCA_005793345.1 of Bdellovibrionales bacterium. Taxonomy (GTDB): domain Bacteria; phylum Bdellovibrionota; class Bdellovibrionia; order Bdellovibrionales; family Bdellovibrionaceae; genus SXSU01. Next base: position 59,698 of record SXSU01000034.1, read on the forward strand.
GGAACCAAAGATAATAAGATATTAAGTTATAAAGATAATAAGATATTAAGACCTGAAGACCATAAGGTCGTAAGGTCTGAAGATAATAAAATATTAAGAACAGAAGATGTAAAAATTAAAAGACCTGAGGATGTTAAAATAGAACCGTTAACATCTTCTAAACCTGTACCTGTTAAAGAAACAGAATTAGTTGATAAACCAAGACATGAGGTTATCAAAATTATCGATGATGTGTATAGTATAAACAAACCAATTCTTGGTTGGTTATATGATAGCACATATAGTTTTAGAGATAGTTCTGAGTTTTATTTATCGTTAAGAGAGAAAGACTTACTGAATGGTAATCTATCTGCACTATTAAATTCTGACGATTTAATAGATGCTTCTGAAATGTATAAGATTAAATATATAATCGGTAAATTTGAGTTTGCTGGTTAATAATTATCTATACATATAAAATATAATCCAAAAGAATATAAGACCTATCACCCCCAAGTTCCGCGTCCCCCCTCTTTCCATAAATCGTTTAAACGCTCAAGGATGGGCTTTAAATTGATTTTAATATAAGGGTAGCCACAATCACCCTAACCTAATGTTAAACTCAAGGAAGAGGGTTTTATGGTTGTTTAAAGTGGTTGTAGGATTTACTAGTATTATTTACTATAAAGTAACGTGCCTTCAATTGTTGTTGCGGCTAACAATTCCTTATGTAGGTTTTGGTTGATAAAATCTAAAATCAGTTCATCTACTAACTCATTTAGACTAATACTATGCTCCTGTGTATACTTACTAATAAGGTCAATATGTAGACCTGTTAGGTATAATCCTACCTTCCTTTTAGCACTCAATTCTCTCTTCTTTGCAATTCTATCCATAACTTTATTTTTTTTTTCTAACTTAGTTTTCTTCATAAGCACCTCTATTTATTACTATAATATATACTTGTAGTATTTGGTAGTAAATATTGCTTGACATGATATGTCATTTTATGGTATAATAATAGTGTACTTAATAAGTTTACAACACTTTACAAGAAGAGGATAAAATGTCACCCCAGGAAAGTTTAAATGATTTACTAAATTTTTATGAATTATTGAAGATTGATTTGGATAAAACAAACAGTCCTTCAGAAAGACTGGATATAATACGAGTTTTAATATCACTTCAAAAAGAGTTAGTTAAATTTGAAGTTAATAAAACATCTAAGTGGGATTTATAGTTTTTAAAAAATATTATTAAAATATATTTATAAGAATCAGGAAGATTTTTATCACTATATTAGTATAGACAGTTGTTCGTCTCCTTTTTAGACCTTAGTTTGGAACCTCCACCACTCTAAGGTCTTTTTTTTATTCAATCACAATCAAATACCTTGATTTTTAACATCTTATCATTTAGTATTGATTCGAGGTGTTGAGAATAGTCGACCCCGCCATTTTTTCTAAAATGGTGATCACCAAAAAATTCTTCGGTTATTTTTTTTCAAGACAATAAATACGTGGATTTGTGTGAGTTTCAATTGAATAACATCCAACTGAATTTACATTCATCCATGAACCGTCAACAGCATTCAAATCACCAATATTTATTCTTTGTACTGAACAAACGTCGCTACCTCGATTTCCATTAGCAAGAGTGCCAGTCAAAACTGAACGGTATGGGTCTAAGCTAAGATCTTTACCATATTCATCCTTAGAAATAGCATGATCTAAAATTCCACCAAATAATTGTTTGATCGAGGTTGCCACTTGAGTTCCGTCGACTAAAATAACTTTCGCCCAATTTAACGAAATTCTATCTATAGCATTAGTTGTTTTATCAGAAAGAATTGCGGTCCATAAACCACCTAAACCTGCCTTTGTCGCAAGATCGGTACAAGTGTAATCAGCGGTCAAGACTCCGGATGGATTAAAAAATGATCCATATCCATGAACCGAACTTACAAAAATTCTAGCTGTAGAATTTGGTTCAATGTAGGTGACTTTCCAAGAATATGTATCTGGACCAATTTTAATTGTGACTGAATTACTTACCCCCAGAACAGATGGTGTATTAAGATGGATTCTTAAAATATCCCCATTTGAGACTTTACCATTAGATATTTCTTCACCTCCATTGATAGACAGCTTAGGATTGCCATCAGTACCTAATACGACTACTGTTGCTACTTTTGTAATTCCTTTTATCAATACCTCATCTGAAGTCACTCTAGCTTGAGGAAGAGGTGTTCCTCTTGGAGGAAAAAAAACATCCATTGGACTATCGAATAATTCTGTACTTGTATCTGCGACACAATAAATTGGCTGTGGATGATCCCAACAACTACTTATTCGAGGAATACTACTATAAAACCACTTTGTAGCATTAGTTGAGAAAGGATCACCAACAGAAACACTTCCTCCTACACCCGGCCCTCCCCCTGTTGTCCAGAAAGTACATGAAGTATTTGTTTCAAGTGGAGTTGTTGATGTAATATTTGTAGTGTTAGACGTACCAATTGAACCTTTACTATCAGCAAATCCTGTGGCGACCATAGTAGATTGTGAAAGCGCACCTGTTTCAGTTCTATTTATAGAATTATTTAAATTTTCTTCGAGAAGCCGATTTAGTCCTGATGCAACTAAGGCCCCATCAGTTCGATATAATCTACTCCATGCCCATGGCATTTTATCATATAAAGATAAATCAGCCTCAGCAATCATTGCCTTCCAAACAGGTTTGTTTGCCTTAAATCCAGCAGCAATAGCCATATCATTACAATATTTATTAGCAGTTGAGATTGATCCATGTAGAAAATTTGTCGTTCCAATATTTTTACTTGAAACAAAAATAATAGATTCCGCATCTGGGAGATGATACTTTACTTTCCATTTCGTAGAGAATGTATTACCAATATGTACATTAACTGAATGAATATCGCCATGAGTTTTATTGATCAAAACCATAGATAACTGTACAATATCACCATTTTGAACTTTCGCAGTTATTGCCTCGGCAACAAGTGCTCCATTTCTTATAACTTTGAATTTTGGATCTAAATCTGAAGCTGTGGCTTGATCAAAACTTAAAGTAAGCTCAACTCCCTCAGCTAAACCAGAGATGTAAACTTCATTAGAATAAATTTGTGTATTTAATTGCTCAACAATTTTATCTTTAAAGAAAACTAGATTTGGAGTTGTTACAATATTTTGATCAATTGGATTTATGCTTGGAGCCATAGTAATGGAATATTCTTTTTTAATGAGATAGTTTAATGGATCACTTGTTTCAAGACTAATTGGATAGCTTCCAACAGAGAGATCACTTCCAAAATCAATTGCGGAAAATTTAAATTCAGATCGCCCAGTTTCCATGTTTTGCTCGCAAGCTGAAGTTGCAACGGGGGTGTGATTTGGTTTATAGATATAAATTCTAACATCTTTACCAATATACGGACATATCCCTTCAATTTTATAGCTATGAACATTATTACCATTTAGTGTTATAAGAGGAGTAGGAAAAGTAATTTCAAATTTAGAATCAGAATATTTTTTTTCAAGCTTATTTGATTCTAAATTACCCAAATCCCATTGATTTATTATTACATTTTCCTTCATCTGTAAATAAATATCATTAGCACCTGAGGGTTGAATTTCTAAAATTTTTTTAAAACTATCAACCGATTTAATGTTAATTAGTTTTCCTCCTATAACTCCTAAGGTTGTTTCATTAAGAAGAGTTGCAGGTGGTATTGGAATGCTTGAAATTAGTAAAACCTCGAAAGTTCCAAAAACTTCATCAAGTGCTTGAGTTGATAAAATAACTTCTGGAATGACAGCATCAAAAACAACTTTATAAATATTAGAACTAAGATTTCCAAGCCCCCATTTATTGAAAAAAATATTTTCTTTGAATCGAATTGATATTTCTTCTTTTGGTTTTGCAGTGGGTACTACTGTAACAAAATACTCACACTCACATGGATTATCAGAATTAAGGCTTAGATTTTGTAATTTTGCATTTATTGTTTCAAGCTTTCCAAGATCAGAAAAAAAATATTTTTTTGAAAACAAGATTCTTAATTGAAAATTATCTGAAACAATCTTAGCATTATTAAAACTACTTAGCGTGACACTTGGAGCCGTATTACCTATATTAAATTGGAGTGTATTACTTTCTGCACATGGTATTTTTGAATTTCTCTTTACGCAAACACCTTTTGGAATTGAAACTTTAACAAGTCCAAAATTAATAGGTTTAACTTTAAATTTAAACTCAGTCCCTTCTCCACTAAATTCAGAAATAGTAGCATTTTCAACTTCAATCATTGACTCAGTAAATGTCTGCACTGGAGATGAAATTTTTAATTCGATTGGTATTAATTCACTCGTTTCATCAACGCTGAATGGCATTGAACTTGATAATTTCAATTCTAAACCCTTACCCTCTAAAATCTTAAGACTTAAACCAGATTGTTTAGAGCAGTTTTGAAAAGTAATAATTAAGATCAAAAAAAATATTAAAATTAATGAATTATTCTTGAAAGAATTTAAATTTCTATATTTAATCATACGTCCCCCATACTAGAACTTAAATTAAGTAGATTTACTTTATTTTATTGTATTTTTTATTGATAATAAAATTTAAAAATGTCCTTGTATCACTTTCAAACGATAAATAGGAAAATTATATATTTTAGATCAGAAGAATATCTCAATATGATATTTGTCTACATTATAGAACTACATTATTTCAAAGAATTATTTCAAAAACACATTTTAAGTCCCTTGTAGTTAAAAGTTAATCAGTATTTTCAAAGAACCTTTTAAAGAATAAAAATAACTCTCAACTACTGTTTAAATTTTCTTAATAAATACTTACGATTAAGTCAGTTACAAAAAATAAATATAGTCGACTTAACTTGATATTTTCCATTTTCAGTTGGAACAAATTTTGAATAAAGGTAATTCGATGAATCAAAAAAATTATATTTTTATTATATTAATATTAATCCAGTTAAATTTTAGTTTAATTTTAAATGCAAGTTCACCAACTATAATTACAATTGAAGAAGTCAAAACTACTGATGATATCGAAATGAAGTGGGCCATAATTCATTTTGATGACTCTAAAGACTTAGACATCAAAGTTGAGCTATATGAAAAATTACTTACAAGTTTAGAAAATTTAATTCCAACATATTCAAATCCTAGTGAATTACTCATTTGGAAAGCAATTCTATTAGCAAGCATCGCTGAAGGAAAAAAATTTACCGCTTTATTTAAAATCCAAGAACCTATTAAAATTTTAAAATCAATAGTGAATTCTAATGACAGTGATATTCTTCAGGGACTTGCAAAAACTAATTTAGCAATTTTAAAAGCGTATGTTCCTCCAGCCGATCCAACAAGCGCTGAAAAATTATTTAATGAAGTTTTAACAAAGTTTCCAAATTCAATTGATGCTAATTATAATTTTGCTGAATTTTTAGAAAAAGTGGATGATGGCAAACGCAAAAAAGAAGCATTAGATTTATATAAAAAAATTATTACTCTTAAACCCAGAGAAAATCAAACCTATGCAGATGAATCATTAATTCAAATTGCTAAAAATAAAGTTATAAAACTAAATCAAAAATAATAAAACTATTAGAATCTAAAAAATTGACAGTATTATTATTTCAATGCCACTATACATTAATGAATAGTTTTTCAGAAGCACAAAAAAACTTTGAGTACATTCAAAAAATCAGACGGCATATCCATCAACGGCCTGAACTTGGATTTGCTGTTCATGAAACTGCAAACTTTGTGGTACAAGAATTATCAAAATTTAATAATATAAAAATTAAAATCAATATTGGACAATCTGGCATTGTTGCTGATCTAGAAGCACCTTCTAAAAATCTAATCAATCAATCCAGAATACGTCGCGTTGCTCTTCGGGCAGATATGGATGCTCTTCCTATACAAGAGCTAAATTCGTGTGAATATAAATCCTTATATCCAGGAAAAGCCCATATGTGTGGACATGATGCCCATACAGCAATGTTGCTTGGGGCCGCTAAGATTTTATCTGAGAACCAACATCTTTTATCCCAACATGTTCGTTTTATTTTTCAACCCAATGAAGAAAATTTCCCAGGTGGAGCTCCTGCAATGATCAAGGATGGTTGTTTAGAAGGAGTTGATGAAATTTTTGGGATGCACGTTTGGCCTCTCATTGAAGTTAAAAACTATGGATTAGTAACTGGCCCATCTATGGGTAAGCCCGATACTTTTAGAATTTATTTATCTGGAAAAGGTGGCCACGCCTCAATTCCCCATAAAGCCATTGACCCTATAGTCATTGGTGCAGAATTGGTTTCAGCATTTCAAACTATAGTATCACGAAATATTTACTTTCAAGATACTGCTGTTTTATCTGTCACGCAATTTCATGGTGGAACTACTCATAATGTGATTCCTGAAAAAGTTTTTATTGAAGGTACTATTAGGACTTTTGATGCACAAATCAGTCAACTCATTATTAATAGAATGAAAGAAATATTAAAGGGATTTGAACTTGCATATCAAGTTAAAACACATTTTGAAATTGATCATGGCTATCCTGTTTTAAATAACCACGCCGCCAGTATTAATCACACAAAACATTGTTTATTAAAATTATTCCCAGAAAAAAATAATGAATCATTCAATGCCTTACCTTCACTTGGAGGAGAAGATTTTTCATATTATTTAAAAGAAATTCCAGGTTGTTATATTTTTCTAGGTTGCGCAAATAGCAAAAAGGGAATCACCAATATTTGTCATGATCCACAATTTGAAATTGATGAAGATTGTTTAATTTATGGAACAGCACTTCATTGTCAATGGGCTTTAGACGTTAATAATAATTTTTCGTTCAAGCAGAGCTAATTTTAATTTATCTTTTGCTCCTCCTATAATATTAGACCCATGACTTACTATAATGTTATCAAAATCAAAATTAAATAATTCATTTACAGATTTCTTAAATTTCAAATCATCTTTAATAAATTTGAGAAAAAATTTGCTAATACCAAATTTTTTGTAAGTATCAAATAAGCTTAAAATGATCTTAGGTCCTAGACCTGTTACATTATCTAAATTAAAACAAAAATCTGTAACAATTAGTGATTTAGATTTTGGATGATAAAAAATAAATTCATTTACTTTTGGCATGCCTTCTATCAAATGCAACTGAAACTCATCTTTAAAATCCCAATTTATTAAACTTAACTCTTTATCCCATTTGATATTAGGCTTTAACGTGCTACATCCCGGACTACCCCATATTGTTGAGGATTTAAAATATGAGGTTGCATTTAATATTCCTCCACTATGAAATAAATTAGGGGCAATTATATCAGTAACGTTATCCAGTAGCTCAAAATCTGAACTTTTCAAATTTGATCCAGGTGATAATAAAATCTGTTTTGAATTTTCAAGGGTAATAGCAACAGAACGAACAGGAAGTTCCATTAAAGGCATTTTTACATATGAATCTAAAAAAACTAATCCGGCAAAATTATTATTATAATTATTATTTACAACTTCCATTAATTTATTCTCCTAAGTTCAAAATGAATAAACTTGTTGAGATCATATTTAAAGTAAACATTAAAATATATTTTAAGTCGATAGTTTATTCTAATATTCACTTGTCAAAAATTTATTTATATTTATAATTCTTAAGTATATACTCACGTCGCGATAATGGCGGTGATAAATTGATTTTTTAAATCGGAGAAATAAAATGAATTATCCATGGCACAAAAAATACCCTCAAGGTGTTCCATTTGAAATCGACACACACCAATTTGCAAATATCATCGAAGTGTTCGATCAAGCATGCCAAAAATTTCGCGACAAACCTTCATTCTCAAATATGGGAAGAACTATCACTTTTCATGAACTTGATCATTATTCTGGACAATTTGCTTCATTTCTTCAACATGAACTTCATCTCAAAAAAGGAGATCGAATTGCCATACAAATGCCGAATCTTTTGCAATTTCCAATTGCACTTTTTGGAGCTTTACGAGCTGGGTTAGTTGTAGTGAATACAAATCCACTTTATACGACTCGTGAAATGCACCACCAATTTAAAGATTCTGGTGCAAAGGCAATTGTTATATTAGCAAACTATGCTAAACAACTCGAAGAAATTATTAACGATACCGCAATTGAGCATGTCATCATTACAGAAGTCGGTGATATGCTACCTTTTCCTAAAAATATATTAGTTAATAACATCGTTAAATATGTTAAAAAAATGGTACCTAATTATAAACTTCCAAAATCCATTTTATTTTCAAAATCTTTAGAGTTAGGTCGCAAAAAACCGTTCCAAGAAGTAAGACCCACACATGATGATATAGCGTTCTTACAATACACTGGAGGAACTACTGGGGTTTCTAAAGGGGCAATCCTTACTCATGGAAATATTGTATCAAACATGCTCCAAATTTTTACTTGGATGAGACCTGTCATGAAAGAAGGACAAGAAATCATGGTCACACCGCTACCCATGTACCATATTTTTTCACTTACCGCGAATTGTCTTACATTTTTTAATTACGGTGCTCACAATATTTTAATTACAAACCCTAAAGATATTCCTAATTTTATAAAGGATCTAAAAAAATATCCATTCACAGTACTAACAGGTGTGAACACATTATTTAATGCTTTAATGAATCACCCTGATTTTTCAACTATCGATTTCAAAAAAGTAAAGGTCACTGTTGCAGGGGGAATGGCACTTCAAAAAGCCGTAGCAGAGCGCTGGAAAGATAAAACAAAATCTCTTATTGTTGAAGGTTATGGTTTAACTGAAACAAGTCCTGTTGCATGTGTTAATCCTATTAACGGTGGTGATAAAGTCGGATTTATTGGACTTCCAGTTCCCAATACAATTGTAAAATTACTTGATGATGATGGTAAAGAAGTAGCAAAAGGTCAATCTGGTGAAATTGCTATTTTTGGGCCTCAAGTAATGAAAGGTTACTGGAACAAACCTGATGAAACACAAAAAGTAATAACTCCTGATGGATTTTTTAAAACTGGAGACATTGGAATTATGGATGAAGATGGTTTTTTCAAAATTGTAGATCGTAAAAA
>SXSU01000035.1 GCA_005793345.1 Bdellovibrionales bacterium
AAGGAAACTTACACATTATCGGAGGATTAAAGGGTGACTCGCGATGGGCTCGAACCATCGACCCCCTCCTTAAAAGGGATGTGCTCTACCAACTGAGCTAGCGAGTCGTTCAACCGAATGAGTTGCTAAGATGATTTATTATGAATTAAATGTCAATAGCATAAATTATTTTTTTTATAACAACAATGCTAAGCATCTAGAATAATTTATATAAAGAGCAAAACTTTATTGGCGTTTAAATTTTGTTTCATTTTTTAAAATAAAAAATGAAACAAAATTTTTAAAAGTCCTAATTATTCTTGGGTTGTGTTTTCATAATACGTGGTGATTCAAAAATCAACGCCAACAAACAGGAAAATAACGGCGAATGATTTTGTCTCGCATAAAATTGCGAAGCGATCAGACTTAATCATGAGTAGTTACGGGGTGATTCAAAAATCACCCCCAACAAACAGGAAAATAAATGCTTATGATTATGTCTGATAAAATTGCGAAGCGATCAGACTTAATCATGAGCAGTTATTAGGAATTAAAAAGTGGTTTTACCCATAATGTTTGCTCGCGGCCAGGCCCTACAGAGATAACATCAATTGGACATGCTAAATGATTTCCAACATAATCAATATACTGTGTAGCAAACCGTGGTAGATCTTTTAGGGAAGTTACTTTTGTTAGATCTTGATTCCACCCAGGAAGAAATTCAATTATAGGTTCAACAGATTCTAATTCGTGCAATAATGTAGGAAATTCAGTAATAACTTCACCATTTATTTTGTATCCAGTGCAAACTCCAATTTCCTTATGGGAACTTAAAACATCTAATTTCATTAGAGCAAGACTTGTTATTCCATTAATACGAATTGCGTATTTTAGAGCGATAAGATCAATCCAGCCACAGCGACGAGGTCGTCCTGTTGTAGAACCAAATTCGAATCCTTCTGATCGAATTTTTTCTCCGATTTCATTATCAAGTTCAGTTGGAAATGGACCAGAACCAACACGAGTTGTATATGCTTTTGTAATACCGATGACCTTTGTTAATGGAGTGGGGCCAATGCCGGCGCCGATACAAGCCGATCCTGCAATTGTTGATGAGCTTGTTACAAAAGGGTAAGTCCCATGATTGACATCCAGTAGAGTGCCCTGCGCTCCTTCAAATAAAACACGTTTGCGATTGTTTAATGCTTTATGAATAAATAAACTGGTATCTTTAGTACAATAGGGTTTAATCTCTTCAATTGCAGACATGACTTGATCGATGACTTGATCAACTTTTATAGTTGGTTGATTATATAATTTTTCTAATAAAACATTTTTTTCACGTATATTAAATTCAATTTTAGATTTTAAAGTTTCTCTATCAAAAAGATCAGCAACTATAATTGCTTTTCTTGCAACACGATCTTCATAAGCGGGACCTATGCCTTTTCCAGTAGTTCCAATTTTATTTTTTGCAAGAGCCATTTCTCTGGCAGAATCTAAGACTTTATGAAAAGGAAGTATAACAGTTGCTGTTTCTGAAACCATCAATTGTTTAGGATTTTGAATGAAGCCTTGTTCTTTTAATTTTTGAATTTCTTTAGCTAAAATTTCAACATCAATGACACATCCAGAAGAAATAATACAAGTTGTTTGAGGATGTAAAATTCCAGAAGGAATTAAATGTAAAATAGTTTTCTCACCTTTTACGACCAAAGTATGACCTGCGTTTGCTCCTCCTTGAAATCTCACGACACAATCTGCATTTTCAGAAAGGACATCTATAATTTTACCTTTTCCTTCATCTCCCCACTGAGCCCCTACAACAACTACTCCAGACATAATAACCCCTTCAAAAAGTAAATAATTAATCTCATTAATATCCGTAACTAATATTGATCAGACAAACTTTTACTGTGAGAGATTTAATTAGTGAAGAATTATAAATATGAAAAAGGAATTTATGCAAAGCATCCCAATTGATAAAGTCTAGAAAGTCATCAATTCAATCAGATTTTTTGTATTTTACTCAAACTAATAATAAAATTTAATAAGTGCCTTGAGAAAAAAATATTATTGAAGTGCATCAACAATATAACTGCTCATGATAAAGTCTGATTGCTTCGCAATTGTATGCGAGACAAAATCATTCGCCGTTATTTTCTTGTTTGTTTGGGGTGATTTTCAATCACCCCGTATTATGAAAATACAAACTTTAGTTTGGATTTTCAAAATAAATGATCGTTTAACCAGAATTCATCTTGAATGTATGGAGACTTGCAAAAAATGAAATCTGAATTAGAAGTTCTAAGAGCAAAAATCGACCTATTAGATAGCAAATTAATAGAACTATTTAATGAGCGAGCAAAACTTGTTGAGCAAGTTGGTGAATGGAAAACAAAAAACAACAAGCCTATTTTAGATCAATCTCGTGAAGCTTTTATTCTTAATAAAATTAAAAGTGAAAATTTGGGTCCTCTTTCTGAAGCTTCTGTTTTAGCATTATTTCAAAATATTATTTCAATTTTTAGAACCTGGGAAAATGAGCGAACTCTAACGCATAAAATATCACAAAATTTTGATGTAAAAGAACTTGCTAAAAAAAAAATAGGAATTTTAGGATTAGGATTAATAGGATTCTCAATTGCATTACGATTACGAGAGATTCTCCCCAATATTGAAATATTTGCTTATGATATTTTTAATGATGAAACAAAAAATCTTATTTATGCAAAAGATAAAAAAATTATATTTCTACAAAATAAAAATGAAATTATAAAATGTGATGTAATAGTTTTAGCGACACCAATAAATGATGTGATTGATTTTATAAATAATAATAAAGAGTCCTTAGCAAAAGTAGATTTAGTTATCGATGTATGCAGCACAAAAAAAGAAGTTCTTGAAGTTGCTCAAGGTTTAAAAAACTTTGTAGGAGGACATCCTCTTGCTGGAAAAGAACATGCAGGTCCCTTATTTGCAGATTCGAATTTATTTTTAAATCAAATATTTGTATTGTCTTGGTATGCAGAAGATTCACCATCAGATTTGGCTCAAAATTATGCACATTTATTATGTCAAATTTTGGGAAGTAAAATTAGAATATGTGATCCACAACTTCATGATGAAGAGTTAGCTCTTACATCACATATGGTTCAACTTATATCCACTACTTTGTCAAAGACCTCACATGAACTATTGGATCAAAATAAATGGAATACTGAAAACCTACTCTTTGGTCCTGCTTATCGTGAAATGATGAGACTTGCTTCGTCTGATTTTAAAATTTGGAATGAAATTATTAAGACCAATAAAGAGAATATTGCAAAATACATTGAAGTTTTTGATAAAAATATTCAAACTATTATAGTGAATTTAAAAAATGAAAATTCTAATAAGACAAGGCTTTGGTTTGAGAGCTTATTTGAAATGGCTAAGGATTTTAAAATAAAAGTTTTTAAATAGTAACTGTTGATTAAATCTGATCTGTTGATCGATTGAATCTGGTCTAAATTAAATCACAAGAATTTAAGAAGTTAAAAAAATAACTGAATAGGAATAGGAAGAAGAGGAAAAAATGTTAATAGTTTTAAAACCAAACTGTAGTGCTGAGAATTTAGAGAACTTAAAAAAATTGGTGGAGCTGCAAGGGTGTGAACCTGTGATTTTAAAGGGTACATTTAGTACTACAATCAATGTTTTGGGGGATGATACAAAAATTGATATAAATATTTTTAAACAACAAAAAGGAGTGGAGGATGTTATTCGAATAGCTAGTCCATTTCGATTAGCGTCTCGAAAATATAAAAAGGAAGACACTATTATTAAAGTTGGTAATGTTGAATTTGGACAAGGACGTTTTGTAATAATGGGGGGGCCTTGTGCTGTTGAAACACAAGAGCAAACTTTAAGTATCGCACGAGCTGTTAAAAAAAATGGTGCTCAAGTGTTAAGAGGAGGAGCTTATAAACCTAGATCTTCACCATATAGTTTCCAAGGATTAGCTGAAGAGGGACTTAAAATTTTAAAAGCAGCCCGTGAAGAAACGGGTTTGCCTGTTATTACTGAGGCTCTTGATCAAAAAAGTTTAGATTTAGTTTATAAGTATACAGATATTATTCAAATTGGAACAAGAAATATGCAAAATTTTGCATTGTTAAAAGATGTTTCTAAATTAGATAAGCCAGTGATGTTAAAGCGTGGAATGTCTTCAACAATTGATGAATGGTTATTAGCTGCTGAATATATTTTAGCAGGTGGTAATTTACAAGTCATGTTGTGTGAAAGAGGAATTCGATCTTTTGATGCCAAATACACTCGAAATGTTATTGATTTAGGTGCTATTCCTGTTGTTAAAGATCTTACTCATTTACCAGTAGTTGTAGATCCAAGTCATGGAAGTGGACGCAAAGAAAACGTAGCTCCAATGTCCTATGCAAGTTTGGCTGTCGGTGCTGATTCTATTTTAGTAGATGTGCATGATAATGCTGGAGCTGCACTTTGTGATGGTCAACAAGCAATGACACCAGAGGAATTTGGACAAATGGTTCAAAAATGTAAACAATTAGGGACCTCATTAAATATTAAAGTATGGTGATAATTATTGATCATGATTAAGTCTGATCAGATTCACTGAAAATATCAGACATAAGCATAAGTAATTATTTTTCTGTTTGTTGGGGATGATTTTTAATCCCCCTTCATTATTAGATGGCGGTGATATGAGATGAGAAATACATCTGAGATTTTAAATAAAGCCAGTTGGATTAAAAGTGATGATATCTGTCCTTATGTTTATGTTCGCACCGAGAACCATATCATTCATCCAGGTAGCCGCCATTCCCAATTAGATTGGTTTAAAGACTATCCTATTTTATATAAAAACCCTCTAGAATTAAAAGAATTAGAATTTGCTGAACAAATTTATCATATTGAACATAGGGCCTTTGGCCCATCAAATATGGCAATGCCTAGATGGGTTTTTTATGATTGTGCAGTCATGCCTGGATTTGTTGCGGGGTTTGCAATGAGATCTAGTGTTTTGCCTGAATCACTCAAAAAAAATTTACGTTGGTCAAAGGATTCCGAGTGGACTCCTCTATCTTTATTTATCATTATCCCAACGATGGCCAAGGGGGAGTGGGTTGCTCATAATTTATGTTCAGTAAACTCATTTCTAGAAAAAGAAGAACAGCTTTATGCTCTTGGTTTTTTATCTAAGGCCTTTGGTTTATGGTATGCTAATGTAGAAACATGCATTGGCATGACTCAGTGGTTATCGCCAGCTCGAAAATTGCATTCTCATTACGGTCCAATGGAAGTTTTATCCTCCTATTCACCAGTTCATTCCCATGCTAAAACCTTAACATATAGATTAAAAGTAAATACAAATTGCTGGTTGCAATTTTTTACAAAAGAGCCAGATCTTGAGTTTTTAGAACTCTATCGTCCTTCAGGTTTAATGGTTGAACCAAAAAATGAATCTAATTTAATATCAATTCATCATAATATAGAGAAGGGAACGGGTCCCTACTTTTTGAGTGCAACAGAAATTGCACAAAAAAATTTAGATGAATCTCTTACATTATATGTCCCAAAAACTTGATTCTAATATAATAATTGAGGCAGAGCGACGAAACACTACTCCATGTTAATTCTTTAGTCGTTTATGAAATATTGTAGAATCATATAATTGTTTATTGATCTTATTGAAATTTAATTATAAAATAGAAAAGTTATATCCTTAAAATAATAAGAAAATACCAATTCTTGATAATATTTAGATTAATTATTTATAATTAAGATTTAATTATCAGGGGTTATTTTAACAAAGTATTAATGATTTAAATGAATATTATCAATCTGATGTTTCATTTTTTATTTAGAAAGAGATAAGATATGTCCCAGACATTACCTCCAGTAGCTTCAAGTTTTTATACCTTATGTAAAAAATGTGAAGTTGAACGTTACCATAAAGTAATTACTCACTCTTCATCAACATCTGCCAAATTACAATGTGAAGTCTGTAAAAAAAATAGTACTTATAAATTACCAGATCTAAATAAATCTGTAAAAACAACTTCAAAATCACCTCGCCTATCAACTCAAAAAATAGCAGCTGCCAAAATTCAGTATAATGACGAATATTCACAACTAAAAAATAAATCAGATGAATCAAAAGCAAAAGCTTATAATATGAAAGCTTTATTTCAAGAATCTGAATTGATTAAGCATCCAAAATTTGGCCTTGGTTTTGTTAAAGCCGTAATTGGCGATAAAATACAAGTTTATTTTGAAGATGAGTCACGATTTTTAATTCATAATCGTCAGTAAATCATTTAATGTCCATGTGGTTAGAGGGATTAAATCCAGAGCAGCGACTGGCCGTCAGTCACAATGATGGCCCGTTATTAATTTTAGCAGGTGCTGGTTCTGGTAAAACCACGGTGCTTATTTCTAGGGTTGGTCGTTTAATTCACGAAGGTATTTGTAAACCCGAAGAAATTACAGTCTTAACTTTTACAAATAAAGCAGCACGGGAATTAAAACATCGTGTTCAGCAAAGGTTAGGACGTGTTGCTCGAAAAATATGGGCTGGAACTTTTCATGCTTTGGGACTCGAAATTATAAAGCAACACCACGATAAAGTTAACTTACCGACGCAATTTACTATTCTTGATGGAACAGACACTCAAACTATTTTAAAAGAAATCATGACTGAAATTGCTGTTCCTGGTAAAGAGGCCTTTGCTGTTGATAAATTGTTAAATATTATTAATACCTGGAGAGCAAATCCTAAAAAAAATGTTCCAGGTGATGAAGATTATTTGGCACTTGCTGAAGTTCTTTTGCCCCGATTAGAAAAAAAATTAGATTTATTGGGTGCCGTAGATTTTGAAGGATTATTATTAAAACCAATTCGACTTTTTAAGCAATATCCTGATGTTTTAGAAAAAATGCAACCACGAATGAAGCAATTAATGGTGGATGAATTTCAAGATACAAATTCTTTGCAAATGGAATTTATAGATTTGTTGGCTCAACCTTTGTGTAACTTAACAGTTGTTGGAGATGATGACCAATCCATCTATGGATGGCGAGGAGCAGAGATAAAAAATATTTTACAATTTCCGCAAAAATATAAAAATTGCCAAGTTGTAAAATTAGAACGCAATTATCGATCTACTCCTGCTATATTAGCAGTAGCTAATGAGTTAATTAGTCATAATACTGATCGCCATGGTAAAATTTTAAAATCTGAAAAAAATGAACATGGACTTTTACCAGAAATCTTTAATTGCCCTACAGATGAAGAAGAGTGTGATTGGGTTGTCCAACAAATCAAATATTTTGAACAACAAGGATTTAAACATTGTGATATTGCAATTTTATTTCGATCAAATAGCCAAGGTGCTTTATTAGAAGGAACTTTGCGCCGTCATCAAATAAAATATAAATTAACAGGAAGTAATACTTTATTTGATCGTAAAGAGGTAAAAGAGGGGTTAGCTTTTTTACGTTCTGCTATTAGTCCAACTGATTTTTCATTTAAAAGAATTCTTAATATTCCGCCTAGGGGTCTTGGTGATTCTGTATTAGAAAAGCTTCATGAAGCATCAATAAAATATCAAAAACCATTTTGGCATAATGACACATTATTGTTTTCTGAATTGAATCAAAAGAATCTTGAGGTGATTCAAAATTTTAATTCGCAACTCCAATTGTTTAAAGATAAATTAATTAAAAGTTCAGATAGTCCTGGCAAAGTTTTACAGGAATTTTTAATTAATATAGGCTATAAAGAATATATTTTGAAGTCGAGCAAGAATAAAGAAGGTGGCGATAAAAAATGGATTCTCATAGAAATCCTAGGAAGAATTTTAGATTCATTTGCTGAAAATGGAGATCGTGATTATAAAATGTTCTCTGATTTTTTAGATGCCATGGAGCTTCGTGATTTTCAAAATGAAAAAGATCACGATGATGAAGTTCAATTACTCACCATGCATGCCTCTAAAGGATTAGAATATCCTGTGGTTTTAATTGTTGGAGTTGAAGAAGATATTATTCCTCATCGAATTTTAGGGACAGATATTCATGAAGAGCGTAGATTGTTTTATGTTGCTTTAACTCGAGCAAAAACAAATTTATTAATTTCTCGATGTATGCAAAGACAAAAATATGGTCGTTTACAAAATGTGTCTGCCTCTAGGTTTTTATATGAAATCTCAGATCATTTAATTACAAAGTATGAGGATATGTATCGTCCAGTAAGCGGTGAGAGTCGGCAGAGTTTAGTGAATGATTTTATGGAAAAATTAAAAAATAAAAAAGCTACAATATGACTATTTCAGTAATTTTTGAAAACAGAGAATTTATAATTGTAAATAAGCCTATTGGAATATCGATCCATAATGGAGATTCAAATTCAAAAGTATCTAATCAATACGATTTGTTAAATATTTTGGGAAAACAATTAAAGTATAAAAAATTATACCCAGTGCATAGGTTAGATAAAGAAACAAGTGGTATTCAAATATTTGCTTTAAATTCTGAGAGTGCGAAAAAAATAGCTGAAGAGTTTCAAACATCCTCTGTTATAAAAATTTATCTTGGAATACTGCGAGGTAAATTAAAAGTTCAAAATGGGGTTTGGAAAAAACCATTAACAGATAAGTCAGAAGGTAGAAAATATCCTGAAGGTATAGCAGCACAAAGAATTCCCTGTGAAACACATTTTAAATTGATTCAACAAAATAATTATTTTTCTTTGTGTGAATTTGATATTAAAACTGGTCGACAACATCAAATACGTAAACATTCAGCAATATCAGGGCACGCATTGGTTGGTGACTCACGTTATGGAGATCCCAAATACAATGACAAAATTGAATCATTATACAAAACTCAACGAATGTTTTTACATTGCAATAAAATAATTATCGCAGGTCAAATTTTTGAATCAAAAGTTCCAGATGAATTTAATTTGTTGATGCTTTAACTTGCTCAAGCAAAAACATTGCGCTAAATTATAGAGATAAAGTTGATGTTTACAAAGGAACCTCTAAAAATGATTATGCTGAAAAAGATTTTAACTCGCATTGTAATGTTTGTAGTGTTGGCTGGTTTAGGTGCAGGATTTGTGATTTTTTATTCTTATATTTTTTCAAAACACATTACAGGTGAAATAATTGCGGTTGAAAAAGTAAATATTCCCCTTGCTATTTTAAATCCTAATAATTTAACTAATGCAAATCAGGCATTTTCCTTTGCCGTTGCCATCAAAGAATCAGGATCTCAGGAGATATACACGGCATCCTCTGAAGACCGACAATGGGCTGCAGTTACAAAAGGTTACTGTGCAGAAATTAAAATATTTCCGTATCCTCCTTGGAATATCGAGAAGTCGGGAACTTTCTACGGAGCCCGACTTTTAAAATTATTTGAATGTAAAAAATAACTGCTCATGATTAAGTCTGATTGCTCAGCAATTGTATCAGACATAATCATGCCCCGTTATTTTCCTGTTTGTTAGGAACTTTTTATAAATCAAACTTAATCATTATACTCGACTTCAATGTTATGGTCTTTGAGATACTGATTAATTTTAGTTTGTGGAGCACAATTATTTCCATTTAAAAAATTTAAACGAACTGTTTTATAATATTCTAGGCGACCATCTTTAGTGTTTTTATCTAAAGTAGAAAGATAATCTTTTGCTTTTATGATATCAGTAAAGGCTTGATCAATTTGTGTAACGGCACTTACAATTATTAATGGTTTAACATACATATCAGGTTTTAGTGGAGTTTCGATAAGTCCACCAAGCATGTTTTGTGTAGAAGTTGGTCCAATGAATGGAAAAACCACAAAAGCTCCACAACCAAAACCCCACTCTCTAAAAACTTCAGCAAAATTTGTAATACTGGGTTTATTTAAGGATTCAGAATTTTGGCGAATTGAATTCTCTAGCTTTTCGAAAGCATTATAATTTCCAACGACATTTTCATCAGTCACTTTAGCTTCTGCTAATCTATCAGCAGCAGGGTACAATCCACCTAAACCAAGAGTAGTATTTATTGCAAATCGTTTTGAAATCGTTAAAGCATCATTTGGGCGACCCACTAAAAATAAGTTTGAAACTAAACCAACAATAAATTCACTTATATTTTTTAAAGCATTCTTTGCGCCTTGGATTGGAAATCGTATTATTGATAAAGGTGTAGAATAATAGACTTCAGCTGCTGGAGTAAAAAAATCAGATGCTTTTAAATTGAAATCAGACATAGCCATATTAAAATTGTAAAGTATTGAAGATTCATCATCTAAAACATTTGCAATATAAAAATCATTGGTCATATAAAAATCAATTTTATTTTTATTATCACTGTGAATTTTTACGATTTGAGGTTGGGAGATATTTTGATTTAATATGCTTTGCGTTTCTTTTAAAAGTTGAGCTGATTCATTAGCAGCATCAAATGTTGCTTGTGCAGACTTAATTAGCTCCATAACAACACGGGAATCATATTTAGATTCAGAGTTGGATTTAGAGGTTGTTGCAAATGCAGAGCTAATAATAGAAGTCGCAATTGTTATCTTGATTGATTTCTTAATGACAGGTAATAAATCTGTTGAAGTAATTTTTATTTTGTTTGCAATATCTAACATTTTAGTATCCCTTTTTAAAAGAAAATATATTTTAATTCGTAAAAATCTAAAATATCAAATTGAAGGATTAAATTCACCTGTTATTATTTTTTACAATGTGACTAAATTTGTTTTTCTTAAAGCGAATTGACTCAGGTAAAATGTAACACTATCGTCGAAAAGTTATATAATAGATAATTTACTTTTAGCTTAAAAAATGATATAAACATTTGGGATTCATTTTTTTGTATACAATATTGCAATTAGGATTTTCGATGATTAATTTCAAAAAAAAATATTTTATTTTTAATTTTATTTTTAATTTTATTTTTTTAGTTATAGTTAGTTCTGAACTTCTTAATGCAGATACTTTGAAAAGTGATAAAAATCCAGTTTGTGCAGAAGAGTTTGAAGTTGATAAAAGTTTAATAAACTTTGAGCAAAAGGGGGATTATCTTATCCAAACATCCCCAATTACAAATCCATGGGATATAATTATTACTTCTAAACATAGAACCTCAGGAAAACAAAATCAGTATGATCATAAAGATTCCATTACTATTGGAAAAGATAAAAAGATAAATCCAGGAGAACTCGTAGCTTCATTGATATCAGAAGTTAATAATATTTCACCAGTTAGTGAAGAGATGGTTATCGATACGGCTTTGAATGAGTTAAAAAGTAATAAACCTATTACAAATGAACTAATGACAACATTTTCTGAATTTGTTGATTTTTTAATGGAATCAAAAGGGGAAATAATTCCAAAGACTATTCAAGGTTTTGTTGTCGGTCAAGCAATTGATACTGCTTTAAATATTGCAGAGACGAGTGCTTTAGCCTATCAAGATGAATTAATAGGTATTATTCAACCTGATTTAGAAAGTTTGCATAAAGAATTTGCCGAAGAAATAAAAAAAAATCCAGATTTTCAACTATCAATTGAACAAAAAAATAAAATAACAGAGAAAATTATTTTGGGAATGAATAAATTTATAAAATCTCATCGACCACCAGAAGATGAACTTCGTTTTAAGGGAATAGTTGGCGGTGTTCATTTAAAACATAATTTAGCTGTTGCTGTACAAAAAAGTGCAAAGGATGTTTTAAGTTCTAAATTTTCTAAAATAGCACATATTAAAGTTGCTGGTGGGTTACTTGCAAAAGATTTTAATAGAGTTGTGACATCAAATATTTATGAACCAGAAAAAGTTATCAGTGACAAAGTAAGACCAGAAAAAGTTGAAATGCTGTTTTGGATTACAGCAAGGTTAAATTCAAAAAACAAAATTCCTCCTCGGCGAGGAGCTTTGGCTGATATTGCCAATGCAAATTATGCAACAGTAAGTGTAATTTTTGGTAGGCCCACATTGAATATAAGTGAGTTAATTTCTTGTGAAGGATTATTTATTGAAGTGGCATTTATTTTATATGGAAATATTGTTAATTTAAATTTATCTTGGTTAGCAAAAGACTCTTTTGATTTAAAAAACCCATTTACTGCAGATGCTTATATTGGAAGTGTTTCTTATAATCCTTATAACTTAAGCAAAGAATATCGTCATAATGTAATAAATAATTTAGCTAAATGGGGAGTAAAGCCTAACTTTGGCTTTCTTCAACCTCTACCAGTTGAAGCTGTGTCAATTAATCAAAATTAATCAAAAAAAATATTTCTTAAGTCAAAAGTCCAGCTAATTAAATAATTTTAGAAATGATTTCCTGCAACCTAATTTTATTTATAAAATAACTTCTAATGATGAAGTCTGTTTAATTCGCGAAGAGATCAGACGTCTTCATTAGCAGTTATATTCTTGGAGGTTATCTTTGAATTTTATGAATACTTTTTATGTCATAATTATTACTTTTATAATTATTAATAACTACGGTTGTGCAGATGTAAGTCATAGAAATTGGTCATCCCAACAAGCTGTTACAAAAAATATTCCATTTCAAGCTCGCCCCATTCAAGATCAACTAAAGCAAAGAATGTTAATTTTGCCTTGGGAGGTTCAGTCTGAATTAGTGACAGTTGATTTAAAGTACGAGGCTACAAATTATTTTAATAAGCAAATATCTCTCACCGAAAATTATGTTCTAGTTACGCCTGAAGAAATTGGAATTGAGTTTAAAAATTTTTTAAAAACTGACCTTTTAAAAGATAAATCTCAAAATATAACTAATTTAAATTTTAATCGTTCTTTTCTAGATTGGGATAAACTTTTAAGTTATATCTCTCAAAAAGGAGTGGCAATCGTTGTTCAAGGTTTTTTAGAAAATCCAAAAGAGATTGAAAGTATAGATCCAGTTGGTATAGTTCGTACATTGAGATGGGAAAAAGAAGTTTCAATCAATATTAAAATTTATGATCCCCGTCGAAAAAAAGAAATTTGGAGTCGTTCAGTAAAAAATAAAACTTCAGACAAAGAATTAAAGTGGCTGATCAGAGAGGGTGAGCGGACCCATCTTCCTCCTCAACCAGAAGTATTAAGTGACTTAGTAAAGTTAGATATTGATCAATTGATTATTCCGATGCAAGAAACATTGAGCCAATTTAAATGGAATGGACGATTAGCTCTTGTAAAAGGAGATCGAATATATCTTAATGTAGGTCGAATGTCGGGCCTTCAAGTTGGAGACTTATTGCGAGTTTTTGATGAAAAGGGTGAAGAAATATTTGATCCTGAATCTGGAGACTCAATTGGAAAAGCTCCTGGAAATATGAAAGGCACTCTTGAAGTCATAAGTTATTTTGGACAAGATGGAGCCATTGCAGTAGTTCATTCTGGCGCGGGATTTCAAGAAAATGATCTTGTGGAATTATATCAATAGTCACAGGTAAAATATAAAATCTTTTTTCTGGTCTAATTCATAATTTTGCATTATTGAATCTTTTTCAGATTCAAAGAGGTTTATATTAAATGTTAAGTTATGAGTGGATGGGAGTAGTTCCATATGAAGTCGCATTTAAAGGCCAGAAAGAAAACCATAAAAATAAAACTTCTGTTATTTGGGGTTTAGAGCATCCATTGGTTGTAACTGTTGGGCGACGAGAAGTAAAAAATTTTAATATTAATCAAAGTGCTCAGAGCTTGCAAAAATTTAGTTTTCCTATCGTTGAAACTGATCGAGGAGGACAACTCACATTGCATAATGAAGGACAGTTGATTATTTATCCTCAATTTGATTTATTAAAATTTAATTTAGGAGTTAAAAAGTACGTTGAGATATTACTATTAACTACGGAAAGCACTCTTCAATTATTTAATGTTAATTGTTTTATTGATTTCAAAGAAGGTGGCGTTTTTACAAAAAAAGGTAAAATTGCTTCAGTTGGATTAAGAGTGCAAAGTTATTGGGTCTATCATGGTTTAGCAATTAATGTTAAGAATGATTTATCACCTTTTCAATTTATTTCTGCTTGTGGAGTATGGAATCGCCCACAAGATAAAATGCAAAATTGGAATTTAGATTTTATTGATACATCGATCATCTTTAACACTTGGATTTCAGAATTTTTTAAACATCTTAATAAGTATTAACTAGAGTTCGACATTAAATATTTTTTTACAATGATTAAGATAAATGGAAGTTGTTAATTAGTGAACTAATTTTAAATGAATATAAAAAAGTGCTGGATAACTTGCTAACCAGGCCCAGATAAATCTATTTAAGCCAAAACTTATAAAATTTGTAATATGAAAGAAAAAACCAATTATTAAATATAAGGTTAATAGTTTAATATTTAATAATGCTAGAGGAAAAGTGAATTCCCAAAAAATTACTAACCATGTATTGAATAGTATAATTTTTTTATTTTCAGAATTTGTTTTAATAAAATTTGGAATAAAATAATTTGAATATTTTAAAAAAGTTTTTAATGCTAATCCATTTCGCCACTGAGGATTTTTAAGTTTTACAATTCCTGCTATGAAATACGAAAGCATTGACTGTATAGCAATATAAATTAATCCAAAATCAATAGATGAAGTTATTATGCTACTTATAAGTAAACCTAATAGTACGGTCATAGTCATGTAATCACTTCCACCATTAAATACACCTCTAAAACGCAAGCAAATTAATAAAGTAGTACTTATTAATACTAAAATCAAATAAGGACTTAAAAAGAATAAAAGAAAAAAACATGTTGCTAACTGTATATAAATCACATTCTCGAATGAATTAGAATAAATTTTATCAAAAAACATTTTAATGAAAATGGGAAATATTTCAAAATCAGTTTTAATATTTTTCCAATTCCAAGGGTGTGTTGTGCTTTGTAAAACTTTTGCAATTTTTAGCATTTCAAAACTTTGGGTTAATAAAGAACAAATTAAAAAATATCGAGTCAAATCAAATAGGATGTGAGCGTTCATTTTCAAAGAAATAAAATTCCAATTCATAAATAGTTTATTTTTAACTTAGGGGTTGAAGAATTTTTAAGAGAATTATTTTCAGCTAAAAGTGAGTCGCTCCATTCAGGTGAGCATTCAAAATGAGTTGAATTAAATTCGTAAACTCCAATTTTAAAATCATAAAATAAAACCTCGTCAGCTGGATGATGGATTATGATATAATTTAGTATAAAAGAATTAATTATTTTAAATGATGCTAGTTTTTCAATATAAAATTCATCATTTAAACTATTTTCAGCCAGATCATTTAAAAACTGCTCAATTTGTACTTGATATGTTGTTGCTAAATTACCTATTGGATTATGAATTAAATTTTTAAAGATATTGAATTTAGTATTAAAATGAAAATCAAGATTAATCCAAACTGATTCAGTATTGTTTTTAAATTTTAATTTATACTGCGCTTTTGGAATTGGAGTTAAACCTTCAAAAAATCTCCAAGATGGAAATAAAATTCTCAAGAGCTTTAATTGATTAAAATTAAGTTCAATGGATCCTAATTTAATAGTACTAATAGTAATTAAAATAATAATAATTAGTAAAATAAAAAGCATAAATACAATTCACTCCAAATATACAAGAATATAACAACATATGATTTTATATCATAGAATCGCAAAGCTAACAGACTTAATCATGAGCAGTTTTAAGCAAAAATAACCCTTCTTTTATTGCAGCTTTTAAATTAAGTAGTTGCAACTCCATTTTTTTTCTTTCTTCATGGGTAATAATTCCATCACTAGAAACTTCTACTGCGATATTTAAAAAATCACCATAAATATTGCACTCATTATTAAAATTAGCACAGCTTATTACCCTAGATTCTTGCATTGAAACTGCAACTTTGTGAAGCTTATTAGGATCTAATTCCAATTGAAATTTACTACAAATATTTAACATGAGCTCAGTATCTTCCTTATATTTTTCTAGAGTGGGAGTAATGATTTTTTCTTTGGTGCATGATGAATTTATTAAAATACTTATGTTTATTAATAGTATTAATATTAAACGAAAAAATTTCATATCCGTTTACCTATTTTCCCAATTTAAAAGTTGAAGCATTTAATATAGTGGTTTTAGGAATCACTTTTGACCAATCAAGAGGAAATTCACGTTTTTTTAATTGGCATTGCGACCATAAATACCATTCTTCATTTTGAGCATTTAGATTTGGATTTTCAATATTTAAGTTGCTTCCTGCAAGGATTGAGTAAACTTGTGGTGGAGTTGTCATTTCTACTATCAATCTTTGCGAGGCCCCAGATTTGTGTTTATAATAACCATCTTTCCATTCGGAGGTTCCTGGGCTAACTGTTTGTTCATCACCAAAAGTAGGTATATAGGTTTGCGATTTATATTTTGCACCCCAAAGATGGCTAAATTCATTGATATGAACTTGGCCCCAAATTGATTTATTGTTTTTATTATAATCAAGGTATTCTTTATGTGCATTAACTAATTCATTTAAAAATAAATCTTTATAATTTAATGTTGATTGAAACCTGGCATTTGCTTTATTGGGTTTATCCCATGTTTCAACTATTTTAAATAATGCTAGGACATTAAGATCATATTTTTTATAAATTAAATCCATCCAACGTCGATATAAAAAACAGGGTTTACAATCTACATTTGTATTATAATTCCAATTTTCAAAAAGATTTAAAACTTTTATATCTTCAAGTCGCGATTCATATTGCTTATATTCTTTCATCATTAAAGGTAGAATAACTCTAGCATCTTGAGCCTGAACATCACACTGAATTTTTTGTGTCAATTTTAAGTCGTGCTTTTTTAAATTAAGTTTTATTAACTCTTCGATTCGATAAGCTCTAAATTCTGAATTACTACTTTCTGCTATTGGAGTTGGAGCTTTTGAATTAAAAGAAGACCATTGACTATTATTTGCGGTAACAATAAATCCTCTTGAGGGATTTAGAAGTTGTGGCATTTCAGTAGGTGAAAGGTATTTAGGTTGAGTCAATTGAAACTCTAACTCAGATGCTGTTTTTGTTGGAATTCCAAATTTATAATTTTCTGTTTGATTTAAGTTATGAATTAATCCAGTACTTCGATAACCTATATTTCCTTTTGTGTCTGCAAATACAAAATTCCAGCTATTGAGAAATATTTTGCCTAAAACTTTATCTGTTTCAAAAGCGCTTTCAGATTGTAATAAATCAAAAAAAGAAAACATATCTTCACTTTTCAGATCTAACGAACTCCAGTGGTAAATGGCTTGGTAGTTTTTTTGAATTGGCATGGGAAGAATTGGCCATTTTTTTAATACTCGTGAATATGTTTTAAAGAAAAATGGAATTCTCAATGGACCCATTTTTATCCATATTAAAGGTCTATAATTGGTAATTTCTAATTTAGAATTAGTTAAGTCTTCGTCATTTACTAAATAGAGTTGTCCAGCAGTCAAATAAGAATTTGTAATTCCCCAACTGACATTTAAATTTGAACCATTTGCAAAAACAGGAATTCCTGGAACATTTGAACCAAAAACATTTATTTTATCATTTTCAGATTCAAGATGAGATAGGTGCCAAAAAGGGGGGTGCTTTAGACTCAGGTGAGGATCATTTGCTAATAGTGGACGATTATTTAAGGTATATTTAGAATCAATAACCCAACTGTTACTTCCCCAATCTTCTTTTGGATTAATGTCAATTTTACTGGGATAAGAATTTTCTATTTTATTTTCTATATTATTTAAAACTAAATTCCCTTTACTATTAGAATTAACTAATTTTTTAATATCGCTATTATTAGTTTTTAAATTGAAGTTGCTTGATTGCTTGTTTGAAATATTTGGTATTTCTTCATTTTTTAAAATTGTAGTGAGCCAAGGAATATTTTCTTTTGCAAATAAATATTTTGCTCTTTCATAACCAAAATGTGTTATCCATTTTTGTTCATCAATTTTCCTTAAAAAATTATCTTTAGTTTGTTCAAGAGATTGTAGTAAGAGCAATGCAATAGTATCTGATGGTTGCCAAGGGGATGGTGTTAAATTAGATATTTCAAACTCATAACCTGAACGATTATTGAGTTGTTCTTTGAACCCTAAATTAACTCCTAAAGAGTAGGCTTCTAATATTTTTAAATGTTCAGTTTTTAGATTTTGACTTAATTCAATGGATTTTTCTTTTAATCCCATAAGATGCATAAAAAAATCAGATTTAATATCTTCAAATCCACCCATTAATGATTTTTGACCATAGGCCATTTTTCTTAAATGATCCATCTGAGTACCACGATCCCTGGTATGAATGATTCCTAGACAAGTGTAGAGATAATATTTATTTTGGGCTTTTATATGTGGAATATTATCGTTATCTCTATATATTTCACATGAAAATGAATTTAAAAAATCTTGGATATTAGAAATTTGCAAATGTGCAGATAATGATTGGTTTAGTTTTAGAATTTGTTGTTCAAATAATAAAGGGGCCTGTTTTTTTTCATAATTCTCTATAAATAAGACGCAAAAAAAATTCATTATTGATAAAAATATTAATAAACTTAAAATATATAAAATATACTTTTGTAAATATCTTATGAATAAAATAACTTTTTTCTTCATAAGATAATCATGTGATGATATAAAAATTAAGTCTACTTATATTTCATTACTATAAGTATCAATATCAATAGGTTTTAAAATATTTTTGGGATTAGGGTTAATGTACTCTGCAGTAATTTGATCCCACCCCTGGTAAGATCTACCTGATTCATTTCTGGAAACTTCAAAGTTAGGAGTGAGGCCCACCTTGCCACCTCCGTTGGGAATATCAATTGATAGTTGTGGGAGTGCAAGCCCAGAAAGCTTGCCCCACAACTCACGTTGTATTTGTTCTGAGTCTTCAATTGTTGTTCGTAAATGATCTGTACCTCGAGAGGGATCACACTGAAACATATAATAAGGTTTCACGCGCAAGTACAACAATCGCCGAGAAAGGGCTTTAACTATGACTGCATGATTATTTACACCATTTAAAAGAACCATTTGATTAAAAGTTGGAATTCCATTGTCGACAAATAACTCAAGTGCATTAGCAGCTTCAAGACTAAGTTCTCGAGGATGGTTAAAGTGTGTCATTAAAAAAACTGGTTTATATTTTTTAAGTTCTTTAACTAAATCAAGATCCACACGCATAGGACAGACGACAGGCATTCGAGTGCCAATTCGAATTATTTCAACATGATCAATTTTTCTTATTTCAAATAAAATTTGACTTAATTTTTCAGTTGAAAGAGTTAAGGGGTCACCACCAGATAAAATTACTTCACGAATTTCGGGATGACTTTTAATATACTTTAATCCATTATTTAACTCATCTTTTTTTAATAAATTTTGTTCATGACCTGTAAAATATTTCCTCGTGCAATAACGACAATACACACTACACATATCTGTTATTAGAAAAAGCACGCGATCGGGATATCTATGAATAATACGTGATGTGGGGTTATTATTTTTTTCGTTTAATGGATCTTCTAAACTTTGATTGCCATCATCAAATTCTAGTGCATGTGGCATTAGTATTTTTCGAATGGGATCTTCAGGGTGATCTGTCGCAAGCGCTGAATAATAGGGTGTTGATCTGATATTAAATTCTGATTTATCTTGAGAGAATATAATTTTTTCTTCTGGTGTTAATGTAAACCATTTTTCAAAATCGGTTCTAGATTTTAAAGATGAACGAAGTTGCCACAACCAATTATCCCAGTCAAAATCAAAATTATTAGGATGCAATTGAAGGTGTTCAGGGGGAGTCGTTTTTAAAAAAGAAAATTTAATATTAAAATAATGAAGTATATTTATAAAAAGAAAATAAAATATTTATTTACCCTGTAAATACTTCTCAGTGGCTGACGGAAAATGGTATTAGATTTATAGAAT
The DNA here is from genome assembly GCA_005793345.1 of Bdellovibrionales bacterium. Taxonomy (GTDB): domain Bacteria; phylum Bdellovibrionota; class Bdellovibrionia; order Bdellovibrionales; family Bdellovibrionaceae; genus SXSU01. The sequence goes on from SXSU01000035.1 coordinate 19,960, forward strand.
TACAAAAAAAACAATTGTCTGTATAAGAACTAGACATTTTTTATTTTGTTATGTAAGTAGAAGTGGTCAAAAGAATTGACTTCTATTTTTAATTGGCTTGTTGTTTTAAAAAATTTAAAGAATTTAAAGGATTTAAATTGGATTTTAAAAAAAGACTTTTCGAAATTTTAAAAATAAAAGTAGATGCTGTTCTTATCGAAGATGAGGCTGTAAAATGGACAGGCCGTGATATCCTTGATCATTTTGAGTTATTGAATAATAAGTATTTTATAAAATTACCAGAACGGTCTCGAATAGCTCTGTGTTTTCCGAATCAAGGGGTTTTTGCACTAACTATTATATGTACTTATTTGTCTGGCCATATTCCTGTATTAGTAAATTATATTGATGTGAGCGAAGATAATCCCTATTTATTTTTTCAAAATAAAAATCTTGAAAACTTGATTTTAGAAAACTCACTTTTAACAAAAATTAATATTACGGATCATAAGCAAAATAAAACTTCAATACATTTTTTTCACTCAGTTATGAAGTTAGATCGCTTTGCTACAATAACAGATTCTTTTTTATCCGAAGAACTTATTTCATTCAAAAATAAATCAGTTCAAGTTAATTTGAATTCCAATAAAGATACATTTGCTGTTTTATATACTTCGGGATCAACCGGTGATTCTAAGCCTATTCCAGTTCCAGCTGAGGGTATAGAAATTACAGCAGATTATTTAAATTCCTATTTTAAATTAACTGATAAAGATGTAGCAACAGTTGTCTTACCAATTTGTTTTAGTATGTCTTTAAATACTCAATTTATACCAACGCTTTTATTGGGAGCTCGTTCAATTTTTATAAATTCGCGATTAAATTATATGAAGTTATATTCTTTAATACTCGAAAGTCAGGGTACTTCGCTTGCTCTTATTGGTGATGTTTTACAGACGTGTTGGGAACAAAGAAAGAAAAAAAATCTTCCTTCTGCTGTACATGTTAAGCATGTACAATTAGCGGGTGGACCAGTCTTACCTGAATACGTTAAAATGGCCCAGGAATTATTTCCAAATGCAATAATTTACAAAGGGTATGGACTGACTGAAGCAATACGAGTCGCAATGATCGATAGCCGTGATCCAGATTTTACAACAAATTGTGTTGGGCATCCCTTGCCATTTGTACAGTTGAAAATTGAAGGTGATCAGGGTGAGATTTATGTTAAAGGACCTAATGTTATGGTTGGTCATGAAAATGAATTTTTTCCTACCGGTGATTTTGGGTATCTTAATGAAGCTGGACAGCTCATTGTTTTAGGCCGTCGGGATGGTGTTTTTAAAATAAGTGGGCAACGTATTGCCGGTTCCATTTTTGAAAATTTAGCGTTGCAATTCTCACAACTTGTAAAATCAGCCAAATGTTTAGCTGTATATGACAAAAAGCGTTTGACACAAAAAATTGTTCTTTTTTTAGAAATAGAGCCACTCAAGTCAGTTTTTGAAATTCATAAGAATGATATTTTTAGAGATTTCGAAAATAAACTCAAGGCCCACAGTTTTTATCCTAAAGATATTGTATTATTAAATCGATTTCCCCGAACCAGTAATGGAAAAATAAAATTATCAGAATTACAAATGTTATGGCAAAATGATGATTTTAATCGAATAAATGTTTTACCAAATAGCATCTTGAGATGGTATAGTCCTGAAAGTCTTGTGTCTGAACTTAATATTCATCGGGAAATAAATTATTTCTTAAATGAAGTTTTAAGTAGTGAACTATTTGAGCGAGTTTCTTTTTTTAAATTTGAATTTCATCGTGAGTGGTCTTCTAAATATGAAAATTATAGATCCCATATTCGTGAGGCAATATTAGCAACTGATCCTGGTATATTATCTCATTTTAAAAATTCTATTTTAGATTTAAACTTAGTTCCTGAACATCCCGCGTGCCATATTTCTATTTCTCATTGTAAAGAAATTGGGGGCTATGCATTAGTCGACAAAACCTTTTTAGTTGGAATTGATGTTGAAGGGGTCGAGCGTGTGAATTCACAGGTTTTTCGGCGTATTTCAAATGTCAGGGATGTTCAGGAACTCCCTTTTTTGCATCCATCAATTGCATGGGTTGCAAAAGAATCAGCGTTTAAAGCTATTTCAAAAAAAAATAATTTTAATGTTATAAGTGAAATAGCTGTGACAAGTATAAAAGAGATTAAGCCCAATATTTATAATTACTCAATAGATATAAATAATCCTTCGAGTTGTAACGGTGAGGGTTTTGTTTTAATAACTGATCAAGTTTGTTTTGGAATTTATATTCAAGAAAATACTGATTATATCTACAATGTATATTCTCAGCATGAGCAAAATGAACAATTTTTTGCAGAAGATTTAGTATACAACCTTAATATGGAGAATATTGAGTTATGAGATGGCAATTTCTAGATCGAATTATTTCATGTGAACCAGGAATTTCTGCGGTAGGTATTAAATGTTTTTCACGTTCGGAATTATTTTTTATGGATCATTTTCCTGGGTTTCCTATTGTACCTGGTGTTTTACAAATAGAAATGATGGCGCAAATGGCTGGAAAATGTATTGCCATTAAAAACCCATTAATATTACCAGTTCTAGGTTCAGTTAAAAATTCAAAATTTTATCGGAATATAAATCCTGGGGATCAGTGTAAAATTTATGCTCAAATAACTAAAATTGCGAAACAATATGGAACGGCGGAGTGTTATATTGAAGTCGATGGCTTAAAAGTATCAAGTGCTGAAATTCTTTTTGCCTTTTTACCAAGAACTCATTTACAGTCTGAAAACTTTGATGGGGTGACCCAGGAGTGGTTAAAAAAACAAGAGCTTGAAGATCAAAGCCAATAATAAATTAAGGGTTTAGTGAATTATGAGTCATGTAATCTGGAAAAATTTTATAACTCCAAATAGTTCTTCAGATGAATCTGAAGAACTATTTGATCCAAGCTTTAAGGATAGCCTACCAAATACCTTAAAAGTTCCTATTGAATCTCAAAGTATTGTATTAAAAGATCCAAGAGCATTTCGCTCAATGAGCCGTGCAGCTCTATTGTTATCACATATATGCACTGGGATTGAAGAAACAGTTTTAAAACCTTATTTATTAAAAAACCCTTTTTCTGTTGGAATTTACTGTGCTGTTGAAAATGGGCCAATTGATGCTCCAACAACATTAAAAATGTTAGACGCTTCTCCTGAACAATTTGCGGAAATGTACAGAAAATTAAGAAACCCCAAAATGTATTTAAAACAATTACCTAATTTAGTACCGGCACAATTAGGTATTTTTTTAAATATTCAAGGCATTATGAATGTCTATACTCATAGTGAACAAGGGGGAATTCAGGCTCTTGAACAAGCTGAAATTGATTTGCAACAAGGAGTTGTAGAAGCAGCATTAGTTTGTACGGCTCATGCCTTTGATGATTACTTAGTTGTAAAACGGTCACAACTAAAACACCCCGAACGAAGACTCTGTGAGGGAGCTGCTGCAATGGTTTTAGTGCGAGATCATAAATCTGCATTAACACCCTGGAGTGATTTACTCAAAGAAAATAAAAAAAATAATTATGGAGTGAGTGATCAAATTATCAATCTACTTATAGATTGATTTAAATTTTAAAAATAAAATAGTAAAAATACAGAAAATTAATATAAGAAAATATTTAATTTAATTGGAGGAAAAATGAGCCAAACAGAAATTTTAACAGAAGTATCAAAAGCTATTAAGGATGTATTAAATAATCAATCTTTAAGTGTAACATTAGATAGTAAATTAATGAATGATTTAGGCTTAGAAAGTATTGATCTTTTAGATGTGAGTTCTGAATTAGAAGGAGCTCTTGGTCTTGAAATTGATTTTAAAGAAGTTGCAGAGTTTGTTAAAGCAAATTCAGGCAATAGTGTTTCAGATATGAAAAGTGTTAAAGTTCAAGATTTAGTTCAATTTATAGAAGCTAAAAAATAATTATATATGGAAGAAGTTGTTGTCACCTCTTACAGTTTAGTTACCTCGATTGGTTCGACTATCGAAGAGTTTTCTAGTAAAATGTTTGCTGGAGATTCTGGAGTAGTTTCTATTCGAGATTCTATGGTTCATTCGAGCTTTCCAGTACCCTATGCGGCAATGGTTCCTCGTGATACGCTTTACCAAAGTAATTATTTCAAAGGTAAAGAAAATGAATTTTTACTGAAAAGTTGGTTAATGACAGCTTTGGCAGTTGAGCGTGCACTTGCTGAAGTACCAAATACTACACCCATTGATTCAATAATTTATGGAACTGCAGATGGAGTTAGTTTTGAGTTGGTTACTCATTTTTTAAAGTCTGGTGTTCATGGTGATAAGTTTATTCCATTGGTGACAAGGTCTGAGTCCTCTTTAATCATTTTTAATGAAGTTATGAAATCAATGGGGTTTGCAGGGGTTCCTGAGAAGGAACTAATTTCGATTAACTCTGCATGTGCCACTGGAAACCAAACACTTGGAGTGGCTTTACAAAAAATTCGTTCTGGGCAATCACAACGATGTCTTGTGGGTGGCGTGGATTCAAGATGTGAGCCTAGTAATTTTTTAAATTTCTTTTTACTTGGAGCAGTGACCACAGAAGATGTTTCACCAGCAATGGCAAGTAAACCTTTTGCAAAAAACAGGTCAGGTTTTGTAAGAGGTGAAGGTGCTGCAGTATTGCTGTTAGAATCAAAAAAAGCGGCATTAGCACGTGGTGCAAAAATCCTAGGTAAAGTTGTTGGCTATGGTAACACAAGTGATGCTTTTCGTCTTACAGATGGGCGAGATGATGGATTGTGTGTGATTGAAGCTATGCGGTCTGCAATTAAATCTGCAAATATAGAACCAGAACAAATAGATTATATTAATGCCCATGGTACATCCACCCCTCTCAATGATCGCTTAGAAACTTTTGCCATAAAAAAATTATTTGGCGAAAAAGCGTATCAAATACCTGTGAGTTCTCTGAAATCACAAATTGGTCATGCGACAATAGCATCAAGTGCAATTGAAGCTGTTGCTTGTTTGCTTATGCTCGAAAAACAAATCATAGCACCGACAATCAATTATGAAATTCCAGATCCTGAATGTGATCTTGATTATGTTCCAAATGTTAAACGAAGTCATAATATGAAATATGTTTTAAGTAATGCATTTGGTTTTGGTGGACAAAATGCATGTATTGTTTTTGAAAAAGTGTAGAGGTCAATTATGATTGATGCTAGTCCAAAAAAATTAGCTCTAATTACCGGTGGAACTTCTGGTATTGGATTTGGTATTGCATGCAAATTAGCACCTAAATATGATTTAGCATTAAGTTTTGCGAGCAATACAGAAAAAGCAAATCATGCAAAAATTGAACTTCAAAAACAATTTCCAAATGTAAAAGTCGAAATTTTTCAACAACCTTTAAATGACTACAATGATGCAAAGAACTTATATGATATAGTGAAATCTCATTTTCAAAAACCACCACTTATTTTAGTCAATTCTGCTGGTAAATTGAGAGATCAAATTTTTTTAGGTTCAAATTTTCAAGATCATCAAAATTTAATACAAGAACACCTTGTTATTCCAATGGCGCTTAGTCATCTCTGTCTTAAGGCCATGAATGTTGCAAAATATGGTCGAATAATAAATATGAGTTCAATTAGCGCCCGTTTTGCTAAACGAGGCCAAACAAATTATGCCGCTGCAAAAGCTGGATTAGAAGGTTTTACAAAAACACTGGCTTTAGAAGTTGCCCATAGAGGTATAACAGTTAATGCTATAGCTCCTGGTTTAATTGATACCCCCATGACTCAAGAATTTGTTAAAAAAGTTGAAGCTGATAATAATGGAAATATTCGTTCGAAAATTCCAGTAGGTCGAGTTGGAAGGCCCGAAGAGGTTGGGGCGTTGGTTGAGTTTTTATGTGGGAATAATTCAAGTTATATTACCGGACAAGTGCACACCATTGATGGTGGCCGAAGTTTAGGAGATCCTTTGTCATGATAAATCAAAATTTAACTTTTAAAAATAAAGTTGCTGTCGTTGCAGGTGGAACACGTGGAATAGGGCGAGCAATCTCACTCCATCTAGCTCAAAGAGGCGCGAAAGTTATTGCATTGTATGCTCGAAATCGTGAAGCTGCCGATGAATTGGAAAAAGAGGCTCTCTCTAATAATTTAAATCTCACAACAATTCGAGGAGATTTAACTCATCCCGAAAAATCAAAAGAAGTTTACCAACAAATTAATGACCACGCTTCTCAAATAGATTTTTTAATTCATTCAGCAGCGAGTGGTGTTCATCGCCCAGCAACTGAACTGACAGAGAAACATTTAGCTTGGACTTTTAGTATTAATGTTTTTGCGATTCATTCATTGATTTTAAATTTAAAACCAAAAATGTGTCGAGGCTCAAGAATTGTTGGTATAACATCCTCTGGTGGTACTCGAGTAATTCCTTATTACACAGCAGTGGGAGCCTCTAAAGGAGCTCTTGAATCTTTATTTAGGCATTATGCTTATGAATTTGCTCCTGAGGGAATTTCTGTAAATATGGTATGTCCAGGATTAGTACTGACCGATGCAGTTGATGCTTTTCCTGAAAAAGAAACACGTATTCAAAAGTCAACAGAAGCAACTCCAACTGGAAGCTTAACAACTCCTGAAGATGTAGCACATGTCGTTGAATTTTTATGTCAACCCTATTCACAACAAATTATTGGTCAAACTATAATTATTGATGGTGGAAAAACTCTTCTAAGTTAATCTATGTTAAGTTTATCTTTTTAAGGAAAATATTTTTATGGAAATACAACTTACAGAAGAAAGCAAATTTATTAAATTTGGAAACCCAAATGGACCAGTTTTAGTTTGTATTCCAGGTTTGTTGGGGGGGCCAGAAGATTTTTCCGGAATTCTCCCCGAAGTTCAAGATCGTTTTAATATTTTAATTATAAACCCAATTGTCATCGCGAGGGATGCAGGTTTAAACCGACTCTCTCCCGAAATACTCAATGAAGTAAGTTACGATTCAACAGCTGTTGATATATATAATGCATTAATAAATGAGTATTACCATGAACAAGGTTTTTTCTTTTTAGGCATAAGTCTTGGTGGAAAAGTAGTTTACGATTTTGCAATAAAGTATCCAAAATATTTTCGTGGTGGATTAATTACTGACGTGGGGCTTGCAAGTTTTGAGAGCTCACCTTTGTATACTTTTGTTGAGGGGACCATAAATAAGGTTGATTTAAATTTGAATTGGTTAGACATGAAATCCCATTTGAGAAGTAATATTCCAGATAAAAACTTGAGAATTTTAATTCAAACACAAATTTCTTATCCAACGGGTGCACCACCTGCGATTTGGAAAGTTGGAATGAAAAATTTTAAATCATTATTGCAAAGACATGAAATTGATGAACAAGGTCAAGAATATAAAAAAATAGATGAGCATTTTAATAAAGAACAAAAATTTATTCATGTTTTAAAAGCTGAAAAATTTAGTGGCATTTCAGATGATTCATATCAGTCCATGAAATGTTTAAAATCAATTAAATTTCATGAATTACAAAATAGTTCGCATTTTTTACATATTACCCATAAAGATAAAATTCGCGAAATGCTGATGAATTTTAATCGTGAGGGATAAAAAATCACCCCTTATTATGAAAACTCAAACTTTCGTTTGTATTTTCATAATAACTGCTCATGATAAAGTCTGATCGCTTCGCGATTTTATCAGACATTATCACGAGCAGTTATTTTCCTGTTTGTTGGGGGCGATTTTCTATCACCCCTTATTATGAAAACTCAAACTTTCGTTTGTATTTTCATAATAACTATTTGTTTGAACTTGTTAATTTATATAATTCATGCGAATTTAGTTTTGAATCCTATAATTGCGAAGCGATCAAAATTAATCAATACAATTTCTAGTTAATGGAAAAAGGCTAATACCAAGTCTATAAATTTCTTTTTTTGGTTTATTCGTATTTCTTTCAAGAAAATCAGAGAGCTCTCTTAAAAAAGAGTAAATTTTTTCACGAGCAACAGGTAAATCTTTTGGGTCGATTGCAATGGTGTTGCCAACTTGACTGCAATTTTCAATTGGATCTATTTCATGAGAAATCAATTGTTGAAATAAAAAACTTTTTTGTAACTTTTTAATATCTTGAATAGATTTTTGATTTTTATTTCCGATTGTTGATGTATTTTTATGTATAGCAGTCCAATAACCATTTTTTTTTAACTTAATTAGTTTATGTTTTTTAAGTAGTTCGATTGAGTTTTTGGCAATTGATTCTGGTATTCCAACTCTTGCAGCAATCCATGGAAGATTTGGTTTAAAATCTTCAAGTAGCGGAAGCTCAAGTAATACGTTGAAATACCATTTATTTGTCAGTTTGATAATTTGATCATCAAGTGGAATATAATTTGTACTTTTAAAGAATTTTTGGTTAACATCAAATTTTAACTTTTTCTTGAGACGTATAAATAAATTTGCAGAGGGCTTTCGTTTGCCATTAATAATAGATGAAAGAGTTGAATGTGAAATTTCAAGATCTCTAGCAAGAGCCCGTAATGAATATTTTGGATTTCTCTTTTGAACTTCTTTTAAATAAGAATTTAAAACTATTCTAATATTACTATAATAAAAATCCAAGGTTGCTCCATTTTGATAGTTTTTTATTAGTGAAAATATAATTCGAAAAAAAAGTGTTTATTACAAGAAGTTTTTTAATTATTCTAAAATTGCAATTATGGTTCGTAAATTTGTAACCAGAAAAGTAATTTTACTTATAAATAACTAGATTTAATTGAAAAATATAATTAATCTTGGTATACGATATATATTAAAAGGATTTAATTATGTTTTATTATCTATATTATTTTATAACCTATTCTATACGTACTTTATTAAATCGACAAAAGTTAGAGCGTACAATTGAACCAATGTTATTAACTACAGAAGAAAATGCTGTTCTTGATTTTACTTCAACGTTGAAATTAAACTATAGTGTTGTATATGGATTATTCATATTTTTTATTAATAGAATTTCAAATAAATCTTTTAAAAACGCAAACCATGACTTAAAAGTTATTAATTTAGGATCTGGTCCAGGAATTTGTTCAACTTTAATAAACAAGTATACCCCATACAAAAAAGTAATTGGAGTGGATCTTTCAGAAGCAATGATAGATGTTGCAAATCGATATGTAAATTTACAAAACCAAGGAAATGATATTGAATTTGCTAAATGTGATATTACTAATTTAAATCTTTATATTGATAAAAGTTTTGATTTGGTAACAAGCTTAGATGCATCTCACCATCTTCCCTCTCATTTGCATCTTAAAAAGATGATCAATGAATCTGAGAGGATTTGCAACGACGAAGGTATTATCTTTATTTTTGATTTATTGCGCCCAAAAACAAAGGATCTTGCTGAAGGTTATGTTAAGTGGATGGGAGCCAATACACTTCTAAAAGGTAAAAAATATTTTTATGAAGACTTTTATCACTCTGTAATGGCTGCTTGGAGTAAGGAAGAATTTATAAGTGCGGTGCCACCAAATACAAATAAAATATGGTATCATCTTCAAGCTTTTGGTTTTAGTCCTATTCAAATGTTAGTTGGAGTTTCTAAAAATCATGGTGATTTAATAAAAACTCAAAATCCAAATTTGGATTTTATTAAGAATATTATTCCTAAAGAATACTGGGGATTATGGCTTTTATCCAAAAATGTTTACAAGAAAAGTATAGTTACTAAACTCCAACCTCATCATTAAAACGCGAGGTCGAGATTAAATTATTCAATCACTTCCCAGAGATTCATGACAAAAAAATTTCCATATTTTGTCACGTACCATCGCGAAGCTATTTTTGAAATTTCATCAAATATTGGGATAGTTCTTTAATAGATATTGGTGCTGCTGTTGCTTTTCCCATTTTTTTTAAAAACACAAATTGTATTTTATTGTTCTTATCTTTCTTTTTATCTTGGCTTAAATAGTTTTCGAATTTTTTTTGTGATATTTTATATTGTGTTAAATTATTTAAAAAAATAAAAAAGGGAGTTGATTTTATAAATATATAATCTTTTGTTTTTAAGTAACTTTTTTCGTGACTAAGCCATAGCGCAAATTTTAAACCATGAGACACCGCTAGACCATGGGGAATATTAAATTCAAGCTCTAGTGCGTGAGCAAGTGTATGCCCAAAGTTTAGCAAAAAGCGAATGCCAAGTTTTTCTAACGGATCTTTTAAAACAACTTTATATTTAGCATTTATTGCCTGAATCAAATAGACATCAATGTTTTGAGGGGTTAGATTTGGGTTACAAATGCATTCTTTTCCCCATGGTTTATTATCGATTAATGCCATTTTATATATTTCACCTAGAGCTTCTGTAAATCTCTCATAGGGTTGTGATGTGAGTATATCTTTAATGATAAATATTTTTTTAGGATGATAGAAAGTGCCTATTTGGTTTTTAAAAGGACCAACATTTAAAGCATTTTTCCCACCATGAGATGAGTCTATAGCTGCTAACCAAGTTGTTGGTATCTGTATAAATTTAACTCCTCGTTTTAGAGTAGAGGCGATAAATCCAGAAAAATCACCAACGCTCCCTCCTCCAACTGCAACTAGCGTAAGGTGGTGATGGGATAGTCCTCTTATTAGTTTTAATATTTTTTCAACATGATTAGGAAAATGGATTATGTCTTTAAGATTTTCTCCTGCATTCACTTTATAAACATAAAGTTGCTTTGAAAAAAACTCTTTTAATTTTGGATTTTTCAATAATATGACTTTGTCGACGATCCATAAAACATCAGTTCCGATTTCGTTTTTAGAGATCATTTTATTATTGAGAACAACATCTGTTTTGAGTTTTTTTATACTAAATTTATTTTCCATTTTTAATTCCATATATTTTCATATGATTAAGTCTTATTGCATTGCAATTTTACAAGACAATAACATTCACCTTTTTTTTTATTTTTTGGATTTGATTTTCAATCACTTACAATAATCTTACTATTACAATTTAATTTATTCTATAATACAAATTAAATAATAGGAATATAATTAACTAGACTAAATAATTTAACATAAATAAAATTAAATTAATAAAAATAATTTTAAGGAAAAATATTTCTGTGAATATTCAAAATTTAAATCCATTTTTTAAAGGTCCAAAGGGTGAAGTCCTTTGTCAAGTGGCAGAGAAATTTTGGGAAAATGGTTTTTGTTGTTATATTGCCGGAGGAGCAGTTAGAGATTTTTTAATTGGTCGGGAAATCAATGACCTTGATTTGGTTACAGATGCTCTTCCTAAGGATATTATCAAACTATTTCCTAAAAATATTCAAGTTGGAATTCAATTTGGCATAGTTGTAATTATTTACAAAGGTCATCATTTTGAAGTTGCTACATTTCGAAGTGATGGGGAATATATTGATGGTCGGCATCCTGAGAATGTGATTTTTTCGTCTGCAGAATTGGATGCTCAAAGAAGAGATTTCACTATCAATGCGCTATTTTATGATTTAAAAACAAATATAATTATTGATTTCGTTAATGGAAGAGAAGATATAAAATTAAGGTTAATAAGAGCTGTAGGTTCGCCCCAATTGCGTTTTCAACAGGATCATTTAAGAGTATTGCGGGCCTTAAGATTTGAAGCTCAGTTAGATTTTCAAATCGAAAGTGAAACTTGGAACTCAATAAAGCAATGGGCCACTTCAATACCTAAAGTCAGTGCTGAGCGAATCAAGCAAGAATTGTCAAAAGGGATTAATTCAGGAGCTCCATGTTTATTTGTACTTCACCTAAAAACATCTGGGGTATATGATGTTTTGTTTGATAACTTTATAACTGAAATCAAAAATGAAATTAAATTAATAAATAAAGAAATTATTAAAACGCAATTTATGAATGAAGTAATTCTAAATCAGATTTATTTTGAAGGGAAATTAAATGATTTAAAAATCAATTTATTTTCGCCTGCTGATCTATTATCATTTTTAGTTTTGAGTTTTTATTATAATTTTTTTGAAAATCTTATCAAAGAGTTATATCTTGCTTATCATAGTTCAATTTCTCAAAAAATGAACATTCATTTTAATTGGGGATTAAAGTTTGACAAAAGTTTTAAAAATATTTCTAATTATTTTAATCTTTCAAAGTTAGAGTCTAAAAAATTTAAGGAACTACTTTCGGTCTCTTGGTATGTATCGCAATGGCCAAAATTTAGACTTGGATATCGTTTAAATTTTTTAAATGAATGTCAGTCCAATTTAATGTTAAATTTACTTTATTATCAATTGCCTGATCATAAGAATGAATTTGAGATTGCAAAAGTGAAACCCAGTCTTTTTTTAAATGGCACAGATGTGGAAAATTTGCCCCCTTTACAACGAGGTTCTTTTTTAAAAGAGTTGCTTTATTTGCAATGGGAGGGGAGTATTAAATCAAAACCCGAGGCGTTGGAGTTATTAAAAAATGTATACAGCAAGTACAAAGAGGAGAGTTTTCGCTCATCTCATTGATCAGACTTTTCAATTTATATTTTATATCCCACTAATATTTAAAGTGATAATGAATTGGTTCGATGTTAGTCCTTTAATTTTAATACCATGGACTTGGATTATTATACTTTTTGCTGTAAATTTTTTCTACCAGGTTTTAAGTTTATATTTTTTAGATGCTTTACCTGGGCAATGGTTGTTGGGTTTAAAAGTTGTGAGCTTATATCATCCTGAGTTAGGTCTTAGTTTGCATCAATGTGTCATTCATGCACTCGGTGAAAAGCTAAAATTATTTATAGGGAATGGATTGTATTATTCAGGGTTTTATAATCGCGAGAGAAGACATATAATTAATTTATTGGCAGAAACGAGAGTTGTTCAGAATGGGAATTCACAGGGCTTTATTCAGCCTAAAAAAATCCTTGCCATTTTGTTATTAGTATTAAGTATCGCGACAACAACTCATTCTAATGCAAAATTTATTCAACATATCCAATTTAATTCTCAATATTTTCAAGTTCCTAAGTCATTTGTTGACCTTTTAATTTTTCATGATTAGAACTACCCCACAAGTTTGAATTGTTTCTCGAGTATCGACAGCCATGACGATAATTAGGGTTATGATTTTATTAGTTAATAATTACAAATATTTAGGAGGAGTTTAATGGCACTCAATAAAGATCAAAGACAAGCAGTTTTAAAAAAACATCAAAGATCAACTTTAGATACTGGGAGCTCAGAGGTTCAAGTTGCACTTTTGACAAGTCGAATCAATGACATTACAAAACATTTTATAACACATAAAAAAGATTTCCACGGTCGTCGTGGTTTAATTGGAATGGTAAATCGCAGAAGAAAACTTTTGGATTATTTAAAAAGAACAAATGTTGAAAAGTACTCAGCATTAATTAAAGAATTAGATTTACGTAAATAATAAAATGATCGGAATTAAACAAACCCCCAAATTGGGGGTTTGTCATTTAATGAATATCAATTTTTGAAGATCAGTTTAAAGTTTTAAATTGAATTTGAGATTGTTAAAACTTTAAAGTTATCTTCAAATTTCGAGTCATTAAAATTTCCGTTTAAATTTTTAAATAACTGCTTATGATCAAGTCTGATTGCTTCGCAATTGTATGCGAGACAAAATCATGCGCCGTTATTTTCTTGTTTGTTTGGGGCGATTTTTAATCACCCCGAATTATGAAAATCCAAACTTTCGTTTGTATTTTCATAATAACTGCTCATGATTACTTTTGATCGCTTTAAGATTCAAAGTATACAAAATCATGCGTCGTCATTTACGTCGTATTATAAGAATAAAGAATTAAAGAATAAATAATAAGTATTTATTCTTTATTCTTTGAATTTTAATATATATATTTAATTAAGATTAAGATTAAGATTAAGATTAAGGAAAGTCGTACAAAGTATTAAGTACAAAGAAAAGAGATTACATTCATGAAAACAACAGTAACAACATCAATAGGTGGAAAACAAATCACAATAGAAACTGGTCGTATGGCAAGACAAGCTGATGGTTCAGTACTTGTTTCTAGCGGAAATAATATAGTATTAGTCACGGTGGTCTCATCAAAAAAAGAATCGACTGCTGACTTTTTCCCATTAACGGTTGAATACCAAGAAAAATTTTATGCGACAGGAAAAATTCCTGGTGGATATTTTAAACGAGAAGGAAAGCCAACGACTGATGCCACTTTAAATGCACGCTTAATCGATCGTCCATTGCGACCCAAATTTCCTGAAAATTACAGACAAGAAACTCAAGTTGTTGCAACAACATTAAGTGCGGATGGACAATTTCCACTAGAAATATTAGCAAGTCTTGGAGCTTCAGCAGCTCTTCATATTTCAGATATTCCATTTGAGGGCCCCACAGCGGCAGTACAAGTTGCACGTATAGAAGGACAGTTTGTTGCAAACCCATCAATTATCCAACTAGAGAAATCAGATATGGATATCATTGTGGCTGGAACTCGTAACGGAATTTTGATGGTTGAAGGTGAAACTCGCTTTGTGTCGGAGGATGATGTACTTGCAGCCCTTAAATTTGGTCATCAAAGTTTAGTACCTTTATTTAATGCCCAAGATGAACTTAGGGAAAAAACGGGTTCAAAATCAAAAAGATCTTATTCAGTAAAAGAAATTGATGGTGGCTTTAAAGCTGATGCTATTCAGTTTTTGAAAACAAAAATTGATAATGCATTATCAATAAAAGAAAAATTAGATCGTTATGCTGCTGTTGATGCAGTAAGAGCTGAGGCAAAAGCTACATTAATTGCACCGATCACTGACGATAAATTAAAATCACAAAGAGATGCTGAATTATCACAAATCATTGAAGACTTAAAATACAAATCAGCTCGTGAGATGATATTAGATCGTAAAATTAGAATTGATGGTCGTACTGTAACTCAAATTAGACCGATATCTTGTGAAGTAGGTTTGTTACCAAGAGCACATGGTTCTGGTTTATTTACTCGTGGTGAAACTCAAGTGCTAGGAACTGTAACATTAGGTACAGCTGATGATGAACAAACTGTAGAGGGATTAAATGGTTCAATAAGTCGTCGATTCATGTTGCACTATAATTTTCCACCTTACTCAGTTGGTGAGTGTGGACGTATTGGTATTCAATCTCGTCGTGAAGTGGGACATGGATTTTTAGCTGAACGAGCAGTTAAAGCTATTGTTCCTGATTTTGAAAAATTTCCTTACACTTTAAGAATAGTAAGTGAGGTTTTAGAAAGTAATGGTTCGAGTTCAATGGGAACAGTTTGTTCTGCAACCCTTGCCTTGCTTGATGCTGGTATTCCAATAAAAGGAAATGTTGCAGGAATAGCTATGGGTCTTATCAAAGAAGGAGATAAGGTCGCTGTTTTAAGTGATATCTTAGGTGATGAAGATCATCTTGGTGATATGGACTTTAAAGTTGCTGGGACATCAACAGGTATAACATCATTACAAATGGATATAAAAATTGATTCTATTAGTTTTGAAGTGATGGAAACAGCATTAAGACAAGCTAAAGAGGGTCGAAATCACATTCTTGGTGAAATGGAAAAAGTTATGAAAGTTCCTCGTGGTCAAATTTCTGAGTATGCTCCACGAATTGAAACTATAAAAATTAAAGCTGATAAAGTTAGGGAAGTCATTGGTGCTGGAGGAAAAGTAATTCGTGATATTATTGCCCAAACAGGAGTTAAAATTGATATTGAAGATAATGGTACAATCCATATTGCGTCTTCAAACCCTGATGCCACTCAAAAAGCAATAGCAATAATTAATGGAATTTGCGCAGAAGCAGAAGTTGGAAAAGCCTACAAAGGAAAAGTTGTTAAAATAACAGATTTTGGTGCTTTTGTTGAAATATTACCAAACACACAAGGACTGTTACATATTTCTGAAATCTCATTAGAAAGAGTTAGAAATGTAACTGACGTTATCAATGAAGGTGAAACTATTGATGTGCAAGTTTTAGATATTGATCGTTCAGGTCGTATTAAACTTTCTCGTAAATCTCTATTAGAAAAAAAATAATTTGTGAGTTTTTTTAAAAAAACAATACTGGATAATGGTATTCGAGTGGTGAGTGAAACTCACCACCATACTAAAGCCGTTTCAATTGGAGTTTGGATTTCTACAGGAACTCGAAACGAACCAGAAAACGCTGCTGGAATTTCACACTTTTTAGAACATCTTGTTTTTAAAGGAACTCAGAAAAGAAGTTCTTTTCAAATTGCTAAGGCTCTTGAAGAAGTTGGTGGCGAATTAAATGCGTATACAACCAGAGAATACACCTGTTATCATGCATTGATATTAAAAGATTACTGGGTGCGTGGTTTGGATGTGCTTGCAGATATTACCACAGGGATGAAATTAAAAAAATCTGACTTTGAATTAGAGAAATCTGTGGTTCTTCAAGAAATTGCAGCAAGTGAAGAAAATCATGAAGATCATATATATGATGAGTATTTAAAACGGATTTATAAAAATAGCACTCTTGGGCTTCCCATCCTAGGAACTGAAAAGAGCATTAGCTCTATGTCTTTAAAACAAGTTTATGAGTATTATCGTACTCACTACATAGGATCAAACATCATTGTGAGCTGTGCTGGAGATATTGATCATGAGGAACTTGTAAAAAAAGTTTCATACTATTTTCCTAAAAAATTTAATTCTAAAAATATAACTTCAAACTTTAGTGCTGATCAATTTAGAACACAAAAAAAATCAAAAGGACAAAAGACAGTAGAATATTTTCCATTTGTTGATATGATTCAAAAACCATCTGACCAGATTCATCTTCTGACGGGGCTTCCTGCAGCAAGCTTTAGAGATGAAATGCGTTTTGAGGCTTTTATTGTGAACGCGTTACTTGGCGGAGGTATGACGTCTCGACTTTTTCAAAGCATTAGAGAAAAAAAAGGTTTAGCTTATACAATTTATAGCTCCTTAAATACATTTACGGATGCGGGTTTTATATCTGTGTATTCTGCAGTTGAAAAAAAGAATTTAGAGAAATTAATTAAAGCCATACACTTTGAGTTTTTCAAAGTGCGAGAAAAGAAAATATCAACTTCTGAATTAAAGTTATTTAAAACTCAAGTTACAGGCTCTATATTACTCGGATCTGATGATGTTGAGAATCGAATGACTTCATTAGGAGTAAATGAGATGGCATTTCGAGAATATAAACCAGTAGAAAATGTAATCCAAGAAATTGAAAGCGTGTCATTAAAAAGTATTGCTAATTATATTGAGAAGTATTTTAGTAACCCTAAATTAGCATTATTATTATTAGGAACTGTGAAATAGGAGAAAAGTCTATGCATCCAAAAATTGGTTTAAAAATTAAAACATTACCTCATTTTAAAGGTGAATTACCCCAATATCAAACAGTTGCAGCGAGTGGTTTTGATGTCAGAGCTCAACTTGGAGAGTCAATTATTATGAAACCTGGTCAGCGTGAATTAATACCTACAGGTTTGTCTTTTGCGATTCCAAATGGATACGAAATTCAAGCCCGTCCAAGAAGTGGTTTAGCATGGAAACATGGAATATCCGTCGTTAATACCCCAGGGACAATTGATTCTGATTATCGAGGTGAGGTTAAAATTATATTAATTAATCTTGGGCAAGAACCTTTAGAAATAAAAGATCAAGAGCGCGTTGCTCAATTAGTAATTACTCCGGTTGTTCAAGCAGAGTTTCAATTGGTTGAAGTTTTAGATGATACTCATCGTGGTTCGGGTGGATTTGGATCTACAGGCAAATAATCAATAGCAATAAAATACAAACTTTAGTTTGGATTTTCATAATACGGGGTGATTGAAAATCGCCCCCAACAAACAAGAAAATAACTGCTCATGATTATGTCTGATAAAATCGCGAAGCGATCAGACTTTATCATGAGCAGTTATTTTATAGTTTCAGAAAGTTTTATAATGCGAATTCGACAATAAATTTTGTTTTCAGCGCAGGAAATTTTTGAGGCCTATCCACTGCGATAAGCCGCAGATAATTTTTTGAGTTATGACGATGGAATTATGAAATTAACAAGCTAATAACAAAATTTATTGTCGAATTCGCGTTTATAGACTAAAATCTAGGTTTAAAAATCATTACATTGAATATTTGATCTGCATATAATATCAAGAAAAGATAAAAGCACTGATTCAATTCTGTATTCTTCGAAAGGTAAGTGCCTAATGAGTGACAATCATAAAAAATTTAAATTAGATAAATTAAAAATATTAAAAATTGTTTTATTTTTAATTGGCGTAATACTTTTTAGCTTTGGAATTTACGGAGTCTATAGCCGTTTTTTCACCACTAAGGTAGCGAGTGTTGTGGTTCCAAAACCTCGTTTAATGACTGAACTATTAACTGAAGATTTAAAAAAAATAGAAGCTTCAAAAACAATTTCTAGTCAAAATATAAACTCAGTTATGAGACTTGCCCGCGAGAATAATTTAAAAGTCAAGTCACTCATTGAAGCACAAATTCAAATATATGATCAAAATAACCCAGTATTTTTAGAAATTGTAAAAGCCAGTGGATTCTATGATTTTGAACCGTTTGATGAGTATTTAAAAAACTTATTTTTAAGTACCAAAAAACAAGATATCAAATTTGCTTCATTAATTGGGTTAGCAAATAATTCGACTAAAGAATCACGAAAAAATTTTTTAATTGAAGTTTATAAAAAAAATGAAAAAAAATCTGATAAATTAAAACTTATATTAATAGAGTGCTTATTTAAGTTTCAACCAGATGAGCAGACTAAATTAAAATATATAGAAGAATTAAAATTATATGTTAAAAATCCAAAAAATGCAGATTTATTTTACGCTCTACAAATTATGTTAAATCAAGTTTTACCGGAAAAAATAAATTTACAATCATATGTTTTGGAGATTTTAAAAAATCCCAAATATCAAGATGAGATTCGAATTGTATCTTTAACATATTTAATACAGGTTGAAGATAAAGAATTAAAGAAAAACTTTAAAACTATAATTCAAGAAATTGCAAATGCAAAATCATCTGACTTTTTGTTACATCGAATGTTTGATTCGATACCTAGACTATGTCCAACATCCCGGTGGGAGATTATTTATTGGTTTATATCCCATAAAAACTTTGTACGATTTCGCGAAGTATTAGCAAATGTTGTAGTAACTTTGAATGAAGAAGAAGGTGAAAAATTATTTATAAAAGCTTTAGAAAATAATAATACTTTTAAGTATAACGAAAAAATATTTTTTAAAAGTTCCCTAGAAAAATTAAAAGTTCAAAGAACTAATTCAAAACCACTATGTCGTTAAACAGTTTATGAGCAGTAAAAAAAGAGGTGATACAAATCACCCCTTAGAAACAAGAATATAACGGAGCATGAATATGTCTCGCATATAATCGCAAATGTGATCAGACTTATCTTCGGTTTAACTTAATACTTGAACTGGTAGTTAACATTAAGTCCTTTAAAAAGTAATTTGCATCCGTATCATCTTTTCTAAACCAAATTACGTTTGTATAAGTCGCACCAGTATTATTTATATTTTCAACTGGTTTAGAAGTTGTATTGGTATTGTAAAAGCCAACTTTTTGGAGTTCAATCCAAGCCCCAGCTGATATCATTTCTAAAATGGCAACAGGATTACTTGCTGCGGGTTTATACATATCTGCAGTTGAGGCGACAACTGCTAGGGTATTTGTATTATAAACATTGTCTGCGAGCCAGCTACCTGAGCCTAAATTTAAAGTCGTTCCATAAGTATCAAAGGCTGCAGTAATTCCGCCGTATTCATTTAAATGGTAAAGAACTACTGTATCTGTATCAGCAACAAAAGGTGTTGATGAATCAGGAGTAAAAGAGCTACTTGAATAAAGAGTTGGTATTGTTGTTCTCGTTACTCGAACTTCGTCCATTGCACCAAAAAAGTTTGGTATAGAAGTTGTGTTACCACCCAAATATAACATTCCGTCATCAGCATTAAATGATGTAAGATTTATAGAATTGGTTGATTGGCTTGCGCCATTCACCCAAAGTTGAGTTCCTGAAGCTCCATTAAAGTTTGCAGCTATGTGGTACCATCGACCAGCAGTCCAAGTCGTTGTTCCTGAAGTTACATGGTTTGCAGTTCCATTTGAAATAACCCAAAAAGATAGTTTACCCGTACCTGTATAGCCTGTTGGATTAATTGTAAAACCAACACTACCTTCGCTAAATGTACCACCAGAAATTGTTCCTCGGGATAGTAAGTGAGTTGTTGCTGATGCAGTATTTAGTGTTGATTCAGGTTTAAACCAAAACTCATAACTTCCGATATTGGTTAACGCTGTAACTCCAGTTGTGTTTGTTGAAGCATAACTATCAGCACCAAGTCCACTAAACATAATGGCACCATTATGAGAAGTGGGAGGTGGAAGACTAGTTGAAAGTGCCCCGGTTATACCTTGTCCTTTGGATGCTATATTTTTTACATCAGAAGAAGATATTGAAGAAACATTTTCTCTAAATATTGTGAGTCCTCTTATTGAAGATAAAATAATGGTGTTATTAGTATTACCAACACCATCAAATTGAGATTGCTCTGAAACATCAAGATCATTTATTGAAAAAGTACCACCTGAGACAGTTCCAGCAGTAATAATACGAGGAGTGGATGATTGATCAAATAAATTTGCATCACTAAAATCAACATTAATTGGAGTTGACGCAAAATATTTTATTTTCAATCCTCTATTTTTTTCATAATAATAAAGTCTTCCAGAATCCTGGCTTGTTAATGTTACATGAGTAATAGGATGAGAAACATCAGAGTCTTTTATTAATGTGGTCGGAGAAAGTATCCAAAGGTTTCCTGAATTACCTGAAGAATTACTTGTTGCAATTGCAACGTAATTTACTCCTCCAATACGTTTTGCTGATAATGAATTTACGGCATCTGATGCATATGTTAAGCCGAAGTAATTATCTCCTCCACTTACAGCACTCCAACTTGCAACACCATCGTTTCTTGCAGATAAATTGGATTTTACATTTATACTGGATGAAAGTTGATACGTTTTATCATTTACAAAATCTAAAACGACCAATGAACCTGAGTTTGAAGCATTATTTAAACCAAGATAAATTTTACCTTCACTAGCACTAACTGCAGTGATTGTATCTGTTGTGCTGTTTATAGAATTATTTGATCCACGATTAAAACGCATAAATAACATATTTGTTGAAAGGTCGATAATACTTAAAGTTGTTCCACCAGATACAACAAGACCTGCCCGCAATGGGAATTCGCCACGTGCTCCACGATGGGCACCAAAACTTTCTGAATACCAACTTTTTGCAGAATCTGTTCTCCAAACACTACTTGAGTCATTTGCAGTATTATAATAAAAAAGAACACTATTTGAATTATTAGCTAACAAATTAAGATTACCACCATCTTTTGTTGTTGAGTCCCAAGTTGCAGTGGCATAAGTCACAGGTGGAACAGAAAATACAAGTTTATCTACAGAAGTTGATAAAGAAATAGTTGCTGTTGTCGTATAGTGATTATTACTGGTCACAGGAAATATACGTACAGAACCACCAACATTCGAAAGTGAATTTGAAACACTTGTTACAACGGCATCATCTGCTATTCCGGAACCTGTCCATACAGCTGCACTGTCAACACTTATGTAATTACCATATTGATCAAAAAGGCCAGCGACTAAAGGAAGTGGGGTTGGTGAAGATGTTGCTAAATATTTTGTTTGTGTTGTACCTGTCAAGAGAGTTTGAGTTACAGCATCGTCTATGATTCGAGTACAAGAACTTCCAGCAGCAGAGACAGTAATTCCAGCTGAGGTACCTGTTGTTACACTCGCATCTCCATTTTTTGCTGCTGTTAAAACTTTGGAAACATCAGCTTTGTAAAGTCGTGCAGAAAATGTTGCTGTTCCAGTTGTGAAAGCAACATTTAATGTGAGTGATCCTGCAGAGAAAGTTCCAGTTGTAACAGCCGTTAAATCTGGAGCTACAGGTACTGCACTTGGAAAACTACATTTTCCACTTGAACTACTCGCAGTAGTTGTGAAGTTAACGCTTATATTTGAATTATAAGTTAAGTCAGTCGAACCATCTGGCTTTTGAGCTACAAGTTCAAAATTAACAGGTGTGCCAGCAGTGGGTGTAGTGTTTAAAGCGGTTAAAATAAATTTGTCTGCTCCAGTTGAAATTGTGAAAGGGAAAGCGGCTAGTGCCGTAGGATTTCTTGCTGGATCGTAGGCCGTTAAAAATATTTTGTAGGTGGTGCCGTTAACTAAAGTACAGCCTGTAAATGTTTGTGAGAGTGTTGATCCATTGACTCCAGATGTAGAAACATTATAAGTGTTTGTACAGCCTCCTACAAGATTTGAAATACCATCAACAGAACTATTAGTAGCTAAAACTACTTTATAAGAACTCAGATCGCCGATTGGGTTTGGTTCATCCCAATTGACAGTAATTGTAGTGGCATTTACGTAATAATTTACATTTAATGTTCCATTTGTAATATTTAAATTTGTTGGACTATTTGGTGCAGTTGTATCAACTGTGAATGCGAAATCATTATTCATAGCATTTTGAAAATTAGTTGCCTGATCAGTTGCTTTCATATTGAGAGAATACTGAGATCCATTATTTAAATTACATCCAGTCAGTGTATTCACTGTTGTTGTTGCTAAATTAGCTTGGGCCACTGTTAAGGATTGAGTACAGCTTCCTCCGACTGGTGTACCTGATGGATAATTTTTAACAGTGAAGTCGTATGTGATATTACTAATATCAACAACAGGTGTCCAAGTTGGTTTTGGTACATTATCACCACCAAGCCATTGATCTGATGTCACATCAGCAGAACTTAGAAGTCCACCAATTCCAAATGTGGTTGGAGAATCTTGGTCATAAAAATAACTATAATTTCCTACTGAAGAAATATTATTTGCATTATCCATTGTGTAGAGCCAAAGTTTTCGAGAACCTAATGCTCCAACTGTGACTTGGGTTGGTTTTGAAGATAACCAACCTGAACAAGTAGTACCAGTACAGCTGTTAAATGTGACGGTTGGGGCACCAGTAGCTGAAGCCTGATCACATATACAGTATTTATTAACTGGGCCAGAAACTCCGCTTTCCATATCTGTATCATTTCCAATTGTAATTCCAGTGGGTGAAGCATTTATAAATGACCCATTTGTAACAGCTACAGTTGGAGTATTTGGAGCCACGTTATCAAGAATAATTGTATCAGTTATTGTTGCTTGAGTGACATTAAAGGCATCATCTTGAATCCATAAATAAAAAGTTTTATTATTATTTGTTGAGGTTGCAATAGTTAAAGGTGTTGGAAGAGGAGCTGATGACCAACCTGAAGCATCAACATTTCCAATACCATTTGTACAATTAATTGGAGTATTAGTTCCAGAGCTCGGTCTTGAACTCATAGATTCGCTTAAACAATATTTGTATGCAGTTCCACTTGAAATAGTGATTGCTGCATTTAATACATTTGTTGCTTTAATATAATTAGCATTAGAAGTTGTATTGTCTGAGAGAGCGAGTGATGGAGTTCCAAGAGTAGGTAATACACGAAATGAAGATGAGGCAACAGGACTATATGTGAATGTTCCAGAGTTAACAACTAATGGAGTTAAGCTTAGTGATGCTATTGGTGACGTATGATTTAAAGTAATACTACCAACTCCGTTAGCTAAAGTAATTGTGCCAGCGCTGATAAAATCTGCTGAGCCACCACTCGGTGTTAACGAAACAGTAGATGTAGAATCAGCAAGTGTATTACCATGGTTATCAACTGCATAAATAGTAACATTGTAATTATAATTCACAGTTTGTTTTGCAGGTGTTCCAGTAATTGAACTTGTATATGATGATTGACCAGGAGTAAAATTTTGTAATGGAAGTTTAACTAACAAACGTAAGCCGGTATCTGATTTTTGATTCACATCAAAATTAGTCGCTTTATTTAAGTAAGATGAATTTCCTGAATCAATATTAAATCCAAGTCCAGATAAATAATAAGTTAAATTAAAAGATGCACTACCACTTGATAGTGGCCCAGATCCACTAAATGAATAAGAGGTTCCAGAAACTGGCGAACCACTTTGTTTTATATTCATTGCTAAAGCATGGGAGTCTGTATTTCTAAAGTTGTAACATGCATCAGTAGAAATTACAGAAACAGGATAAGTTTGACCAGCAGTGAAAGTTGCAAGTGTACCAGTAATTGCACCTCCTGCACCTGTTAAAGTTTGGTGACCTGAAGTGAAATCATAAGATTGACCCATTGTTGGAAACCAAGATACAATGTGTGCTGCTGTACCAATAGTTACATTGTAACTAGGAGAATTATTATTTCCTAAAACAGGAAATCCATTTGCGGCATCACCAGGACAACTAATGTTAAGTGCTTTAGTGTTTCCAGAGCTAACAGTTTTTAAAGTGATATCGGCACTTCCTGCAACAAAGTTGTTTGTAGCAGAAGGTGTATATTGAGCATTGGCATCATTGGGAGTTGATAGAGTAAATGATTTTGCATAAGTGGTATCAACGTTATTCCAATTATCTAAAGCTAATACTTTTAAACTATAAGATGAACATGCTGACTTAGCTCCTACAGAACCAGAAAGTGCAGTAGCTAAATTCGAAGAACCATTTGGAGTGAGAGTTTGATCAGGAGTAAAATACACTAAACATTTTGTTGCACTATTACCATTAAGCGTGAATGTGGAAGATGTAATAACTGAATATGCTGTACCACTTGAAATTCCAGGAGATACCCAGTGAGATGATCCAGATAATCCTGCTTTATAATTTGTAACTGAAAAATAGGTCGTACCTTGTGACAGAGTTTTACTTGTCGGATCTGTGTCACTGGTATCAGAAGTTGTTAAGCTTATTGAAGTCGAGGAATCTAGTGTTGTCACGTTATAAAGATTATCAACGTTATATATTAATACATTAAAAGGTGTTCCTGCAATTTGAGGAACTGGAACAGGCGAAGTCACCGCTGCTGCATGAAAATTTGGAGCTCCCTCAGATAAAGTTTGACCTGGTAAAATCGCAACAATTTTAGAGGGGCTATTGGCTAAAATATTATAACCAACAGAGTTATCACTTGAATTCACACTTCCAGAAGCCGCAACGATTTTTTGATTACTTCCTTTTCTATTTGCGATCACAGTGAAATTAACTATACCAGTTGGAGCAGTATCCTTAGGGTTAGAATCAAAAATTAAATGGGGATCAGAATTACCAACAGATTGCATGTTAACAGTGATAACAGTTGGAACAGTATTATAACTTTCATCCACGACGCGAACTTGCGCTGCAAAAGAATATGCGCCTGCTTGTAATGTGTAACCATCAGTTGATGGAGCAGGAGAATTAAATGGTACAGGTCTACCTGCTCCACCAAGAGCATTAGTTAAATTACCGGCCCCGTCAGTAAATGCTGCAATTTCATTTTCAATTAAAACAATAGTTTTTCGTTGGCTACCAAAATTTACAAGAAGTGATTCTTCTGGTTCTGAACATGAAACACTACCATCACAAACTTGGACTCCACCAGTTTTTACAGGACTACCGCTATATGAAATAGGATTGTTAAAATTATCTTGAGCTTCTGCTTTTATTGAGTAAGTTCCTACTTTTGTTAATCGCAAATCAGAAAAGCAAGCCACACCATTTGTAACTCTTTTATTTGTGTTACCGCTATAAAAATTTGAACTTATGGGACTTGAAATAGAAATATTTATACGATCCGTACTATTCGAAGTAATTATATTGCCATAATAATCAACCAAAGACGCACAAAATTGATTTATAAAATTTGTTGGACTTGCAGTGTGGTCACTTAATATAGGTGTTGACCACCGAACACCAGCAACTGGAATTAAAGAAGTATAGTTTACAGATTCAAAAACATTTGTACCTGTTAATACTTCTCCAGATAATACAGATGCTGAAGTTGTCATAACTCCTGTTAAAGTGGAGTTTACCCACACTTCACCAAAACCATTATTGAGTTGTCCTGTTACTGTTATATCATTTGAACCAGAGACTGAGGACGCACCTGTAAAATTATTTACCGATGTAATATCTTGTGTTGTAAGAAGTGGTTCTGTTAAATTAAACTGTACCGTCATATTTGCACCAGTGCCAGAAGTGATTCTATTACCCCAGGCATCTTCGGCATAGACAGTAAATTTATTAGCTTGAGTAACAGGAACATTTGCTAATGCAGTATCAATATGGAGTCTATTTAAAGAATCATTTACAATTTTAATATCACCATCGTTAGAAACACCATCTTTATATAAAGTTCCAATTGTTGCAAACACTCGAAATAGGGGATTGGCATCAGAAGAATTAAAATAAGAAATATTATTTAAGGTCAACTCACCATTAGTAAAAACATAATTAGTAGGAGTTGCAGATAAAGCCGCACCATTAAGTGTGGGAACATTATTAGATAATGTTGGAGTGGTGCTCCCTTTAGTATCAAATGAGAGTGGTACCGTACCAGTTGTACCTGTTATATTTGTTAAAACGTTATCTTTGCTATCTACAATTTGTAATAAAGCACCAAAAGTTGTACCTGCTACTTTATTTACACCAGGGTTATCTACTAGAACTTTTAAACGATAAAAATCACCAATAGTTAAATTTACTGAGCCTGTTGTTAAATTAAAGTAATTACTTATTCCACTAGTTGAAGTGTAATTTAAAACTCTAACATTTAAATTATCTGCAACTCCTGGTTTATTAAGAACTAGAGCATTTTGATTAGCCACTACTGAATATCCAATAGCATCAAATGGTGTAAGATTAGTAAATTGCCAATCTCCTGTGACATTCGAAATATAGTTTCCCCGAAGATCTAAACCACTTAAATACATAACTGGCTGTTGACCAATTTTAAAATTAAGGGGTTGGTTAGGTGGATTTACATATGAAAATCCACTTCCTAATCCTGGTGCTGATCTAATATCAACAGTATTGAGGGTACCTGTAGTTACTACTGAAGTGACTTGATCACCTGGAGAAATTGCTGATGAAGGAATACTACCGGTATGGTTAGATAAGGTCACAGTTACTGTACCAATACTTACATTCGGTACAATTAATTGTGGTATAATTCCTATAGAAGCAGAAGCATTTCCTGGGGAGAATGTCACAGTATAAGTTCCATTTACAGGTTGATAGTTTGCTGATCCGTTTGGAGCGTTTGCTAAAGTGCCTGAAGTAGGTCCAGATACTACTGTATTTATATTAAATGTAGACTGCATTGGTCCACTGGTGACATTATTATTATATTGATCTTGTCGAAATACAGCGACAGTGTAATTGGTATCTGCTTTGAGTGATAAAGAGTGTACAGATATAGCATATGACGAAGGCGGTGTTATATATAATTTAAAGTGATGAAAAGGATCGGGATTTATTGTTCCCCCTATTTCGGAATCATAAGTCACACCATTGTAATCACCTTGAATTCTAAGCCCCCCTTGAGTTGCAATTGAATTAGAAAGAATTTTAATGTAACTAGAATCTATATTTAGACCAGGTGTTTGAACTGCGCCTAACCATCCATCATCATATGTAGTACTAGAAAGAAACTGATCTGAGATTACTTTTCCATTTATATTCGCAATAAAATTTCCTGCTCTGTCTTCAATGGCATAATATAAATTTCCACTTGTTACACCCACATTAAAATTCATTAAATCACAATCTCTTCTTGTTAATCCTGTGGTTGTATAATTAATTAGATTTAATATATTTTCAAAATTAATTGTATTTAATACGACATTGGCTTTACAAATAGGAGTCGCTTCAGCCCCTAAACCTGCACGTAAATTTATATGATGTGGAGGTCCCTTTTTAATTTTAAAAGTTATTGAACCTGATTTAGATACGGTAAATCTTGAATCAGGTGTGTGATTGACAGTTAAAACAGGACTTAAATCTTGATTTGAATCAGGAAAATTTGTTGCATCAAAAAAAATTAAAGAATAATTTCCAATGCTTTGATTAGTGCCTAAGTTGAAATTTAAAAAACTGCTCCAATTATTTAATACAATTGTTTTTTGGCCTGGGTATTTATAAGTGTTAGATCCGAATGTCCCTGTAGTTAGACTACTTGTTAATCCAAACCAAGGTATGGTTCCAGCAGACGGGCTTGCTCCAGTTTGAAAATTTGTTAACCCAAAATTCATTTTGTATTGACCATTAAATCCTGAATCAAGTTCGTTTTGTCCGATTAAGTTTTCATCGACATCAACAGCATACATGCTCAAAACAATTGGATCACCGGCAAAGCAAGTGGGAGTAGATCCAGTACAAGTAGATCCATTAACACCATCAGATGCTGTTATCATAAAATGATCAAGGTCACCGGAATCAACAATAATTTCTCCACTATATGCAATGGGATACCCAGATACCGTAGCACTCACTTTTCCGGGCAAATCTCTTGTTACTAATCGAGTTGGGCTAAAAGTAGTTGTCTGACCGCTTAATGTACTTAAATAATTTTTAATATTGCTAGTTGAACTGTTCCAAATAACAGTTGAGGCATCTTGAATATAATTTCCAGAATTATCAATAATTGCGGCAGCAAAAGTTATATCTGGATCAGAAGCTTTTAAAACTATTCTTTCTGTAAGAGCTTCAGCATTTGCATTTGGACCACCGAGGCCATTTGCAATAACGACAGCTTTTGGAACATCAGATTTTACATTTAAAGTATAAGCAAAAGCATCGGCAAAACCTGAGGGACCATCTCCCACAGATATAATGGTTGGTTCAGATGAATCTGTAAAAACAATATTTTCTTCAGTTAAACAAACACCACCAACAAAATTACATTCGTAAGTTGTACCATTAAGTGGAAATTTACTTGGAGCAACTCCAGTCCAACTTGAATGAGTTGAAATTAACCAAGTTGTAGAAAGTGGGCCATTGTAATCGTAAATAGAACCATTATCATTTAGTAATCTCACAATAAAACCAACTGGCTTACCAGAAGTAATTTCAGACCCCGAAGTGCTTTCAATTTGGAAACGAGTACCTGGAGATACATCATTTGTAGTAAGTGTAAATATTTTTGAGACAGACGTTCCATCTATCGTTGCAAGAACTTCTGCTGTTTGATTATAATTGTCAGGTCCTCTTACTTCAACAGCAGCAAATCCCGAAATATTTGTTTTAACAGTTGAGGGTGTAATATAAAAGTCAGCTCCTGAAATCAGAGAATACTTAACAGTTAATCCGGAGATTGGTTCACCGACAATATTTGTGGCTTGTATCGTGAGAGGTTTTTGAAAAAGTTTTCCAGGAACCGAAATTTGCTGATCACCTTCGATAACTGTTAATTTCAAACCAAAAGTTTGATCAAGTAATTCAGATGAGCCCGAACCCCGTTTATTAAAACAAGAGGTAAGTGAAATTGAAAATAATAGTAAGATAAATGATTTTATTAACATATTTAAGATTTTGTAAAAATAACTTAATTTGTTAAATTTCATAAATATCCTTTTCTTGAAAACGTTCTGTAAAACAAAATTAAAACACATTTACTAGACTAACATACCTGTCGGAAGTTTGTTTAAAAATCTTAAGTATTAATTTGAGAAATGGTGTTTGATATTGAGAAAATTCATTTTTTTTTGAAGAATTTAATATGAAAATACAAACAATTAGTTTGGATTTTCATAATACGGGGTGATTGAAAAATCACTAAGTTTTATCTGATTTTTTTATTTCTCATTTTAGAACGGAAGAACGTTTTTGTTGTACAAGGTCTAATTGAATTTCATTTCCAAAAAAACTAGACAAAGGATTTATTGAATATCAATTAAAAATTACCGAGTAAACTTCAGATGAAAAAAGCCTCTTGGAGTAATGCATTTCCACTAGTTTATCGTAAAATTCGAGAAAGATTTTCAGAAGAAATTCTTTCAGAAAGTTCATTAGTATTTGAAGCCTGTAAAGTTAAGCTTCTAAAATCTGATGATTACTTAGCTTGGGCAAGTAATTATTATGGAGTAGCAATAATAAAGCATTCTTATTTTGAGCAAATGTTTGATTCAAAATATTATTATAATTATCAAGAAGTATTTGATTGGAGCGAAGAGTGTTTTCCATTATTTGAATGGGAAAATATTTTATTTGTTGCATGTTTAGATCCCCATATGGTGATGAATATACCTTATGATTTAAATATTAAGCCTATATTGGCTGGTTATGAAGAACTAATTTATGGATGGGCTAAAATAAAATCTGCAAAATTAGAAGTTCAGAATTTTGAAAAATTAGAGTCAAAAAAAAATTCGGACAGTGAGGACTCTGGTGAACAAGAAAATGATTTTAAAAAAAATGATCCATTTTTATATCCTGATGGATTATTGTTAGAAGATGAACCTACACCTTTGAATTCGCCCCCTCTCCCCAAAATTCCACCACCCGTTGTAATTAATGATGATACATTTGAAAATGATTCGCCACCTCTGAAACTTAGACTTCCAGATGAGTCTTCAGAATTTGAGTTAATAAATGAGTCTGAAATAAAAAAACCAACTCTTTCTTTTAATCTGCTAGATGGAATTTTAAAAAATATTTATCTTCAATCAAATAAATACTTTGATAGGTCAATGTTTTTAGAGTGTATTGGGGATGACTATTGTATTCCAGTTCATTGTGATTCTAATTTTGAAAAGTCTGAAAAGTCTGAACTATCAGAAAAAGATAAATTTATAAATATGAGAGTTCCTTCTCCATTTCGAATTTCGTTTTCAACTAAAAAACCATTTCATGGAAAAATTCATGATAATAAAGTTACAAATCAATTTTTTAAAATTTGGTTAAATGATCTAAAGAATTATGAAAGCTTATATTTAACTCTAATTCCAGTTTTAAATGATCAAATAGTAATTGGTCTGTTATTGTTTTTGCGATCAAATAAGGAGAATTCAAAAGCATCCTTAGAATTTGCAATAACTTTAGGTGAGAGCTTGGGTGATGAACTTAAAAAATTAACTTTTTTAAATAACAGTGCCTAATATTATTTTCAATTTTAAATTCAATAATTATTGGATTATATTTTTTTGGTATTAATTTTAAATTTATCCTGTCTGCCCATTCGACAATAATAAGTGAATCATCCTGTGAAAATAAATCCCAAAATCCAATACTTTCCAATTCATCATGATTTTCTAATCGAAAAAGGTCAAGATGATCAATCGAAATTTGACTATTCTGATAATGATGATGAAGCGCAAAGGACGGGGATTGAAAAAATACGTTTTTGTTTAATCCATAATAATGGATTAATTTATTAGTAAAAAATGTTTTTCCTGAACCCATTGGACCTGTTAATCCTAAAAATTGTTTGGGTTGAAAATTTTCAATACAATTTTCAATAACATCTTTATAAGATTCTCTATCTGAAATAATCCAAGATTTTAATATATTATATGAAGTCATATTTTAACTTTTACTTATACAAGTTCTTCAGTTTGAAGTCGAGCAGAAACATATGATCTAATTTTCCGGCGATCTTCAATGGGGATTTTAAAAAATTGAATTCCATGAAAATATAAGTTTGAGATTTTGGTTTCATGTTTAGAATTTCTTACTTCTCCGCGAATGGAAACAAGATTATGTCCTGGAATTTTAAATGTAACTACAATTAATGAGCCAATATTAATTTTAGATTCTAAATAAAATGCCAAGCCACCTTCGCCCAAAACTGCGCTATTTGTTAATTTGTATTTTCCTCTATAAAGAACACCAATATACCCGTTAAATTTTCGACGAGGAAATTTTCTTTTAAAGGTTGCATTTTTATTTTCAGCAAACAAGCTCATCTCAACTCCTGGTCTCTTATCGGAGAAGAAATTCTATACTTTAGGAGTACAGTTTATATTTTTGAGTGAGCTCTTCCCAAATTTTTTCATCTTGGTTAAAAACAAGATCTAAGTCTTGGGGTGTGCTATGAGAGTCGTTAATCCATTGCTTAACAAATGGCCCCCCATTTATCACATCAAATGCCAATCGTGTAGTTTCATATTCATAAGGAAAGTCTCGATAAATTTCAAAATCAGGGTGGAGTTCTTTAAGTTGCCGAAGTGCTGAAATTACTAAGCGATAAGGTTTAAATTCAAAATGATTGTATTTTTTAAAATCAACATGAATTTGGAAACCAGCACAAATTTGTGAATTAAATTTATGAAATGTGGGTTGAAAAAAACAGGGTCTTAATGCACACCCTTTGCTCCATTCTGGAGTTTTATTGATTATTTTTTCAATCCATTTTTTATTATTTATTTGTGGGGCACCCAAGCATTCTAGAGGACGAGTTGTCCCTCTTCCCTCTGATAAATTTGTTCCCTCGATGATAACAGTACCTGGATAACAGCGAGCCATTGAAAGAGTTGTTGCATTAGGTGAGGGGTTAATCCAAGTTAGGTCCTGTTGTGGCCAACCAAAATCAGGAAGTTCATTTATATTATAATTTTGCATAGGTACAACAACCAGATGGACATCAAGTTTTTTAAAATCAACAAACCATTTTGCACATTCTGCAATTGTTAAGCCGTGCCGCATTGGAATAGGTCCAATTCCTACAAAACTTTCCCATTGGGGTTGTAATAAAATTCCCTCAATGGGACGTCCAGCAGGATTGGGTCGATCTAAAATCCAAATTTCTTTTTTATAATGAGCACAAGCTTCTATCATATAACAAACCGTGGTTAGAAAAGTATATATGCGCGTACCGAGATCTTGTAGGTCAACAAGAAGTACATCAAAGGTATCCATCATTTCAGGAGTAGGTTTGCGAACTTGGCCATATAAACTAAAAACAGGTATTTTAAATTCAGGATCAAAGTAGTCTTGAGATTCAATCATATTATCTTGTTTTTCACCTCGCATTCCGTGTTGGGGGCCAAATGCTGAGGTAATTTTAATATCTTTTAATTGAAATAATTCTTCGAGCGAGTGATTACAATTTTTAGTTTGCGATGCTGGATGACCTAAAAATGAAATTCGTTTACTTTGAAGGGATTGTCTTAATTTTTTATTTGAGATAAATTGATCAATACCTAAATGAAACATAATATTTGTTCCTATATAAAATGTATGTTAGTCATGTTTAAAAATTAAAATTTGATTTATGGTAATAAGGTTAACAAAAAATATTGAGTTTACAATATTAAAGAATATTTTTTATTTTCAAGTTTGAGAGGGAAATTTAAATGATCGAAAAAAATGAAACTAATTGTCCAAAATGTAATTCTGAAGATATTTATTTTGATGGTAATCTTTGGATATGCCCATCTTGCAATTATGAGTGGGTTGCAGCAGATCATTTGAATGAAAATTTGATAACTGAAGAGATAAATTCGAATGTGATATGTGATGCATTCGGAAATGTCTTAACCTCAGGTGATTCAGTAACAGTTGTAAAAGAATTAAAAATTAAGGGTTCATCTTCTGTTGTAAAAGTTGGAACAAAAGTTAAGAATATTCGTCTCACTGAAGGTGATGACGGTCATAATATTGCTTGTAAAATTGATGGA
>SXSU01000036.1 GCA_005793345.1 Bdellovibrionales bacterium
GATACGCCAAAGGACCGATTAGTTTGGGATGTGGGTCATCAAGCATATCCGCATAAAATTTTAACAGAGCGAAGAGATCGAATTAGAACTTTAAGAAAAGGAGGGGGATTATCTGGTTTTACAAAAAGATCTGAAAGTATTTACGATGCCTTTGGTGCAGCCCACAGCTCTACTTCAATATCAGCTTCACTTGGAATGGCGGTTGCAAGAGATTTAGATGATAGAAATAATAATGTGATTGCTGTTATAGGTGATGGCGCCATGAGTGCTGGGATGGCTTATGAGGCCATGAACAATGCAGGTTCGATGAAATCAAGATTAATCGTTATCTTAAATGATAATGACATGTCTATTGCTCCACCCGTTGGAGCGATGAGATCATATCTTGCAAAATTATTATCAGGAAAAACTTACATTGGATTTAGAGGATTTTTAAAGAAAATTGCATCGTTATTTCCAAGATCCATCAAAACTAGAGCTGCAAGATTTGAAGAGTATTTTAGAGGTCTTGCTGTGGGAGGGACTTTATTTGATGAATTAGGTTTTTATTATGTTGGAACAATTAATGGGCATGATTTTGATCAACTTATTCCAGTTTTAAAAAATGTAAGAGACTCCTCACATAAAGGACCCTTTTTAGT
The DNA here is from genome assembly GCA_005793345.1 of Bdellovibrionales bacterium. Taxonomy (GTDB): domain Bacteria; phylum Bdellovibrionota; class Bdellovibrionia; order Bdellovibrionales; family Bdellovibrionaceae; genus SXSU01. The sequence continues at coordinate 642 of SXSU01000036.1, forward strand.
TCACGCCATTACACAAAAGGGTAAAGGCTATAGACCTGCGGAAAGTTCAGATGATAAATATCACGGTGTAAATAAATTTGATGTTGTCACGGGTGCACAAGTAAAATCTACAGCAAATACTCCAACATATACTAAAGTATATGGCGATACTCTTGCACAGCATGCAGAGTTAGATATTAAAATTATTGCAATCACAGGAGCAATGCCCTCTGGAACAGGCGTTGATATATTTGCAAAAAAATTTCCAAAACGAACTTTTGATGTTGGAATTGCAGAACAACATGCAGTTACTTTTGCTGCAGGACTTGCAACAGAAGGATACAAACCTTTTGCAACAATTTATTCTACATTTTTACAAAGAGCATATGATCAAGTAGTTCATGATATTGCTATTCAAAATCTACCCGTTCGATTTGCAATTGATAGAGCAGGGTTGGTAGGTGCAGATGGTCCAACGCACGCAGGTTCATTTGACATTACTTATCTTGCAACACTTCCAAATTTTATAGTGATGGCCGCAAGTGATGAGGCCGAGCTTGTTCGAATGATTAATACTGCAGTGACCATCAATGACAGACCATGTGCATTTAGGTATCCAAGGGGTAATGGTTTTGGAGTAGAGTTGCCAAGTATTAAAGAGACCATTGAAATTGGAAAAGCTAGAGTTATTCAAGAAGGAAAACAAATTTGTATATTAAGTTTGGGCACAAGATTAGAGGAGTGTAAAATTGCAGCAAATGAATTAAAGAATAAAGGAATAACAACCACCATCATTGATGCACGATTTGCTAAACCGTTAGATAAAGAATTAATTTTAAAATCTGCAAATACTCATGAAGTATTAATCACAATTGAAGAGGGTTCTATTGGTGGATTTGGTTCGCACGTTGCAAACTTATTAGCTGAGAATGGATTATTTGATAAAGGATTAAAATTTAGATCAATGACATTGCCTGATATTTTTATTGATCAAGATACCCAAGAGAAGATGTACGATGTTGCAGGCTTAAATGCTAAGCACATTACTCAAAAAGTCTTAGACGTATTCTTCAGTAAAGATGGAATAAGAATTATTAAATAATTTTATCAATTATCCACATACACCCTTAAAAGTAGAAAATTTGATTCAAAAGGGAATCAAAAGGGAATCAAAACGAGAACATCTGAGCTTTGAATTATGAGATATCCACAGCAAACTTCTTTAAGGTGTCCATGGGTATGAGTTCTAGGGTTTTTAAATGAGTTCTTTTAAGATAAATTTTACAGCCATGACCAGCATCGATTGCACGTTTTACCCAAATCGCACAGACACACCAATTATCTCCATCTTTTAACCCCTCAAATCCAAATTCAGGATGCGGGGTAATTAAATCATTACCATTTTCTTTGCACCAAATTAAAAAATCATCTGTTACTTTTGCGCAAACACAATGCATTCCAACATCTGTTTTATCAGTATTACATGAACCATCTCTAAACCAGCCGGTTACTGGATTCATTGAACAAGGTTCAATATCCTCTCCTAGCACATTTTTTTGTTTTGGAATTTTATTCATGTTTAAACACGTTAGCTATTTTTTCATCAATGGTTGCATTAAATGAAAATGATCTTCGTTCATCACCAGATTGAAAAGGGTAGGCGGTATGCATTAAATAATTTGGAAATAAAATCATATCACCCACTTTTGGAATATGATTATAAATACTTTTGTTTAAAAAACCCCTTGAGCCATGAATAAAATCTATTGTACCATGGGTTTTTAGATTATGTTTATGAGGTCTTTTATCTTCATTTAGAGATTTTGGAACTTTAAGATAGCCAACTCCAGAAATATGGCCATCATGATAATGAATAGGGTTATATTCATTTTCAAATTGTCTGACCACCCAAACGCTATTAATTTTAAACTTTGTAATTTTTTTATTCATAGTTTTTTCAATAAAATTTTTTGTCATCTGAAATAAAAAATTCTTTAAGTATTTATTTACAAAATTTTTTGGAAGCTCTAACTCTTGACTGACTTGACCAACAAGTTCTTTACTATAATCAAATCTTTTTGACAGACTTTGTTTACTAGATATTTTTTCAACCTCATTATTAATTTTATTGATAAGATTTTTTTGAATTTTTAATTTTGCAATCCTTGGACCAAACGGTGCGATGACATTTACTTGACTTGCCATTATAGTTTTGTTGGGTTGGCTTGTCCTTTATAGACAATATTTGGATTAAATCTTTTTCTCTTTTCTTTAAATTTTAAAGTAATATTTTTTTTAGATTTTGCAGGTATAGATCTATAAAAACAAGATTTGTAACCCACATGGCAACTTGAGCCTTGGCCAATATCAACAGTGATCCACACCGCATCCTGGTCATCATCGATTCTAATATCTTTTATCTTTTGAACAAAGCCACTCGTCGCCCCTTTGTGCCATAAAGCTTTTCTTGATCTACTCCAGTAAAATGCTTCACCGGTTTCAATTGTTTTTTTTAAAGCGAGCTTATTCATAAAGCCATGCATGAGAACTTCTTTAGTCTTATGATCTGTTGTAATGACTGGAATTAGGCCTTCTTTGTTGAATTTAGGGCTTAAATACTTGCCTTCTTCCACTTGCTTAATAGAGATTCTTTTTTTAAACATTGTGAGACAATTAATTTGTTCTTAAGGATTAGTATATATTATAACTTAACGGAAAATATAATCACTTTTAATGAACGTTACTGAATTAATAAAAAAGAAGTTAGAAAAAGCTGTTACCAGAGAACAGGCTGAAGAGGCTATTAAAGTTTTGCTTGCCTGGGCAGGGGAGAATCCAAAAAGAGAGGGTTTAATTGATACACCCAAGCGGGCGGTTAAAGCCTTTGAAGAATATTTTTCAGGTTATTTAATCGATCCTTATAAAGATTTAGAAAAAACCTTTGGTGATGTTGAAGACTATGACGATATGGTGATCCAAAAAAATATTTCAATTTATAGTCATTGTGAGCATCATATGGCACCTATCGTAGGGGTTGCTCATGTTGCCTATCTTCCCCACGAAAAAGTTGTAGGACTAAGTAAACTTGCAAGGGTAGTTGAGGCGTATTCGAGAAGACTACAAACTCAAGAACGATTAACTATGGAAATCGCAAATACAATATTTAAGGGTTTAAAAGCCCATGGTGCTGCCGTGAGCATTGATGCTGTTCATCATTGTATGACTTCTCGTGGAGTTAAAAAACATCAGGCAACTACAGTTACTAATTATTTTACTGGAACCTTTAAAGAAAGTCATAATCTTCAAAATCGTTTTCTTCATTATATCGCTTAGAAATAAATGTTAGATCAAATCGTTGTTGATGCTGATATAGAATCTGTCTCTTGCAACGGTGGCGATGATGATATCGGTCATCCGACCGTATATTATAATTTTGGTGAAAAATCTGAAGTTGTTTGTGGGTATTGTGGAAAAAAATTTTTAAGGAAAAAAAATAATCATGAGTAATTTTAAAGCAATCGTTCTTAATAAAACTGGCGAGCAATTTATAAGAGAAGTTAAAAGTATTGATAAAAGTTTTTTAATACATGGTGATGTTTTGGTTAAAGTAGATTATTCAGACTTTAATTATAAAGATGGAATGATTTTAAAAAATGGTGGAAGTTTAGTTAAAGATTATCCACATATTCCTGGAATAGATTTTGCAGGCACCGTTGAAGAAAGCAAAAGTGATAAATTTAAAATAGGCGATAAAGTTATTTTAACTGGCTGGCGCGTAGGTGAGATTTATTATGGAGGTTATTCTCAGTATGCAAAAGTAGATGCAAATTTTTTAGTCAAAGCTCCAAAAGATATTTCAACTAAACATGCCATGGCAATTGGTACCGCAGGTTTTACTGCTTTATTATGTTCTTTCGCTGTTCAGGCTAGAGAGACAATCTTATTAGGCGAGAAAGTAAATGATGTCCTTGTAACAGGGGCAACGGGTGGAGTTGGTAGTGTGGCGGTGATGATTTTAGCAAAAATGGGTTACAAAGTTCACGCACTTACAGGAAAAAAAGATAAAACTGATTTTTTAAAAAAACTGGGTGCAAGTGCCGTCTTAGATCGATCAGAGTTTGAAGGAGAGACAAGGCCATTAGATAAAGGGCTTTTTGATTGTGTGGTGGATACAGTTGGTGGAAAAATTTTAGCTAAAGCGCTAACACATACTAAGCCTTCAGGAATTGTTGCTGCCTGCGGACTTACCAATAGTTTTAAATTAGAAACAACGGTTATGCCTTTTATTATTCGTGGTATTAAATTATGGGGAATTAATTCAGTGGACACACCCATGAAAAGAAGAGAATTTGTTTGGTCACAAGTTGCAAATTTCATTGATATGAAAAAATTAGATGAAATTACTCAAATTTGGAGTTTATCAAAACTGATAGACTCATATGATAAAATATTAAAGGGAGAAGTTGCCGGTCGAGTAGTCATCGACGTCAATCAATAATTATGGATTGGGATAAACTTAAAATATTTCATGTAGTTGCTCAGGCAGGAAGTTTTACTGAAGCATC
>SXSU01000037.1 GCA_005793345.1 Bdellovibrionales bacterium
AATCAGGGTGGGATAGGCACCACTGACAACGATTAACTTGTTTTGACATAATTATTATTCCTTAAATACAAATTTATGGTAAAAACTGTACTTAATCTTAATTTTTGATTCATCGAAAGTTAAATTGCAATAAATTAAATAAAAAGTTGGGAACTTTTCTTAAATTAGGCTGTATTACTATTAGAAAGAAAAAGGCAAGGGTTAGAATTTGGATGATTTTGCGATTATAAGTCAGATTAAAAATGGAAATATTCAAGCTTATAAGATTTTGGTTTTGCGTTATCAAAAGCAGATTCATAAGTACCTACACAGTTTTGGGATCAGACAAACTATTATTGAAGAAATTGCTCAAGAAACTTTTATAAGAGCTTTTAAAAATTTAAATGAATATGATTCTAAAAAGGCCAGTTTTTCTACTTGGCTCTTTGTTATTGCAAAAAATCTAGGTATTAATGAAATTAATCGTCATTCTTATTTTAAAGAGGAAATGCCTGATGAGTTACCCATTATTATAGCTGATGATACCCCTTTGAGTTTATTAGAAAAAAAAGAATTATCCATTCACATTAATAATCGGATACAATTAATTCCTTTGCAATATCGAAATGCTTTGGTTCTTTTTCATATGAATGAAATGTCCATAGAAGAAATATCACAAATAGAAGGTTGTTCTGTGGGCACAATTAAATCAAGAATATTTCGTGCAAAAGAGTTATTAAAAGATGCATTTAAAGAAAGTAATAAGGAGAGTCTATGAGTTATATATCTTGTTCAGAACTCCAAAAACAAATGGTTGAGGGTATGTCGTCATTATCTTTGGATCAAAAATCACATTTGAAAAGTTGTCTGACTTGTCAGCAGTCATTATTCATTGATTATGAAACTTTAGAGGTTTCAGATGTTTTTGCAGATAATGTAATGAGAGAGGTTTTGAAGATTCACAAACATAATAATTGGATAATGTATTTAAAAAATATGTTTGATAATACACTTATTTTTGATAGGCTTAGTTTTGCTAAAATTGCTTTAGTACTATTAGTGATATTTATATTTATGCCGACTATTTCTGAATCAAATACACTTTTTATGTTTAATTAATAAAAAACGCGAATTCAAGGTTAAATAAATTTTTTAGATTAAAAATTATTTTTTCAAGAAATAAGATTATAACTTAAAATTATAAATCAAATAATTATGTATGACTAATCATGGTTGTTCTTAAAAAATTAACTTTGCTAAACTCTAAATTTAACTTTGAATTCGCGTTTATTATTAAAATCTAATTAATTCAATTAAGTTAGTTACTATTTGTGCTACAATAATTCAAAATATAGAAACTTTGCGCTTTTAAATAATATGAAGAAAGCTCACTTGATTCTTTAGTTTTACAATTTCCGTAATGTAAGTAAGGTTCGTTTTGTAAAGTACAAAGTTGAAGTGCACCGTTGCCTTCATTTAAATAAAATGCCTTAATATCAATATTGGAGTTTTGTCCACTACTTTCAAGTTCAGCCTTATATGATTTTATTACTTTTTCTTCATAAGTAGATATTGCTGCTGATGACTCTTCACAGTTATTAATTTCAGCAAAAGCATTGATTGAGCTAACCATCAAAAAACAAATCATTAAAAATCTTTTAAAAATATTCATATATAATCTCCTAGTGATTAATATTAAAATTAATGTTTAAGTTGCAAAGTGAATATATCGAATATCATAAAATTCATCCAGACAGATTTAATTAAATATGATAGTATTTTTTAAGTAAAACTTAAATAACATTTGTATATATATGTAAATATAATGTATTTCAGATATTAAAATAAGTGTTGAATGCGTATGTTTCTTAAAGTTTAAATCGTTTATAGAAAATTTGCTAATAATTAAAATAGTAAGTTTTAAAATGAAAACTTCCCATTTAATTATCTGAAATTGGGTGAGTAATTTAAAAAATCTATGATTATTAATTTTCAGTTAAAAGAGAGCGTAACATCCAAGCGGTTTTTTCATGAAGCTGCAATCTCTGCGTTAATAAATCTAAACTTGCTTCATCACTTCCTGCTTCAGCAACTGGGTAAATTCCTCGAATGGCTTTAGCAACAGCTTCATGTCCCTCTAAAAGTTGCTTAATCATTTGCATTGCAGGGATATTTTCTTCTGCTTCAGAGATTGTTGAAAGTGCCGAATATTTTTTATATGATCCTGGAGCATAAAATCCAAGGGAGCGAATCCGTTCAGCAATAAGGTCTAGTGCGTTCCATAATTCAGTATATTGGGCCATAAACATCTGATGAAGGGTGTTAAACATCGGACCCTCTACGTTCCAGTGAAAATTATGAGTTTTTAAATAAAGAATAAAACTATCTGCAAGTAATTGAGAGAGTCCATCGGCAATTTTTTTTCTATTTTGTTCTGATATTCCAATTTCAGGTTTCATGTTTAATCCCTCTTAAAAAAAATTTAATTTTTTCTTTTCTGGATTCAGTAATAATGAATATAAAATTAAATTCAATTTAATAAACTATTGTTACTAAATCTTAATAAATATTTTTTTTACAGACCAATATTGTTGAACTAATTCTTTACCCTTTACCTTTATTGGATCTAAGGCTAAAGCTTCTACTTTATTGCCAAGGAATTTGTAAACAGTATCTGTAATTAACAATTCTTGTCGGCCAGCATGAGCCTCTGCTCTTTGAGCTGAATTAACGGCATCGCCGATAACGGTATATTCCATATGCTCAGAGGAACCTAAACTTCCTGCAATTACAGAACCTGCATTAATACCAATACCAATTGCTAAATCAGGGTATCCTTTTTCTTTTAATCCCTCACTCCATTTGTTAATTTCTTTCAGCATTTCTAGTGCAGCAGTAACAGCCTTTTCTTCTGCATCTTCTATGGCATTTGGAATACCCCATACGGCCATCAAATTGTCACCTATAAATTTATCAACTACTCCTCCGTATTTTTGTACAATTCTTACCATCATTTCAAAATATTCATTTAGCAATTTAACAACTACCAAAGCCTCAGTTTTTTCTGACAAAGAAGTGTATCCTCTAATATCAGCAAACAAAATAACTGCGTGACATTTTTGTCCTTCAATTCTCATTTCACTTTCACAACCATCCAAAATACGATCTGCAATTTTTTTATCAATATATTTAGAAAATGTTTTTTCTACTTTCTCACGTCTTTCTAAACCATCACGCATTCGATTGATAGCGTGCCCTAGGTTACCGAGTTCATCTTGTGAAAACACATTTACTTTTGCACTCCAGTCGCCTATTTCGATGCGTTCTACTTTTTTCACAATTTCTTGAATGGGTTCAATTAATGCTTGAGCAATAATTTTACCTAACTGAAGTGCTAAGAGTAGTGATACGCCCCAAAATAATAAATAATTATAAAGACTGTCTAAAACTTTTTGAGAGGGCAACCGTGCAAACATCATAGGTTCTCCTAAACTGCTCCAATTTGAAATTAAATATGAAATTAAAAAAGGTAGTGTAGCAGCAATAGAAATCCATCGTAATGAAAAAACCAGACTTCGTCTCGAGCGTATAAAACTAACTAGTAGGGAGCCAAGTGTGGCATAAAAAATAACAGATGCAATTCCCATGACTGCAAATTTTAAATCAGGAACTAATATGGTTGGGGCAATGAAGCCAAGAACTGTAACTGCGGTTAGACCTATAATTACTCTTAAGCTTGAAGAAAGTTTTTCTAAGCTTTTAGACAAAAGTAAACTATTAAAGATGAGTTGAATTATTTTTTTTAAAAAATTTATTATCGGCTCATAGTACTTTTTTAACCTTGGTTGAAATGTAAAAAAGAGTTCAATAAAAAGTATTAGCAATAAGGCACCAAATGGCAGTGCTGTGCTTGTTTGTGCAAAGCGAATTGAAAGTATAAGTGGTGCTAGAAATAAGACAAAGCCGATGCCAAGACGCATATCTAAATTTTCACCAGCTCCTCTTTTATCAATGAGTAATAATCTATATCCCAAAAACCAAATTAATAATAAGAGAGCTAATGAACTTAGGAGGGGATTTACTAATGCAAAAATATAAGCCATTAAATAAACTTGTCCAGGATGTTTCGGAGCTTTTTCTAAATAATTTCGGAAAAATATAAATGCCTCTTCCTTTTCTCCTAAATTTAATTTTTTTATTGCTAAAAGTAAGAGTGGGCGAGGGTCGTTTGGCGATATATTAATAGCTTCTTTTAAATTTGTAATTTGCTTTTCTGGATCGCCTAAACGATCGTAAATTTCATTGAGCATTAAATAATCGTTAATGCTTTTATCTTTTTTAATTTCAACTTCTTTTATAATGGGTATTAAATCTTTAATTTGCGCCATTTCTAAAAGATGTGGGATAATTGAAAGAAATCGTGATTGTTCAAATATCTCTTTTGCATTAGTCGCGTATTGATTTATATTTTCTGAATTTTCAGTACAATCAGCAATTATTTTTAAAGCAGAGATATTATTTGAATCACTTTGATAAATTTTTCGAGCTTCGGGTAAAAGACTAATACATGATTGCTTTTGTTGTGTAACCAACTTAAGTGAGTCGTCCCTCTCTTGAGATAGAACATTGCTTGATTTTAAACAGAGAATAAGAAAAATAAAGTAATAGTAATGATAGAATTTCATTATTTAATGTTTGCATGGACAAAATGAGGGGTCAATCACTCTATTTTCTATTCAGAATAATAGCATAACGATCCTTAATATAACGTCATTTCGTTCTTCTGGCCAGCCTAGCTCAATCAGATGTATTCCAATATTTCTTGATGTGTATTCAAATCTTTTTAAAAGTTTTTTTCCCAATTCATAATTATATTTATCATCGAAAGATTTTCTTATTATTTTTTCAATACGAGAAATCTCAGTTGTGGGAATTCCTGGTTTTCCATGAATATTTCCGCTTAATAAATACAAGCAAAATTCATTTAGATTTTGAGAAGAGAGAAGCTTAATTATTTCTGTTTCTGATTTTTTAATAAACATAAAATTCTATTTGTATTTTTCGGGAGTTCTTTCATACTTTTCTTTACACTTTTTAGTGCAAAAATATAAAGTATGAATACCCTTTTTTATAGTTTTAGATTTCATATTTAACTTACATTTTCCAAGCAGGCTGTGATTTTAATAAATCATGGGCCATTTTATTAGCAGCTTGTTCTGTCAATCCTTGAGACTCTTTAAAATAGTTAGCATTTGCTAGAAGTATTTGCTCGAAGGGTAAAAGTTGACCATTTTCATTAGTGCAATATTTGCAGTATTCGCTGTGTACATTTCCTAGAGAAAAATCTTCTTGGTTTTCCAAAGGCATTCCGCAAGAGCTACAAGATTTACATTTGTTATTCATATAATATCCTTTCGTTTAAATATTTATGTATTTTTATTTGGTTTTAATTAAATTTAAAAAATATTTTATAAGATCATCAGTTTTATATTTTAAAATTGGCGTATGATCAGAAAATAAATCTCTGTTTAGTATATAAAAATGTAAAATAGCCAACCAGGTATTTAAAAACGATGCTTGATCAATTTTTTTGTACTCACCAGATTTCATTCCGGGCTTTGCTGAATTATAAAAACGATAGGACAATGAAGCATTAATCGCATAAAGTTGGCTTCGAATTTGAGGAGGTAAACTTTGTGATTCTGATATTAAGCGCATATAAAAATCTTCAAATTCAATAAGAACTAATGCATGTGCTTTTAATAATTCTTTAAGGGGCATATCAGAAGTGCATCGACTACCTAATTCCTTTGCAAGTCTTTCTCCAAACCTATCTACTACGGCTAGAATCAGTTCTTCACGAGTTGGAAAATGAATAAATAAAGTACCATGGGAAACCTGACAAGCTTTTGCAATATCAGATGTCGTTGTAATACCAATACCATTCTTCGAAAATAATTTTTCAGTTATTTCTAAGAGCCCAGCTCTTGTTTTTTCTTTTTGTTCCTTACGAGTTAATTTATCCATTAAATGAGTAAATACTCACTGAGTACATACTTAGTCAAATATTTTTTCTATAATTACTGCTGGCGGTGCAATATTTTTGAATTACTCAATTTAATTTCGCGAACTCATTTTATTTATAAGTTTGCTCATAAAACTGGCTCATTAATTACCTATTATATCTTTTTTTTAAAAATCGCACAAAAAGTCAAAACTCAAGGTGAAGTTTACAATATAAGATGTATAGAGGTTATATGGAACATTTAGAACATATAGAACAACTACAGCGTGCTATCGATTTTATTGAAGATCATCTTCATGATGAAAATTTAACCGTTGATAAAATATCAAAGGTTGCTTGTATTTCAAAATGGCATTTTCAATTAATTTTTAGTTCTGTTATTGGCGACTCATTAATGGAATATATCCGCAAAAGAAGATTATCATTTGCTATGATTGCATTAGGATCTACGGATCAAAGGATAATTGAAATTGCAATTCATTCAGGATATGAAACTCAAGAATCTTTTTCGCGAGCATTTAAAAAAATTTATGGTATCAGTCCTGGTGAATGTCGAAAGCAAGGTACTAAGTCCTTAATGATGATTAATAAACCAAAAATAACAATCGAATATTTAAATCACCTATATAAAGGAATTAACATGAAGCCTGCATTTAAAATACTCCCAGAATTTAAGGTCGTGGGACTTCAAACTAAATTTATTTCAATTCTATCACCTGAGAAAAATAATCATATTGTGATACCGAAACTATGGGATGAGTACTTAAAACGGCAAACTGAGATTCAATCAAGAGTTAATCAATCATATTTTGGAGTTTGTTTTGGCGGAGATGAAAGTAACTCACATCCTGATGAATGTTTATATATGGCTTCATCTGAAGTTAAAGATGATACTCAAATTCCAAATGGAATGATTTCAAAAACAATACCTGCTGGCGAGTATGCAGTATTTACTCATAAAGGACATCTTAAAAATCTTGAATATACAATGAATTATATAATGGGGTCTTGGCTTCAAAAATCTGGACGAAAACTAAGAGATGCTCCAGATCTTGAGTATTATGATCATAGATTTAATTTTGTAAGTGCCAACTCAGAAATAGATATTTACATTCCAATAATTTGATGATTCGCTTGAAAAGCTAGAAGCAAAAAACTCAACAATTTATAAGTTAGAAATATATTGAACGCATCTGTCTATATTGGAGATGCTGAAAGCGATTGAATTGCGGCCCGAAACAGTAATATTCCATTTTGCTATGTTGAATACGGTTTCGGATAAGTAAAAGATTTTGATTCTAAGCATGCTGACTTTGGAAGTTTAGTGAAATATATAGATTCTAATTTATAGAATGATAATAAAAATTGTTTTGCAAATGGCTAGTAGTTTTTCTAAATAAAATTTAGTTTATCTTAATCAATCGGAGGGTACATGTTTAAGTGTTTAAGAAGTTTTCATCGTATTTCTTTTTTAATAATAGTAGTTTATTGCTCAATATCCAATTTGGGAATTGCATTTGATTGTGAAAAGCTTGATGGCACTTATACTTTTAAATCTATTAAAGGTGAATTCCCAGAAAGTGATTTACCTTCAGATTACTGGAATGATCTTATGGTAAAAGTTGAACAAACAGAATGTTCATTTATAAAAATTAATTTATATAAAACAAAAGAACCTAATGATGCTTCTGAAGTTCTTGAATTATTTCTTGATGGACAATTGCGAAATGTGTCTGAGGGAAATGGCGGATCAAGGATAAGTTCAGAAGTGAGTTATTGGTATTCACCTTTAGTAGCAGTTTTGCAATCTACTGAAACTAATTACTACGATTCGGGATCATTTTTAAGTCAATTTAAAAATTTTATATACGTTGGAAGAGAATCGAATAACGTAGATTATGATATTAATCAATTCGTACTTCGTCATACAGAAATAGTTGATGGTTGTTACCAAGATTTAGATTCAGGTTATTGTAAGGAAGGTGGCCCTTATAAAAACAAAACTACCTTCGATTACAGTTTGGTTTTTGAACAAAAATCCTTATAAAATAAAGTCTAAGTTTAGTTTTTCCATTCTAGAGATTTTGCAACCTGTGGAAGATTCTGAATAAATATTTTTTTACACTTTTCTGCTATTATTCTATGTTCTAATTGTGTTTCAGATTTTGTTCGAAGTTGAATATAGTGAATCCAGCTTCGAATAGTACCATTCATATAGAGTTTGGTTGAGGTATTTAAAGGTAATAAAACTCTTGCTGATTCTTTTGCAATTTCCTTTTCCAGTGCTTCGTTGTATTTTGCGTAAGTAAAATTCCAAACTTCGTTTTGTGATTTTTTAAACCATTCTTGTGTTTGATGATCTAAGTCATCTATTGAGTTTTGCTTGTTTGATTTATCCTGTCTTCGTGGATGGTGTGGAATATATTTCGTTGCTGTTGAATATCTTTGAGAAAATTCTTGAAATGTAAAAGATCGATGTCGAATAATTTGCGGTGAAATCGCTCTCGAAGTATTTATCTCTATAATCATGTTGGCCTGTTCAAAAACAGACCAGTGTCCGTGTTTAATACAATAACTTAGTAGGCGTGAAATATTTGGATTTTTTTGATTACTTTCATTACTTACCCTTGCACAATAGGCCATAGTTTCTTCTGCGTTCGGTGTGATTGAAACTAAAATTACTTCGTCGTTTATCATCTTTTTTCTCCAATTTGCAATTTTTAATCATTAAAATTTGATTTCCATTTGTATGATCCTCTCAAAAAATTCTTTTTTTGTTTAGTAATATGATTTGATATATAACATTCATTAAGTTATGTATTTTTTATGAAAAATATTCCTATAAATTTATTATATTCGTTTGTAGTATTTAATGATTCTAAAAATATAATGGAAGCTGCAAATAAAATTGGTATTACTCAACCAGCCCTTACGAAACAATTAAAGCAACTTGAAAATCAATTACCACATTCCATCTTTTCGCTTAGAGGAAGAAAAAAAGTTTTAACAAGATATGGCAATGAACTTCATTTGAAAATAAAAGAGAGAATAGGGTGTTTACAAGAAATAATAAATCAAACCTCCCTTATTTATTCATCTGCTAAAAATGCAACAATAAGAATTTCTGGTCGCCGTGGTGTTTTAGATCGCATTATAAGTCGAATGACTAAGTTTGAAGGTAGATTGTTTTTTATTGATTCTTCAAGCGAAGAAATAATAAATACTCTAAATAGTTTTAACACAGAGTTTGGTATCACGCACACTGTTCCTCTTTCGTATGAACTCATATCAAAGCCATTATTTAAGGAAGAGTTTCAATTGGTGATTCCAAAAAAATATTTTACTCGTCTACCTTCTTTCGGCGTAAATTTAATTAAGGAATTAATTGAAAAGCCTTGTATAGGTTACAAACTAGAAGATGAAATATTAAAAATAGTTTGTAATAATATATCTCACGACTTTAAAAAGTTGAATATGGTAAGAACCACTGAGAATTATTTGAGTATCTCAGAAATGGTAAAGGCAAATATTGGTTGGGCTATAATCCCTTCATACATAGACGTATCTGAAAAATTAGTTTGGCCAGTTTCTATACCTTCTAAAGTATTACATAGTAGACAATTTTATTTAGTTTATCGTCGAGAAATGATACCAACAAAATGGTTTCAAGAACTAACCGAGAATATTCGTAGTTGTTTTTGATTGATTTGAAATCTATTATTTTTAATTGTTACGATTTAAGCTTTACCAATACCTAAATTATGAAAACCTTTTATTAATAGTTTTTTTGAGCCGAAGTTGGCTCAAATGCATATATAACCTATAGTATTTTTAACTTATATTCCGATATAATATTTATGGAGGTGATACATGCAACCTGAACTTTCAGAACTAAGAACTTTTTTAAATGATGAATATGAAAAACGAAAAAGTTTTAATTTACAATATTCTAAACGCGCTTATTCTCGTGATCTAAGTTTAAGTTTTACAAGCCTAAATGATTTTCTATCCGGAAAAAGAGATCTCAGTTTAAAGAATGTGGATAAGATATTTAAATACCTTAAAAAACGAACTGATCAACATTGTTCGTGGTGTGGGGTTCACAAACAAAAATCAAATTTATTAATTGGTGGACCAAGATCTCAATTTATTTGTAAGAATTGTTTGGATATCTGCAATGAAATTATTAAAGTTGGTAAGTTGATGCCTAAATTAAATTGAGTGAAAATAGAAATTGACCACACATCTTGAATAGGAGCAGTTATTTTGTATCGCAATCCCAATGTTCAGCAATTTTTCCATCTTGAATTCGAAACATATCAAACCATGTTGTTGTATAAGACTCCTTATTTGAGCCACTAGTTTGTCTGTTATTTACAAAAGACATAGTCACGTAATCTCCTTCTGCTTGAATGGATACTAAGTTTGCGATGAAGTTTGGTATCGTTCTTGGACCTCCAAGCTTTTTAAAAAAATCAATAAAGCCGTTCATTCCAGTTTCAACATTTGGATTGTGCTGAATATAATCTTCTCTCATATACTTAGGTACTTGTTCGAGACGTAATCCATAAAGAATAATTCTATAAAAATCATATACCAACTTTTTATTTTCAGCTAATTTTGGGTCATGACTTTTAAGAAGGTGTTCTTGTTTTTCAATTGGTATAGGCGATACAGGTATTGAGGCGTTCAAATTAATATTAAATAACAAAAATGTGAAAATAAAAATAGATTTTTTCATTGCGTTCCATCCTTTTGATTAAAATGATTGAATTTTAAATTTTTAAAACTTTATAAATTTAAAATATTATTAAAAATATTTATAGCAAAAATATTTAGTTGATAAAAGCATCTTTTATGAACTATATGTTTCGATATGGCGATTGATAAATTAAGATATTTTGCTTCCGTAGTTGAAACTAAAAGTTTAAGAAAAGCAGCTGATTTAGTTGGGATTACCCCTGGTTCAATGTCAAAATCCATTATGACTTTAGAGATTGAGCTTGGTGTAAAATTACTTCGACCAGAGGGTAGGGGAATAGAAATAACTGATCAAGGGATGCAAGTATATAGAAAGTCAGCTCACCTTTTAGATGAATATCGCTCATTTAAAGATACAATAAAAAATCAAATGACTGAAAATTTAAAAAAAATTCGAATTGGTACTTTTGAAGTTTTTAGCACTTACTTTCTATCTGCATTTCTCACTCAAGAATTATCACAACATCAGGCTTTATTATTAGAATTTACTCCTGGAAATATTGAGTCTGCAATTTGTGATAATGTAGTCGATTTTGCTTTAACTTATTTGCCTGCACCAAACCCTAATCTTGAATTTATAGAAGTGGGTCAATTTAAAATGGGTATTTGGGGTCAGGCAATTTGGATAAAAAAATCTTTTGAAGAATGGCCATTTGCTGTTCCAACAACTTCAGTTCAGATTCATTCAATTGATTTTGTTTCATTAGATATGTGGCCACAAAATAATTTTAATAGAACTGTTAAATATCAATTTGAGCTTCTTGAAACTGCTCTGCAAACTTCGAGATTGGGACATTCTGTTTTACATTGTCCAGATTTAATCATTAAACTTCAAAACATGATGGTGAAGAAAGAATTTCAACTTGAACAGCTTCCATATCCAGAACGATTTAAACCTTTAAAGCCAGTTAAAATTTATTTAGTGGCTAAAAAAGGAAATCCATTAGTTACGTTAATCGAAGGCAAGTTAGCAAAATTTCTGCGATCATTAAAATAACTGCTCATGATTAAGTCTGACTGCTCCGCAATTGTATGCAAGACAAAATCATGTGCCGTTATTTCCCTTTTTGTTTGGGGCGATTTTCAATCACCCCGTATTATGAAAACCCAAACTTACGTTTGTATTTTCATAATAACTAAAAGCTTGATATTTCACTTGTAGCAACCCCAAAGGATTTTGCTTGTATAAATTTTTGATAATTCTCATTTTGAAGCAAAACAAGTGTTCTAAATTGATTAGCAGTGAATTTTTGCACTTAAATTTAATAATTAAATTCAAAATTAAATTCAAAATGCGGGTTAAGTTTTATTGAAAAAATGTCGATAAAAAGTATGAGTTTCGTCAATTGCTATATGTCATAAGTCATAGGAGTTTAATTGATTTTAATTAATCCAATTTTTCGATTATTAATAAAAATCATTTTTAATTTTTTTATGATGATTTTATTTACAACTCTAACTGGGTGTTCAGGTTGTACTTACTTTTTTTTAAATGTGGAATCATTAGAGAACTCAAAAGGATCAAGCTCCTCTACTCTTAATGCGCCTTCTTCGATTATTTTATTTAATCCAACTTTGCAACCAGCAAGTGATCCTAAGCCAATTTTTTTAGTTAGTGGACTAAGTATTCAAAGTGGTATTAAATTAAATTTGTATAGCGATAATGATTGCAAGGTAAAAATATCAGATAAAGAAATAAATTCCACTTCAGTTGAAATTTCTCCGAGCCAAAACTTATTGAATGGAGAATATCTCGTTAGTACGAATGTTACAGATTCGAATTTAAATAAATCAAGCTGTGTTGTGGCTGACCAAAAATATATTTTAGATTTAGAACCCCATCAAATTACTTCAATATCACCAACTGAAATTATAAATTCGGTTGGTGGACAAATTGTAATATCTGGAAATCACTTTACGCAAGATACATTAATTTATATTGATGATGTTTTGTGTGATAATATAAAATTTAATTCAGAAAATAATATTGAATGTATTATTCCGCCCTTTAGTGAGGGACAACATGATTTGATAGTTGTAAAAGGTAAAAATCCTGAAGAAATTATAATAAAATCTGTAATTACTGTGAATCCGGAACTACCTAAAGCTCCACTCTGTACAAACGGTGGAGTGATTTCATTCTCTAATGATGCAAATTATGTTTTTTATGGAGGAGCATTTACAAGACTTGGAACATGTGTTGGAGGAGGACTGCCTATAGATTCTAAAACAGGTGTTGTTAAAAATTTTTCATCTGGATCATATCCAAAAGTGGCTGGAAGTGTTCTTACTTCTGTTCCTGATGGTCAAGGTGGCTTATATATAGGTGGAGGTTTTCAATCTGTAGGTGGTGTTGATCGGCAAAATTTTGCACATATTTTGAGTGATGGGACTGTGGATCCAATTGTTGGAAGCAATCTTGAATTCAATGGTGCTGTATCTAAAATTATTTATGATAACGAAGATAAAAAAATATATTTAGGTGGGGGCTTTACATCTGCAAAGTTGGCTCATCACTCCTCTGGTGTATTTATCAATCAAACTTCACTCAATTTTAAATCTAATTCGCTGAAAATAATTGGCGATGTTTATTCAAGTATCTCAGATGGATCTGGTGGATTTTATATTGGAGGTAAACTGATATGGGTTGATAATCTTCCGGTTGGAAATTTGATTCATGTTTTAATTGATGGTGATGGAAATCAAACCTTAGATATGTTATTTAATCCAAGTCCAAATGAAGTTGTAAATGCAATTATTCTTAAAAATTCAAGTTTGTATATCGGTGGTAAATTTTCTTTAGTCGGTGGTGTGAGTAGAAATATTTTTGCTAAAATTGATAAGTTTACAGGTATTGTTGATAATAGTTTTAATGCAAATGCTGTTGGTTATAATGTGCAAACCATGGCTCTTAATGGCAATAAATTATTTATAGGAGGAGCTTTTACAAATATGAGTGGTCAGGTTAGAAATAATTTAGCTGCTTACAATGTTGATTCTGATACATTAGACACTAATTTTAATCCAAATCCAAACGATGGTATTCATAATTTAATCACCACAGGAACTTTTTTATATGTAAATGGTTCGTTTACAACTATAGGTGGCATAACTAGAAAATTTTTAGCGGCCGTAGATACAACTTCTGGTAATGGTATTTCTTCCTTTAATCCAACTCATGATTTAACTCAATCGTCTTACAGTTATTTACCAATTACTTTTTCAACGAGTGGAACTACTTTATTTGTAGGTGGAAGATTTTTAATGATGGGTGGATTAACACGTCATTATTTGGCAGAGATTAATATGTTTACAGGTCAAGCTACAGCCTTTGACTTACAAATTGCAACAGCGGGGTATTTACAAGAAGTAACAACTCTTTTTTTAAATGGAAATCAGCTGATTTTTACTGGGTCTTTTATTAAGCCAATTCTAGGTAAACTGAGAGAAACTTATGGAGTTTTAGATTTACAATCCTTTCAATTAACTAATTTTAATCCAATCTATGCATATGGTGACATTAAAACTATTTCAGCAGATGGAACCCATATTTTTATTGGTGGACTTTTTGAATCATTCAGTAGCGAAACTCAAAGTCATATTGCCGTAATTGATGCCGTTTCTGGAGCTTTAACAAATTTTAAATTTGAAATCGGCGATAGTGATACAGGTTACTATTCTCAAGTTGCCTCGTTAACAAAAGTAAATAATAATCTATATTTTTCTGGAACTTTTAATTTTGTAAATAATGAAACTCGTAATAATCTTGCGGGCGTTGATCTTAGTGCAGGTACAGTTTTAAACTTTAACCCTGATGTTAAACTTGGAGCTAGTGGTATTGATTTAGTAAAAGATTTTAAAATTAAAGATTCATTAATGTATATAGGTGGTCGCTTTGATTCAGTTGGGGGAGTAACAAGAAATAATTTTGCTGTTATAAATTTAAATTCTAGTCTTGCCACAGATGACTTTCAACAGGGCACAAATGGAGAAGTTAATGCAGTTGAAATAAGTAATAATTATTTAGCTCTTGGTGGTAGTTTTACTCAATTTGAAAATCAAACAAGAGATCGAATAGCTGTAGTAGATTTAACTACGAATGCATTATCGCCATTGAGTCTTAATGGACTGACAGGCGATATCTATACTTTTTTATTTGATAATAATAAATTATATTTTGGCGGAGATTTTAAATTTATATCTGATTCTAAGACTCGAAATAACTTAGGAGTTCTAAATTTAACAAATGGCTCATTAACAAACTACAATCCAAATATAGGTGGAATAGTATTATCTATTGGTATAATTAATAATATTTTATATGTGGGTGGAGACTTTACTTTTATTAGCGGGCAAGAGCGATTGAAGTTAGCTGCAATTGATATCAATACAGGAAACTTAGCTGATTGGAAAGTTGATGTTGATGGTTATTCAATTGTTTCACAGTTAGTTTCAAATGGAACGTTATATATAGGTGGAAATTTTACGTCAGTAGGAGCATTTAATCATTTAAATTTAGCAGCCATTGATATTCAGCAAGCTCAAGTTTCAAATTCTTTTCAAGCTGAAGTAGATGATGAAGTCAGAAGTATTAAATTTGGTAATGGAAAATTATATATTGGTGGCCCTTTTAAAAATGTAAACACTACGCTTCGAAACTATGTTGCAGCACTAAATCCAACAACTGGATCCCTTTTAGGATTTAATGCTGATATTTTATATTCGATTTCTAAATTTGTTTCTTCGATAGAGTTATCTCAAGATAATTCGATTTTATATATTGGAGGATACTATTCATCCATTAGTGGTTTGGGTAGTCGAGCAAGATTATCCGCAGTTGATGCAACCACAGGGGCCTTAAGAATGAGTTTCGTAATGTCTCCAGATTACCGAGTTTATAATTTAAAAAGAGAAGGAAATACTTTATATGTTGCGGGTGCTTTTCATAATTTTAATACAGTTTTAGATCGACAAGGTTTGGCTTCGATTGATTTAGTATCTGAAACTCTTAATTCTTTATCAGTTGAATTTGATCGAGGAAGTAGTTTAACAGATATATTTTCAGTTTTTCCACTTGGAAATAAACTTTTTTTATATGGTTCATTTGAGATAGTTGCTGGCCAAAGACGAAATAGTTTTGCTTTGGTTGACTCTACTACGGGACTACTGAGTAACTTCAATCCAATTATTTCAAATTCTGAAACCCAACTTCAAATTCAAGTTTATGCTGGAGCTCCCCCAAATGCTTTAGCTGTGATTAATAACTTACTTTATATTGGTGGGGCGCAAATGAGTACTTTTAACAAACAACCAAGATCGATTGGTGTTGTCAATGTTAATACTCTTGAAAGCGTATCAAATTGGTAAATTGAAGTCTCTGCATATTGGCATTAGAATTGACATATTTAAAATGAGTAATGTTTTTGGTATTCTAAACAAAACCAGTTATTTTCTTGTATGTTTGGGGTATTAAAAATGTTTTACTATAAAGAAAAAATAATTAAGAAATTTTATTTTTTATTATTTTTTTTATTATTAATATTTACATTTCAAAATTGTTCCTATCAAGGTAATTTAGTTATTTTTGATAAAAATTCTTTGAGTTTATCTAGTAATAGTTCAAGCAACAACTCCGGCAACGGTGGTGTATATGAAGGTAAATTGTCTTTGGTATTACATTATAAAAACCAAACAATTTATTCAAATTCAATTTCACTTTTTTCTGGTGAAAGTTTTACTTTTGATGTGAGCGGAGGAACTCCTCCTTATCAACTTCAACTTCTTGGAACAGGATCATTAGATACATTAGATAGGATTTTTACTGCAGCATTTTCTTTAAACTCAATTGAGAAAAGTCAGATTTTAATAAAAGATTCTTCAGGTGAATCTGCAACAATATTTGTCGATGTTAAATCCTTTATTGTAAGTAGTAAAATTTCGTATCCAGATGCAAATACAGAGGTTCCATCTCAAGATGGAAACTCAATTGTTTTGAATGGGCAAATATATAATGTATCATATTATGTTGATCATCAATTTAATTCTAGAAGTGTCATTCGCAAAAGTATTGATAATGGTGTTACTTGGTTTGATGTAAAAGAGATTTCTGATTATAAAGGACAATTAAAATCACAAGGATCATTACTTTATTTGTTTGACTATCTTGCAAGTGGGAAAGACTTTTATTACAGCAATGATTTTGGATTAAATTGGATTCGAACTAATAAAATTCCAATTGAAAATAACATCAATATATTTTTCACTTCGGAAAATAAAGTCATAGCAGTCGGTCGTAAGTATAATTCAATAGATTCTCGATGGATTATGCAAAGTTCTATTTCAGAAGATAATGGTAAGACATGGTCAAATGCTACCGACTATGATTATGGAGCTCCTTATAATTTAACTCCCTTTTTAATTACGGGTGATCAAAATGGTAATATTTGGATAGTATTAGTTGTTACACAAAATCAAACCAACACTTTAATTGTTCGCTACAGTAATGACTATGGTATGAGCTGGGTAAATGAATCACTTGATACTAATTTACAAGGCTCTGTAACTCCTCGATCAATTATCAGTGATTCAAAAAATAATTTATATTTAAGCGTGGATCGAGCAAATGCTTCCGATAATTTTAGTTTAATTTATAAAAGAACAGACTCAAGTAGTCTATGGAGTAAACTCCGTGAAGTGGGTGGTGGTATTTCAAACACGTCAGATACGAAATTATTTTATTTTAAAGATAATTCTATTTTTGCAATTAGTACTCCATGGTCTGGCTCACAAACTTATTATCGTTTAGAAAAAACAATTGATTCTGGAGCTACTTGGCAAACTCTTATTAATGTTGATTATGGTTCAATTACATTTCAGCAACCAAGTTTTATTTTTCCTTCAAGTGATGGTTCAAAAATATTAGCAACATCAACAAATTCTTTTATATACCCAAAATATTTTGCAACATATCTTGAGTCTATTGATGGAGGTTTTACATGGAAAGAAATTTCAAGATTTAAGCCATTGAGTTTAACCAGTGGGAATTATTTTTTAGAAGATATTTTAGAGTTTGCTCCAGGTAAATTTATCTCTGTTGGCTATAGCTCACAAGATGTTCCAACTTATGGCAAAAATAACTGGAATGTTAGGGTTTCACTTGATGGGGGTGAAAAATGGAATTCATCAGATACTTCGATTTTTAATCCAAATAAAAATACAGCTGCAAAGTCAGTTTTAAAAACTAAAAGTGGAGATCTCTTCGTCGTTGGTAAATCCTATTGGGATGAGTACAACGGAGTACTTGAGCCCAATGAGCACTGGAAAGTTAGAAAATCAACAGATAATGGCGTAAATTGGAAAAGCTCAGATACTTTTAGAATAACAACAAATTATCATACTTATTCGAACGAAGCACAATCCATAATAGAGACGAAAAGTGGTTCATTGCTTGTCTCAGGTTATTCAATGAGTGAAAACGGTGTGAAGCTTTCATTAATTCGTAAATCTAATGATAAGGGAACAACTTGGTACACAGTAGATTCACAAAGTTCAATTTTTATAGATCCAAAACATATTTTAAAAACTTGTGGAAGTGATATAATTTATAAAATATCAAGTGGAGCTTATTATCCTGTAGATTCTTCTGGATCCTTAACAGAGTTTCAATTTAATCAACTTCGATTTTCAAAAGATGAAGGTGAATCATGGCAATCTTTATCAATTAAAGATAAAGACAGCGTTCAAATTAATATTTTAATTTCAAGTTTAATATGTAAAGACGATACCATTTTTCTTTTTGGCACAGCTACCGAAGATGGAATTAAAAAACTCAAAGTATTAAAATCTAATAATAATGGAATAGACTGGTCTCAAATAAAATTAAAATATACTAATATAATTCCAAATTCAGTTGTACTACTTGATGATTATTTTTGGATAGGAGGTTCAAGAAATAATTTAGCTGGTGTCGCTAAGTGGTCAATTGTTAAATCAAGCTTAGATTTTTTAGAAATGGCAGAAGTTGATAAACCATCAGCTCAGGAGTTTGATAATAACCTTTCATCAAAAATAAAAAAAATATTTTCATGCAGTTTTGGATTATGTGTTGTCGGAGATGAGCAAAGCTTAACGGATGGCACTTTTACAAGAATTAAAAAACTGAAACTAAGTACTACAAATTAGAACTCATCGAGTTTTGTTTTTCTAATCTGTTTTTGTATTTTTCTAAAACATTATTGAGTGCTGTTTCACAATGAATATCAAGATCATTCATTAAAGAAAGTAAACTATACAGAACATCCCCTAGCTCTTCTTCCCATTTGTTATTACATATATAATTTCCTACATCTTCAGAAAATGTAAGTTTACATACCTCGCCAACTTCAGATGTTAAATCCAATATGCGAGTACTCCTTTTCATTTTAACATGATGTTTTATATTAAAATCACTAACTACTTTTTGTAAATGAATCATATAACCTCTTTTAGTTTTTTATTAATGTTCCATCGAGATTAAAAATGATATCTGTGATTTTAGCCTCCTCAATTTCAATGACTCGATCTAGAGAAAGATGATGAAACTTCACTTGTAGTCCATTTTCAAGTTTTAAACAAAGCTCTTGATTCAGGTTTTTATTTCCTCCAAGAGTAAAATTTAAATATGGAAACTGAGCTTTAAAATGATCAAATGATTCATTGATAACAAATTCCACATGTTCAAAACCGGTACTATAATTTGCCCCATTCTTTGGAGCAGGTAATTCTAGCATCGGAATAACATGATGTTTAGTTATAAAAGGTTTATTCATTACAAACGTACTAATGGGGCGGCCATTTACATTGGCCTCCGTTAATAGAGAAGCATGTGTTTTTAGCTCATTCTTGTAATAATTATATTCATTATGTGTACTTACTCTAAAGCAGAGGTGGTCACACATAAGTGAATCCGTAGAAAGACCAACTGAGATTAATTCAGCGTAGATGGTTTCAAGAAACTCTTCACTTGAATTTTTAAAAGCATTAAAATTAATTTGATTTATTTCCATAAATAAATTCTTCACATATTTTAAAGTAATTGTATATTACATAAAATTCACTTATAGTGTGACTTATGATTACATATCCAAATTTATATCATTTAAAGTACTTTTGCGATGCAGTTGAACTTGGCAGCATAAGTGCAGCAGCTCAGAAGAATTTAGTCACGCATCCTGCAATTAGTAGAGCCATAACCTCGCTTGAATTGTACTTAGGAATTTCACTCTTGGATCATCAAAAAAAATCTTTTAATATAACACCTGCTGGCTACAAAATAGCTGAACAGGCAAACGTTCTTCTGAGAGTAGCTAAAGATTTTGAAAAACTGAATTTAAAAAATAACATAGATCAACAGCTTTCATTAAAAATAGGAGTTTCCAAATCATTGTCTGAATATTATCTCTATCCATTACTGAGTGAGCTAAAAAATGATTTTCCATTGTTAAATGTTCAAGTTAAGTTTGGTACGACAAATGAAATCATAGGTGCAGTCGCCAATGGAGCCATTGACTTGGGTCTTACTATTGGGTCACAAAATTTGCCGACACTAAAACAGACAATAGTTAAAAAAGGTCATTTTTTACTCGTCGAGAATATTTTAAAATCTAATGAAGCTAAAGAACTGGATGTAAAGAAATTCATTTTAACAGAACCTCGTTTTGAAACAGAAAAGCTTAAATCAGTATATAAAAAAAAATTTGGAAAGAATCTTAAATCTGAGTATGAAATTTCCAGTTGGGAAGCAATAGGAAGTCTTGTTAAAAAAGGATTTGGAGTTGGACTCTTACCAGATATAGTCATACAAAACTGGAAGGAAAATACATATCGTGTGCTAAAAACATCCTCTTGGTTTGAATGTCAGTATGAGATAGTATTACATAGTTTAAAAACAAGTCCAAATAATAAGTTCATAGAGCTAGCACGAAATATAGTTTTAAAAAAACAAGGTAGTTTCTCAAAACATTGAGCACCAGGAATTTTTTCTACATGAAATACACAATATTTAATTAAAGGGAAAAAATCTCAATTGATGAAAATCCCCAAGGATTAGATACAACTGTGGGCGCTCGTAAATATACCGGCTTGCAGTTTCCAAGATCAAATCGTGAACCAATCTGTGCAAATTTTTGGACCGCCCAGAAAACTCCTCCGTGCGCCACTATTAAAACACGTTGATCAAATGAAATGGCTTTGTTTATTCCAAGTAATGCTCGTTGAAGAAAATTATCGTAGGATTCTGCGCCAGGAATATCTACTCCTGCAATCCAATCTTCAGTCCATTGACCTTTAACCCTGCCCTCAAATTCACCCCAACTGCATTCAATAAGTTCAGGAATTTCAAAAATGGGTTTTTGAATTTTATTAGAAATGATTTCAGCTGTAACTTTTGCACGAGTAAGAGGACTATGACAAATCAACTCAATGGGTTCGTCAACAATTGCTGCTGCCGCAGAATGTGCTTGTTGATAACCCTTGGAGTTCAGAGGAATATCCTTTTGCCCCATACCTCGATGCTCTTTATTCCAATCAGTTTCTCCATGTCGCAAAAAGTAAAAATCTTTAAGTTGTAGCATTCAACATCCTTTTCAATTAGGTTTTTCTTGATCTTCACTAATGCAATACCTTTTGTTTTTAAATTACTTCCCAAAAATAGCTTCACTATCATTAAGACTTTTGTGCATATCCGATGATCTTACCGCTTGCATCCTTAACCCAAATTAAAAGCGACCCATGAAATGTTTTGCGCATTGGAATGAGAATATCTTCACTTCGAAGAGATTGTTCAGCAGCTTCAATAGGGTCCACTATCGCATAAAGTAATACTTCTGAATCCGCGAATTCTGGGTGATCATGAAGATAAAGCGCAGGTTTACCTTGTGGGTTACCCGAGGTTTCCCAATAAATTTCATTCCCATCAGAGACTAGCGGAAACATTAATCCACATCCTTAACGATCGATTTAAAAATGCATTGCCACCGATTCTTCATACTTTGAACTCTACAGGGATAGTTTCCGTCCATCGCCTTTCTACACCTATAGACTCTCCAAACTCTATCATTGGCTCCCAGCTTGAGTCCTTTCTTTTGGAAACTATAAAATGCTTCCCCTTGAAGATAACAACCATTTTATTTCCTAGATCACTATAGAAATGAATGTACCAGCCGCCAGTATTCATCGATTTTTCAATTTCTGGAAGTACTTTCAAAAGAGTTGGTTCATCGACGCAATATCGATGAATATGCCAAAGTTTAACTGGTTCATTTGGCATATCGGCCTGCCTGGATTTAATTTTAAAGGGCTCAAGGATTTTTAAAATAGATCTGTCGATAAGACTTTCTGCAATAATTTCTCCGGTGTAGTTCAGCGGACCAAGAGGATCTGAACCTCTAATTTGATCTGGCAAACCATCATGAGGACCAAGATTGTGCTTAGGTACATCATACCACCATGAATCTACACATTGTTCTCGTCGTGTTGGATTGAGTGGATAATAAATTTTACTATCTTTCTTAGAAGCTTCGCCAACAACAAGCAGTCGCACATCTTCCAAAGTATTATTAATAAATGTATGACTCACTCCAGTTCCACAAGGAAAACCCACGGCATCACCAGGATTCAATCTGTAAGTTTGACCATTGATCCAAGCATCTGGGTGGCCTTCAATAACGTAGACAAATTCTTCTTCATTTTCTTCAGCATGAGGCCATGATGTACGTCGCCCAGGAGGAAGTAATTCGTGGTGAATACCTAATTTACTTAGGCCAAACGCTTTTGCAAAAGGAGATCCAATAGACAGAAATTCTTTTGTTCCTTTGTAGTATGAGGATTCAGGGCCTTCTTGAATTTCAGAATAGTGCTTTATAAATTCAGGACGAGTGACAGAGTAAAAGACTTGAGTGTCGTATTCAATTCTAACTAATCCATTTACATTATACTTATCAAACAAGTCTTTAAGTGCCTGGCACATCTCCTCAAATCGAGGGTGACCCACATTTGGAGCATAGGACGACGATGTGAGTCTTCCTAGCAAACCCGTAAAATCTAACTCCTGAAAGTTTGCAAAATGATAAACTTCGAAAGGTCCCAAAAATTGTCGGATTCGATCTTCAACAATATTTTTATGATTCACTTGTTTATAGTCAGTACCAAAATGATTAATAAGTCCTTCATACTCGAGAGAAAAAGCAGAACCTGTAGTTTTGCGATCATTCCACATTAAAACAATTTTGCCGCCGGGTTTAAGAATTCGCGCAAATTCTATTTTGGTTTCATCTGCTGAAAACCAATGAAAGGCCTGAGCTGCAATTATAAAGTCCGCACATTGATTGGGTAATCCCGTTTTTTCAGAGGAGCCATTAACACTATGAAAGTGCGAAAATTCATTTAATGATTTTTCTGCACTCTCACGCATATTTTTATTGGGCTCGACTGCAAAAACTGAATTTCCGTTCTTCAAAAATAATTCTGAAGATATTCCAGTGCCAGAGCCAACATCAACAATCACATGATTGCTATTCATACCAAGCTTTGAGTTGAAAAAATCAATTATGTCGTCAGGATATCTTGGCCGATATTTTACGTAATTATCTACTCGATCACTAAACCTTGTTGTGGAATTTAAAGTCATAATTTGAAATTTCCCCTAATATCATTAAATTAATACCTTCAATTTCGACAGAAGCCAAACAATTCTATTTTTTGTTTTTAATTTTAAATAGATTTCGCTTTCCAACTGTTTTTCGTTTTCTAAGCTCCTTTAACTGCATTTTTTGTTCTGATGACAATTTTTCTGTAGCTGCAGAAAAAGCTTGAGCACTTATATTTCTAATATTTTTTTTCAGGAATAACAATGTACTTTTTGGATAAACATTATACGCTTCACGCAAGGTCCAACCAACTCCTTTTTGAACATAGTAGTGGTCGTAATAAAGTTGCGATTGGACAAGAGTCAAAATTTTTTTTAGCGGTAAAAACTTTTTCCGTTGTGAACTATAATATAGAAGACTTACAATAGAAAGTCTTCTCAACCACGGGTTTGTAGATGAGTTCCATTCAACTAGAGTTGGGTAAACTTTTTCAGGATTTTCCTCTAAGATACGAGCAAAAATTCCCGACAGGCTATCTGAGTGCGCCCAATTGTCGATCTTCTCTGACCACTTTTTGAGTTTCGACCAGTACTGACTTAGATTTTTTCTTTGCTTACTATCATAGTACCAAGATAGAGCCAGCGACATGACTTCGTAACAATCTGAATTCCACCAAATATAATCCCATATTTTAGCTTGCTGATCTGGTTCTTCATTGGAAAAAGAAAAACCATTGCGCATGGCCTGTTGAAGTTGAGGTACACGTAATCCTATAAAACGTAATTTTGATTGTCCTCCGCCAATATAACTTTCTGGATGTTGCGAAGAAATTCGTTTGGGAGACAAAGAAAGAGTATTTTCAATTTCTAAAATATATTGATTCATTTTATATCTCCCAAATTTTTAAAACTGGATTGTATACACTGACGAAATTCTTTTGTGCAGAAAAACTGTTTATGAGATTATGAGCAATTGTAGTGATCCCAATGGCTTTGCCAACTTGCTCTAATTGGTTGTGCTCAAAAGACCGAGCAGCTTCCATAATTAAATTTTCAACCAAAGTAAAATATGGTCCAAAAGAATCAGTTAATGTGCCATCAAGATCAAATACCCAATATTTCATTTTTCAACTGTCCATGTTCGATAATTGTTATTGTTTTCTTTTTCTCTCTGAACTTTACAAATCCGAGTTTTAAAAGATTTGTACCATTTATTTCGACCATGCTCTTGTGCTAATAAATGCTCGCTATTAATCTTCCATGCATTAATATCATTTATAGATTTCCAATAAGAAATCGTAATTCCACAATTATCAGCTCCTCTCGCACTTTCAATTCCGAGAAAACCATTTTGATTTTTTGCAAGTTCAACCATTTTTTCTGCCATCTCATTATAGCCAATTGAATCAATCCCAGA
This sequence comes from Bdellovibrionales bacterium, assembly GCA_005793345.1. Classification (GTDB taxonomy): domain Bacteria; phylum Bdellovibrionota; class Bdellovibrionia; order Bdellovibrionales; family Bdellovibrionaceae; genus SXSU01. The sequence continues at coordinate 24,805 of SXSU01000037.1, forward strand.
AAGCTCGGAGGTAAAAATAACTGCATAATACTCAAGATCACTCATAGTACCTCCTTTACAAAGAGCTTCGAACTTTTGACATGAGTATATCCATTTTTAAGATAAAATTTAAGAGCCTGCTCTCTTTTGATTGAAGAATGTAATTTTATATCATATAAATTTAATTTATGCCAATTTGTTTTTGCTAAGTACCAAAGTGTTTCAGATATTCAGAGATAGCATGGGGCCCGATGAAAAAATGATTCATTATACTCTCCATCACAAATTAGATATTAAACATTCGGAAGATTTTTTTGATATTCTCAAACAACCTTTTTTGAAATCCAAAGAAAATCAGTATCACATTGAACAGGGGCTACGTCTTGGTGCTACTCTTTTTAACGACATGTATTTAGGTTTATGGCGTTCAAGAAAGCGACGATGGATTTTGGAGACTCCTATGCCGCCGTCTAGAATTGCTGACTATATCCCATGAGTATTAAAATTATTTCTGTTAATTCAAACTTTTCTGATTATGGAGCTTTAGTTCAAAAACTAGAAAGTGATGTCGAGTACCCATTTGGAAGTGATTTTTTTAAGTTAGATCATGGTGATGATTATTTTGCCTTTTTTAAACGTTTGGGTTTAATTCAATTCAATTTGGCTATATACAAAAGTGAGGTTGTGGGTTGTGCGGCAGGTGTTCTTAGAAAAATTAAGTTTGGCAACAACTCACAAAAATGTTGGTACCTTTGTGATTTAAAAGTTCGCAAAGATTTTTTAGGGAAAAGAATACCATCAAAGCTGCTTAGAAAGAAATTATTTCTCAATTATCTTTTATGTGGCCGCGGCTATGCAATTTCGATGAATCCTGCACAAGGTGAAAATCGAGTCGTTAGATTATTGAAGAAATTTAGTTGGTTGCCTTTTCATCATGTTGATAATTTAAATTTTTATACTCTTTCTTACAAACAGGTATTAGATATTTCAAATTCATTAAGCGAGGAATTTCGTAGTAAGGGCTTTTTATCTTTAGAAGGTAAGAAGGATTTAGTAATGAAAAGTAACGGTCAACGTTTGCCACTTTTACATTTTCAATATGGACCATTTGCAGAGGCTGGTAGTGGTCCAGTGGTGGATGCAAGTCATATGTTTTGCGCGCCAAATGGTTCAAGTTTAGATAATTTTTTATCAAAAAAATTTGAAGTACAGGCAACCGCGAGTGTTGTGGCACACAGAATGTCGGGAGTTAATTGGGACTTTATTCTTAGTAGCGATATTTAACGAATTCGATTATGATATAAATCCATAATGGGAAATATCAAATCGTAATCCCCCCACATTAACTCTCCACCTTCAAGTTTGAATTTTTTAAAGTTTTGCGGTTTTAAGTATTTTTTGATTTCTGGGTGAAGGGAGGTTGATAGAAATGGTTCAAAATCAACAATTTGAGTTTTTCCATCTATAAAATCTAAAGAGAGTTTATAATCCTTTAAGTATTTAACATTGAGAATTTTTATAATTGGCGAACTTTTGATTCTAGAGGAGGAAATTTTCATAATTTCCCCGCAATTTTTTTTGTGATAATTTTTTTATGATAAACAAAGTAATTAATCCAGCTTTGTGTGATTTCATCTGATAGTTTATTGACAAGATTTTTGAAATTTTTAGCTTGAGTTGGTGGAAGAGGCTTTTTGCCAGCGACCTTTTGTAACTTAATGGCGTGAACAATACCATTTTTGAGAACAATTTCAATTTTACTTTCAAATTCTCCGTAGCGGCCATGAACATGTATAGGCTCGTGCTCATTAGAATAAAAAAAGACGATGATTCCGAGATACTCATACAACTTTGGCATAATTGACCTCTCTTGTATAAAATTTTATCTGATTATTCTTATTTGCTTGAAAAGTATTTTACCAAGTACAACTTATGAATTTTTGATTTTTAAAATTCTTATGGTAAATTTAAATTCAAGTGAGGCGTTTAAATAAATAATATTTTTTTAAACCCTCTCACTCTAAGGAGAGAGTTCCTTACTAGCGAGCAATAATAGTTTTGCTTAGTCTTTTAAATTTTTTATGCAGCAAGTTAGCTACTTTGATATGAAAATGGTTGATCAACCCGAATACTGTACGAACACCTGTTACATTATTGATTTTATTCAGATCAATGTCAATCCCAAATTTCTCAATATTGAAGAAATCAAGGAATTATTTGTGCAAAAGCGACTTTCTGCAAGCCAAACTGGTCGAAAGCTTGGTGTTGCAAAATCTGTAATTTTAAAACTTTTAAATGGCGCCGGAGTACAAATAGGTAAAGTCGGTAGATCCACAGATCCGAAGAATTATACAAACAACTCCCCACCTTATGGGTATATGATCCGTGATGGCAAACTTGCACCTAATAAATCAGAAATGAAAATTTGCAGATTGGTTGTGGAACTGCGGGGGCGTCGTAGTTACTCAACAACTCAGGTCGCAAATGAACTTGAACGGCTTGGATATAAAAATCGAAAAGGAAATACTGTTTGGAATACGGCAATTGTTTCAAAGGTTTATAGGCTCAAAAATCTGTGTTATAAATTACTATAAACCCAAAGGAGTTTCTAATGCCAAAACAAGATCGATTACCAAAAAAAGGCGGAACTGTTGAGGCCTTAAAAAAATTAAAACAGATGAAAAAAAGAGAACCTTCCGACAAACTTGTAAAAGTTATCGAAGAAGTCACTAGCCAACTGCCAGATAAAAAAGAAACTGGAATTGCAGCAAAAGAAGTAGAGTTATAATGGGGCAAGTGATTCCTTTTTCAGACGTTGATGTTTACCTAAAAGGGTTAGCAAATAATAATGGTTGCCTTGTTGATTCTAATTTTCTAATTTTCTAATTGCTCTTGCTGAAGAAAATCATCCATTCAATGAAGAATCACAATTTCTTTTTGAAAAATTAGTGGACTATAAAATCAAACTTTATAGTACTGTAACCAATCGAACTGAGCTTATTGATTTTCAAAGAAAATTAATTATTACTGAAACCTTAATGGATATGCTAAGCTCAAATTCAAAATGGAAAATTTCTGCTGCGGCCAAAAAGGTTTTAATTTCTCAAAGAGGCTGGATTGACAATCAAGCAAAAGACGATGAATTGCCTATTTTAACGGATATACGAATAAAGAATTGTAAAAAAATATTTCTACCAAGAACTCAATCTGGCCAAATCGGCTGGGTTGAACTTTGTAAAGAATATTTAGATGGCCAACTTTTGGAATCTTGGAATATTTTATCTGAATCTCTGCAACTCAATTATATTGAAATGAGAACTGGTGAGTCAGATAAATATTTTGCTAAACCACTTGAATGGGAAAATATGTATTCAGTTTCTGAAGAAACTTGCCTTTCAAGTTCAGACTCAATGATTTTAAATGTTTTGAATTCGAGTATTTTCCCATTTGTAATTAGTGCAGATTACGATATGGCCTACGGAGTTCTTAAAAATCAAGAAGAGAAATCAATTCTAGTACCAGATGCTCTTTATAAACGTCATTTAAAAGGTTTGAGATTTTAAAATGGTAAAATTTCAATGAGTTTTGTGATTACTGATTTAAAAGCAATAAAAAAATTAAGCGAGCAGAATCAAGAAGAAAATTTCGAATTCAGATCTTGGCTCAAGTTCCATTCACCAAAAAATTTAGATAAAACTGTAGTGGTTTTTTCAAAAAAATATTTTACCCATATTGACTGTAAATCTTGTGCAAATTGTTGTTGCAGCTTAGAATTTGAAATAAAACAGGTCGGCATTGAAAGAATTGCCCAAGAAACATTGTCATCATCAATGGAATTTCAAAATAAGTTCTTTCGAAAAAATGCAGAAAATGCGACCTGTTTAAATCTCCTTGCCTTTTTCTTTCTGATAACAAATGCTCAATTTATAATTCACGACCACAAATATGCAGAAACTATCCATATCTCGAAGATAAAGGATTTCTTTCTCGTCTATTAGGATTTATTAGCAACTGCTCTTCGTGCCCAATTGTTTTTAATGTTTACGAAGAATTAAAAAGGAAATACGAATGGCGATAATTTTTCTCAGGATCATCAAAAAAAACTTGTTACTTTTTTTGAACATATCTATGCTCATTATTTCCGGATGTTCATCCATAAATAAAAATAATAATTTCCTGCTTTCAGATGATTTTAACTTAGAGCCACCTGAGAATGTTTCTAAAAAAGAAATAGCATCTGATGTAAATTATTTCATTCATTTTCTTCAGAATGGCTACGGTGGAAGAAAATTTATTCCTCAAAAGGATATGAATAAAGCATTAAGTGAATTAACAGAACTTTCAAATTCAGCAACTGATCTTAATGTTGCAGAGTTATGTAGGAAAATTGATGAGGCACTACTTGCTATTAATGATGCCCACTTGATGGCAAGACACAATGGAAAAAAATGCAGCTCTCAACGTGAGCACGTGAAAGAAAAAATAAATATTGGTAAAAATATATATCAATCAGAAAATCCACCATGGTTCAAAACAGACTTTCTTATTCGTAAAAAAAGAGTCTCAATTATTTCAATCTCAACTCTGCCCAAGTATGAAGATGAAGTGTGGAATGGTTTTTTAGAATCCGTAGTTGATGCTAAAAAATCAAATGGAATTATTATTGATCTTCGAGGTAATGGAGGCGGAGATGATTCAATGGGATTAGCTTTGGCGGATTATCTCTATGGACAAGATCATCCTTCAAATATTGACTTTCAAATAAAGAGTAAAACACCTGAAACACAGGCGATGCTATATAATAATTACCAAATAAGAATTCTAAAACTTAAGGCAAAGGGCAATTTAATACCTGATTATCTTTTGAAGAAAAGAGATGAAGCTAAAGTAAATTATGACCATGCGGTTGTTAATAAAATTGAAGAAGAAAAAGTTATGTCTACTAGTGGACCAAGTTTTAATGCTAAAAAAGGATATAATAAACCAATCCTTATATTGACTGATCGAGATTGTGCTTCAAGTTGTGAATCAATAGTTGAAGCTTTCGAAGGCCATCCTCATGCAATAACAATAGGAACAAATACAGGAGGCTTTTGTCACTTTGGTAATATGGGTTTTGTTGTCTTGCCTTCTAGTAAAATTAATATTCAAATGGCAACTGATTATTGGGTATACAAAGATGGAAGATTTGTTGAAAATATTGGTTATCCACCAAAGATAAAATTAAGTGATGGTCAAAATGCAATGGATGAAGCAAAGAAATTGATGACTCGTCTTCTATTTGACAAAATACATAACTAAAGAATTGAACAATGTTCTAGTAGAAACCAACCGCAAAATTAAGCTTTTAGTCAAACTACTAAAGGATTGGTTTAAATAGGACTTCGCATCCCGAAAGAATCTTATCAAAAAACCAGAATATAACCAATTTTTGGTGTTCGTACCGAGAAGAAATTGGTTGCGGGGGCAGG
>SXSU01000038.1 GCA_005793345.1 Bdellovibrionales bacterium
ACATTGCACCAATGCTGAAAAAGTTGTTTCATATTTAGTAAAGCACAACAAAGTTCAAAAAGTAATTTACCCAAGTTTACATGAGGGCGAGGTTAAAGCTCGTGCTAAAAAATATATGAAAGGTGGCTTTGGTGGGTTATGTGGAATTGAATTAAAAGGAGGCATTGAAGCAGGTAAGAAATTTATTAATGCTTTAAAACTTTTATATCACGTTGCAAATATTGGTGATGCAAGATCCCTTGCAATACATCCAGCTTCAACAACACATTCTCAACTTTCTCCTGAAGAGCAATTAAAAGCAGGAGTAACGCCAGGTTACGTTAGGTTATCTATCGGAATTGAACATCCTGATGATATCTTAGCGGATATTGAACAGGCGCTAACAGCTTAATAATTAATTTGAAAAATGAAAAAACTTTGGCAAACAATTAACGGAAAGTTATTAAAGGCTCTTTCTAATCCAGAAAGTGGATATGAACAATATATTGATATACCCGAATTCACTTTTATGGGCGTACAAAGTCAACCAGACTTTGGGCATATCAAAATTTGGTTTCATGGAAAAAAATCAACAATCGAATTAAAAAGTTTAAAAGAATATTTATTACAGTACAGAGACACCGTCATAAGTTACGAGCGTGCAATTGATGTAATGTATAAACACCTTATGGCTGTATATAAACCTGTGAGATTACGCCTTGAAATACAATTTAGACCAAGAGGCGGAATAAGTAGCACTATGAAAGCCGACAGTGATTGGGCTCATTTTGGCGGTACTGATAAACTATGGCAACATCATAAAGAATGATTAAAGTAGCATCAATAGGTTATCCAAGAATAGGACCTAAAAGAGAATTAAAGGTCGCTTTAGAAAATTTTTGGAAGAGTGATATTTCAGAAGCAGAGCTTCAAACTGTTGCAAAAGATTTAAGAAGAAAAAATTGGCAAACTCAAAAAGAAAATGGAGTAGATCTTATTTCATCAAATGATTTTTCATTTTATGATCAAGTTTTAGATACTATTTGTTTATTAGGAGCTATTCCTAAAAGATATAAGTGGGATGGTAAAGAGGTAAGTCTTAAAACTTATTTTGCAATGGCAAGAGGCTCGCAAACCTCTGAGCTTGATGTTCCGGCATTAGAAATGACTAAGTGGTTTGATACCAACTATCATTATTTAGTTCCAGAACTTTCAAAAGATCAGGCATTTCAACTTAGCACCAATAAACCTTTTGAAGAATTTAATGAGGCAAAAAAATATGGTTTTAATACTAAGCCTATAATTTTAGGCCCTCTATCATTTTTATTATTAGCTAAGGGATTAGATGGTTTTAAAACAATTAATTTATTGAGCAAAATTTTACCCGTATATAAAGAAATTATTAAAAAACTCTCAGAACTGGGTGCTGATTGGATACAAATTGATGAGCCTATTTTAGTTAAAGACTTAGACTCACAAGTTGTCGCACAAATTAAAAATACTTTAAATGAATTAAAAAAATCCTCTGGATCTTCAAAAATTTTAGTTGCTACATATTTTGAAGATTTGAATGATGAGGTTAAAAATGAGATTTTTGAGAGTGATATTGATGTAGTTCATTTAGATTTAGTCAGGGGTAACCGAAATAAGAGTTATGTTAAAAATTCAAAAAAGCAACTTTCTCTGGGTTTAATCGATGGAAGAAATGTATGGAAAGCAGATTTACAAGAAAAAATTGAATTTATTAAAAACAATACATCTGGGGATATTATCATAGCTTCATCCTGTCCTTTATTGCATACGCCTTATGATTTGGATTTAGAACAAAAAGTTCCTCAAGAGATTAAAAGATGGTTGTCTTTTTCTAAACAAAAACTTCAAGAATTAAATATTATTAAAAATTTCATAAACAACAATACTCATCAAACTGAATTAAAAAAGAATACTGATGATGTTCAAGATAGAAAAACATCTAAGTTGATTCACGATAATGTTGTAAAAGATAGAATTAAAATTATAAATAAATCCATAACAGATAGAAAGTCGTCCTACACACAAAGAGCTAAGGTTCAAAAAGATATTTTTTCATTGCCTAAATATCCAACAACAACCATTGGATCTTTCCCCCAAACATCAGATGTTAGACAAGCGCGAGCGAAGTTTAAGCGAGGCGAAATTGATGAGAAAAATTATGATAAATTTTTAAAAGAAAAAACAATTGATGCGATTAGAAAGCAAGAAAAAATAGGTATAGATGTTATCGTACATGGTGAATTTGAGAGAAATGACATGGTTGAGTATTTTGGTGAACAGCTGAAAGGATTTACTTTTACCTCAAGTGGATTTGTTCAAAGTTACGGCTCTCGTTGTGTGAAACCGCCTATTATTTACGGAAATGTTTCAAGACCAAAACCTATGACAGTCCGTTGGTCAAAATTTGCCCAAGATCAGACAAAACAAATTGTAAAAGGAATGCTAACGGGCCCTATAACAATTCTGCAGTGGTCTTTTGTTAGAGATGATCAACTTAGAAAAAATACTGCACAGGAAATTGCCTTTGCTATTCGAGATGAAGTCCAGGATTTAGAAAAGAATGGAATTAGAATGATACAAATTGATGAGCCAGCTTTAAGAGAGGGATTGCCATTAAAGAAAAAAGACTGGAAAGAATATCTTGAGTGGTCGGTGGATTGTTTTAAAATTTCATCAGGAGTTGTTAAGGACGAAACACAAATTCACACACACATGTGTTATGCGGAATTTGAAGATATTATAAACTCTATCGCAGCCTTAGATGCAGATGTTATCTCAATTGAAACATCAAGATCAAGAATGGAACTTCTGACGGCTTTTGAAAAATTCAAATATCCTAATGAGATAGGACCTGGAGTGTATGATATTCATTCACCTCGTGTTCCAACAAAAGATGAGATGAAAGAATTAATTAAAAAAGCATCTAAACTTATAGATTCAAAAAGAATTTGGGTTAATCCAGATTGTGGACTTAAAACTAGAGGCTGGCCCGAAACCACTGCTGCTCTAGAAAAGATGGTCGAGGCTGCTAAAGAATTAAGAAATGAAACACGATAGCAATACTAATTTAGTACGTGGTGGTATTAACAGAAGTCAATTTAACGAAACTTCAGAAGCATTATTTTTAACCTCAGGGTTTGTTTATAAGAGCGCTCAGCAAGCTGAGGAAATTTTTAAAGGTAGCAAAAAAGGTTTCCAATATTCTCGATACTCAAATCCAACGGTTGAAATATTTGAAAAAAGATTAGCTTTATTAGATGGTTCAGAGGATTGTTTTGCTACAGTGAGTGGAATGGCTGCTATCTTTTTTTCATTAATGTGCCAGCTTAAGGCTGGAGATCATATCGTTTCATCCTCTGCTTTATTTGGATCTTGTAAGGAAATTGTAAAAAATATTCTACCGCGATATGGAATTGAGGTCATATTTATAGATGGAAAAAATATTAATGAGTGGAAAAAAGCTGTTAAAAAAAATACTAAGATCTTTTTTTTTGAAACTCCCTCTAATCCGCTTTTAGAATTAATTGATATTCGAGCAGTATGTAATATTGCAAAAAAAAATAAAATTATAACAGTGGTAGATAATATTTTTGCAAGTCCAGTTTTACAAAAGCCAATTTTAATGGGCGCTGATGTTATTGTTTATTCTGGAACAAAGCATATTGATGGGCAGGGTAGAGTTTTAGGTGGCGCGATCTTGTCTGCAAAAAAATTTAAAGAAAATGTACTCAAGTCATTTTTAAGGCATACAGGGCCTGCTATGAGTCCT
>SXSU01000039.1 GCA_005793345.1 Bdellovibrionales bacterium
CGGCTGACTGTTTAAATTCTTTAGTATGATGTTGACCCTTCTTGATAAGGGGCTTTTGCTTGGACATTTAGAACTCCTATTGGAGGTGCTTTATACACCATCCGGTTATATTTTGGGAGTCCGTTTAAATAGGAAGGATCATTTTGGTGGAACTTTTGTTTGGATGGGAGAGACTTATCAAGGTAAGCACGAATTATTTATTCCGCAAACCTGGGTTGAAATTGCGCAAGGAAAAATGAGGGGTACACCAAATTCACCAACTCCAGTTGGGCCATTTAGCCATTTATTTAAATGCGCGATTGCAGAATGTGGATGCCAAATTATTTATGATCCTAAAACAAAAACTAATCGCACAACTGGGGAAAAACGTGTATATCATTACTACCATTGCACGGATAGCAAAGGCGTCCATAAGCGAATGGGAGTTCCGCAGGTCAATATTCCAGAATCAAAAATTTGGGATCAATTGGGTGGAATAGTTCAAAATATTTCTCTTCCGCAAGTGGTTGCTGATCAAATTGCATTGCAGTTTAATGAGCAGGAACGCCAAAGCTTGGAGAATTCCAGAAAGGAATTTGAAGAGAGTCGGCAGAAGATGGAAATCTTAATCCGTAAGCAGGATCAGTTTTACGAAGATATGGTTCGGGGATTGATTGACGAAGATGACTATCGAAGAATGAAGGTAAAAAATAAAGAAGAGATTGGAATTTTGAAAATGAAGTTGGAGAACAATTACCAACAGTCATTAGAAAAAGTTCGAGTTCGATTGAATTTTACACTCGAACTCGCCAAGGATGCGGAATTAAATTGGAAATCGTCGACACCTACCGATCGACTGATGTTACTCAAAAACGTGACCTCGAACTTTTTGCTCGATGGCCTAACTGTGCGGTATGACTTGAAAAAAGCATTTAGCATTTTATCTCAAATCAAATATAATGACCACTTTTTAAAATGGTGCCCCGCGAGGGACTTGAACCCCCACGCTTGCGCACTAGATCCTAAGTCTAGCGTGTCTGCCAATTTCACCAGCGGGGCTGAAAATTCTATTTTTTTTAAAATTGGTTGATTGAAAGCTAAACCATTTAACCAACCATTCTAAAATGTTCGAGCACGTTAACTAATTATTTATCGTTAGTCAATTTTTTATAATCAGCTGCACGAAGTAAATTTGCTAATTCTTTTTCAGTATCCATTTCAATTCTTAACAACCAACCTTCATTCATTGGATCATCATTTAGAACACTTGGATCATCTAGCAAAGCTGTATTTACCTCAATAATAGTTCCAGATACTGGAGCATATAGATCACTTGCCGCTTTTACGCTTTCGATCACTCCAAAAGATTCACCTTGAGTAACTTTAGAACCCTCTTCTCGCATTTCTAAATAAACAATTTCACCGAGAGCTTCTTGTGCAAATTCAGTAATGCCCACAGTAACGATATTTTCATCGACTTGAGCCCATTCATGATCTTTTGTATAGTATAAATCTTCAGGAACTATAAATGCCATTATCCTATCTCCATTAAAATAAATTAAAGCTGTTAATTATCTTTAAAAGTCCATTTTGTGTTATCACCTTAATAGAACTTCAATCAATAATTAAATCACTGACAATTTTAAGATTTTACAAAGGGTGTCTTAACTATTACAGCTTTTGCTTTTCTTCCTCGGATATCAACCAAAATTTCTGTACCAATTTTAGCTTGGTCTTTAAATACAAAACCTAATCCTATGGACTCATTTAGAGTTGGTGACAACGTGCCACTTGTCACTAGACCCATCTCTCGATTATCTGATGTAAATAGACGATAACCTTGCCGAGGGATACCCTTATCTAACAATTTAAATCCTGCTAAAATAAATGGAAGTCCTAATTCTTTTTGAGAAAGTAACGTAGACTTCCCTATAAAATCTTTATTTTCAGGTTTAATTACCCAACCTAAACCCGAGGCATAGGGATTCGTTGTGTCATTAATTTCATGACCATACAAAGAATATTTCATTTCAGTTCTTAATGTATCACGAGCTCCCAACCCAATTGGCGCTACATTGTATGGTTTACCCTTCTCAAGTAATGCAATCCAAAAATCTATACAGCCTTCTGCTGCAATAAATACCTCAGCTCCCTTTTCACCCGTGTATCCTGTAAGAGCTACAATACATTTGTGGTTTTTAAAGGTCGTTTCAAAACAAGTAAATGGTTTTAATGTTTCAAATGAAATTTTAAAAATATCATTTAATAAAGAAAAAGCTTTTGGTCCTTGAACTGCAATTTGTCCCCATTTTGAACTCTCATCAGATATCGTAGCTTGTCCTTCAAATTTATTATTTAATGTCATCCAAGCAAAATCCTTATCTTTATTTGAAGCATTCACACAAACAAGATAGTTTTCATTTTTTTTAAGACAATAAATAATTATATCATCAACCAAACCGCCTTCATTGTTAGGCAATAAAGAGTATTGAGCTTCTCCATCATTTAATTTTGAAACATTATTAGTCGTTAACCACTCTAATAATTCGAGAGATTTTGGACCACGAACAAAAATTTCACCCATATGAGAAACATCAAATATTCCTACATTATTTCTTACATTATCATGTTCTTCTCTTAATCCAACATATTGAACAGGCATTTCCCATCCTGCAAATGGTACTAACTTAGCTCCTAAATCGACATGTTGTTGAAAAAGAGGCGTTCTTAATAATTGCTCAAAATTATTACTCATTTTAAATCCCAACTTTAAAATATGTTTTTTTAGGGAGTGTAATTAAAAATTGCAAAAATACAACCCATGTGCAATTGAGTTATACTCATTCTTTTATAGAATAAAATATTAAACATTAGCTCTCATTTTGTACGGAGAAAATAATTTGAATCAACCTCGTAATTTATTTTTAAATTCATTTTGGGAAAAGTATCCATCAGCAGATAGAGTGTTGTCATTATTTAAAATTAAAAATTCACCTTTAAAACCAGTTGTCGCAAGAGTGCTAAATAAATTTGATAATTTTAAAATTGAGCTAATGGATCAAGAAGACAATATAATTATTGCAGATTTTAAAAACTGTAATTGGATTTTACAAAATGAATTTTATTCTCTTATCACTCCATATGAAGTACTTAGCAATGGAGACTGGATCGCTGTTGATTTTGAATTTAATTATTGTTGTTTACTATCTCCAAATAATAATATGAATTTAACAATGCAAGATAACAACTACAATTTTCGCAATCGCAAAACTCAATTCCGACAATGGATGAAATTTAAAAGAACTATACAACTATTTTTTCTTGATAAAGGTTTTGACGAAATAGAAACTCCAACTTTAGTTGATTGCCCAGGAACCGAACCTTTTCTCGAGCCGTTTATTACTCATTTCATAAACGGTAAATTAAATAAAAAATATTATTTACCAACAAGTCCTGAATTAAATTTAAAAAAATCCCTATGTAGGGGGTGGGCCAATATTTTTGAAATAAAAAACTGCTTTCGCAATGGAGAATCTACAGAAATTCATAATTACGAGTTTCATATGCTCGAATGGTATAGAACTTTTTCGAATTTAGAAGATATTATCGATGATATTTTTTCTCTTTTGACTTACATTCAGTTTCCGAATTGGAGCAAATCAAAAATCATACGTCTTACATTAAAGGATTTATTTTTAACGTTTTGTAATTTTAATTTAACTCCGACGACAAATGGTCCAGAACTTTTTGCATTAGCAAAAAAATTAAATTTAACTATTAGCGAAAAAGATAAATCATGGGATTTTGATGATCTGTTTAATTTTATTTATGTAGAAAAAATAGAACCAAATTTAAAAATATATGAATTTCTTATCTTAGAAAAATATCCACCTTCCCAAGCCGCACTTGCACGCCTTACTGAAGATGGATGGGGAGATCGATTTGAGTTTTATATTGCAGGACTTGAAATAGCAAATGCATTTAATGAACTCAACGATCCATCAATACAACGAATCCGCTTTCAAGAAGATCTTGAAAAAAAGAAACTACATAATAAAACTCCAATTGATCTGGATGACGAATTTTTAACTTGCCTAGCTCAAGGCATGCCTCCATCAAGTGGCATAGCCCTGGGCTTAGAACGATTGTTTATGATGTATTCTGGAATTGAAAACATCCACTTCATAAAACCATAGTCAATAAATTATAATTTTATTAAATGGAAAAGTTTATATAATTACAAACTTTAATCAATTATTTTTTGTTAAATAATTCAAGTTGACTATTACAGTAAAAATCTGCGGAATCGTCGTTTTTAAAAATTGAATCTACAACTAAACTATACTCATTAACTTTATGAAAACCACTTATCGGTTCTCTTATTAATTTTTTATTAGCATCAATATACACATAAACATTTTGTATAGTTTTTATTACAGGTTTAAGTATTTTAACACCTGATTGATCTCCAAAAACAGCATGACTACGCTGACATATATATGGAAGATTTGGATTATCTTCAACTTCTATAACCTCCTCTTTTAACTGAATATTAGGTATAAAATTACTAGCATTTGCATTTGCATTTGCATTTGAAGTCGCTGCCATAAAACATGATACGTAAAAAATATATATTCCTAAATTTTTCATATAAACCTTTCTGGATATGAAACCGTCACAATGTTGTTGGGATTAATTTCCCATAAATTCCAACTGTCGGTTCTTTTTACTAAAGAGAGTATATTTTAAAATTATTAAAGAAGAGATGAATATTTTTGAATAATTTAAAAAGTCTAACAATAAAATAACACTCTTTCTCATTTCAAAGAGATGATTAAGAAATCTAAATTTAATAATGAATTTAATAGTTTACTTTTTCTTTTTTAAAAATTGTATAAAAACAAAAATTGTCACATCCAAAGATTTATAAATTAATTTAGAAACAAGAAAAAATCATTCATCTAAAAGTTCTACACTCAACTTTAAAAAAGTGCACACAAATTGCATCTTAATTTAGTAGTTTAATCCAAATCGGAGTACAAAAATGACTATTAATAATCGTTTATTAAAATTAAGAGAACAAAGTGAAAAAGGACTTTTTTTAATAAAAACTAACCAGTTTAGCGAAGCACAAAAGCTAATGAATTCAATTGATATTACCGATATACCTGGCAAAAGATTACTTGGACATCTAAATGGAAAGTTAAAACTTGTTAATAACGATTTTCAAAGTGCAATAAATATTTTTAAAAATACTCAAGATAATTACGGTCACCACATTGCTTTAGATGCCGATATTACTTCTACATTATACTTAGATGGCCAATTTGGGTTATGGAGATTAGCAGTTATAAACTTGAATAAGCAGTATTGTGAATTCAAAAATCAAATCGATTTAAAATTAAAAATTAGAATTCAAATTTTGTTGGCAAAATTTTTAGAAGAGACAGGAGATATAGTAGGAGCCGTTGATTTATTAAATGAAATTATTGATAAAAATAAAGAGCCACAAATAATTCAAAAAGCTTTAACACACTTATTACGACTTGTTGTTCAATTTAATATTCAATCTAAATTAGTTGATACTTATTATAATCTAATTAATCAAGCAATGCCAGCCATTGAGAATTCTGAAATTGCAGATGAAATATTTCATTCACTTGCTTTAGCCGAAGCTGAATTATTTTCTATCGAACTAACACTCAATAAAATTTCAAATTATAATTTTAGTAATATATATTATAAAAATTTAATATTATATGATCTCGTTGAAATTGAATTAAGAAAAAACAATCTCAAACTAAGTCAATCGTTAACAAATAATATAATTAATTTAAAACCATATTCTATTTATGAAAAATATTTGCATGACTTAGTATTAAATAAAAAAGATTGTCATGATTGGTATACCTGGAGCTCTCTAATGCCCTTTGCTCAGTATTTAAGATTAATGAGTATAATAATAAATTCAATTCATTTTAAAGATAAAAATCTAGCAATATCTCAAATTAGAATTTTATTAAAGTCGCTTTCGAAATCTAATCAGTCCATTTGGATTGATTTATTTTATGGGAGCTTAGATTTAGAAAGCGAATTCACACTTTCTTTTTCCAAAGATGGAATTTTAAAAATAAATAATCAAAGAATTGACTTTGGCGGCAAACGCTTAGTAATTCAATTAATTAATTATTTAATTGATTGCAATACTTCATCCGAAATATCGACTTTATGTCAAAAAATATGGAGTTCAGAATTTAATGAATCTTACTTTCACCGCATTCGTCAATTAATTGCTAGAGCCAATTTAGATATTAATAAATATTTCAGTGTAAACTTAGTAATTTTATCAGAAGGTAAAGTTTATTTAAATCCAAAGTTCAAGATAACTGCACATGATTAAGTCTGATCGCTACGCGATTATATCAGACATAATCATATGCAGTTATTCTCTTGTTTTTAGGGCTATATTCGATAGCCCCCTTTATGCACATGATTAAGTCTGATCGCTACGCGATTATATCAGACATAATCATATGCAGTTATTCTCTTGTTTTTTAGGGCTATATTCGATAGCCCCCTTTATTCACATGATTATGTTTGATCGCTTTCGCGATTTAAACAGAAATATAATAAAAGTTAATTTTTTATAAATTTTTTCTCAATTAATTTTTTAAACTCACTTTCACCCTCATTACCTTGATCTTTATTTAAGCCGCCAACAATTGGTGGCCTAGGACCAAAATTAAGCATAGTGTAAAGCTGTTTATTAGATATCATAGGATCGCTCATGAATTCGCAAAAATTAGTTTTTGAATTTGGCCATATTTTATTTTGTTCAGTTGTAATTTCAGAGTTTAATAAGTACTCTAAAAATTCAGAATTTTCCTCAATGGGATTTAAAAAATTGGTATGAAAACGATCATGAATTTTTTTTGTAGCATTTTCACTTACTTTTAAAACTATATTATCAATAGTCATATCCTCAATTAATGTTCTATTCATTTGCGCAAAATTTTTATTATTAAATTTGGTCACAAATCTTAATATATTATAAAATTGAGACTTACATTTTTTTATATTATCCACATCATCGCTAATGACTTCACTACCTTGGTCCTCCAAAACTTGTTTAATAAATGCTTTTTCAAAAACTAAAGCTCTCATCGCCGCAAATGTCATTGATATATTAATAGGAATCGAAAATATTAAAAGATCTTGTTCTTCATTAGTAAGTTTAACATCATAAAATTGACTCATTCGATTCGGTAAAAGTTGAAATTTAAAATCATTTTGGATGATCATTTCATGTAAAACCATTAAAGTTAAGTCAGCAAATGTTGTGGTTGGTGTAATAACTAAAAAAGTATTATTTTCATGATCAGTCCAACTATCAAAAATTTGATTTGATGAATTTATATAAACCTCTTTGTTTTTATTAAAAACAAATAAAAATCTCTTCTTAAAAGGAGGAGATTGTGGAACATTAAGATTACAGTTTTTAAAACTGTCATTCACAAATTGCTGGCTTACTCCAGCGTACATTTTGAGATTAGTTAAATTCCCATAAAGATAACAAATTATATTTTGGAATTGTGTTTCTTCTAAAAGAATTTTAAAAATTTGATCTATCCATTCTTGAATTTGATATTTATTTTTAGATTCAATAATGTCCCAATCTTTTAAATCTGGGAAAGTAGTATCTAAAACCTGTTTGTCACTCATATTACTCTTAATTCCTAAAGAAAAAGCTCCATCCTTCTCACTACTATTATTGTTGACTATATTTTTGTTATCGGTGCTGAATTTTGTCAAAATATCATATGGTGTTTCAACATATAAACTAGATGAAAAGGATGGATGACTTAAACAAAGAACTAAGAACATTAAAAAAAATCGAATGAAACTACAAATTTTTGCATTACTTAGTAGTACATAGTTCATTCATCACCTTTTTCAATTAAAAATACTATATCTTTATATTCAAATTTTAAGCCAAGTTTGAATATAGATCACAAATTGATTTAGTTAAAATCAACGCTTCCACCCAATCCAAAATTACCGATGGGTGTTTTAACATTAAACTTAACACCAATGTGTTTAAAAAATTCATCTTCATAAACTCTCCTTTTTTTTAAAACTAGTTGTTCATTTAATAGTTACTTTTATTAAAGTGAGTTTAGTTAAAAATTATAAAAGTAGAGATGAATATTTTTGAATATTTTTGAGTTTCTTATCGTAATAAAAGAACAATGGTTGTCACATTTGTCAAAAAAGCATTCGAATTTGATTACTCTGTGGTCATTGAATCCATATATGGTTCAACAAAAATACCATCTATAGAAAATGAAACATCCCCGTATTGAGTGCGGTTTGTTTTTATTGATAAATTTCCGTGAACCCAAATTGGGCCAAATGAAACCTCTACCCCCTCTTTTACATTAACCAGAACCATTTGATTTGGAGGAGGTGGTGGCACATGAATACAAGCTTGTGGATTAGGTACTAATAAAAATTGTGTAGTTTTTTTTAAGTTGTCTTCTAGGGGAACCATAAACCCAGGAGATTTAATAAGTGTTCCATTTAATTTTTGCAATTCATCAGGAACATAACCCGTAACATAATCCATTTTACCATAAAGCTTCCAATCAACTTCGACTTGGGCCTGCATTGAAGAATTGGAATAATTTTTAACTAAATAATAAACTCCAAAGGATCCAGAAATTAACATGACACCCATGAAAATCGCCATCAATAATGAAGACCTTGAATTTTTTGCCTGTAACATATATTTCCTTACAAAGACGTTACGAATAGCTTGGTGATTTCAAAATTTCTCTAAAATCTGATCTAATCTATTTTATCACTACTCAACTATTTCTTTTTTAAATATATTCTACAAAATAATAAATTCAAGGCACTATAAGTCTATAGTTGAATATATTTAAACTTACCATTAATGTTTAAAGTATTATGAGTACATTACAACCAGTTCGCGGAACAAAAGATTTTTTACCACTTGAGAGCGAAATTTTTCGCTACATAAATAATACAGCTTTTAATACAGCTAAACTTTATGGTTACGGAGAAATCCATACTCCAATTTTTGAATTTTCAAACGTGTTTCAAAAAACTTTAGGTGAAACTTCTGACATTGTTGGCAAGGAAATGTATTCATTTACTGATCGAGGTGGCGAGCAAATTACCCTTAGACCAGAAGGAACTGCAGGAATTGCAAGATCATTTATTTCAGAGGGATTAGCTCAGCAAATTCCACTAAAATTATATTATTGTGGTCCTATGTTTAGATACGAACGTCCCCAAAAAGGTAGATTTAGGCAGTTTCATCAAATAGGTGTTGAATGTATTGGGATACCTTCTGCCCATGCAGACATAGAATGTATTTCACTTAGTAATGATATATTCAAAAAATTTAACTTAGATAAAAAAGTAAAACTTGAACTTAACACCCTTGGCGATAGTCAATCTCGTGAAAAGCATAGGACTCTACTTGTAGAGTATTTAGAAAAATTTAAAAATGATTTATCAGCTGATAGTAAAATTCGTTTAGATAAAAACCCACTTCGAATCCTTGATTCAAAAGATGCCAATGACCAAAAGATTTTAATTGATGCCCCCACAATTAATTCAACACTTACAGATGAATCAAAGAAATTCTTTGATGATGTTTGTAATGGTTTAATAGCACTTGATATTCCATTTGAAATTAATAATAAATTAGTTCGAGGATTAGATTATTATACCCATACTGTATTTGAATGGACGACTTCTTTTTTAGGAGCACAAGGAACTGTCCTCGCTGGCGGAAGATATGATGGATTAATTAAAATGATGGGAGGACCCGCTACTGAAGGAGTGGGTTGGGCATCTGGAATAGAACGACTTATCTTATTACTAGAAGAAGATTTTAATAAAAATAAAATCACAACAAATAAAATTGCGGTTATTTGTGCTGATGATGATTCTTATAATTATTCTCTTAAAGTATCTCAATCCCTAAGAGACAAAAACTTTATTGTTGAGCATCCACATAGTGGCAATGTAGGCAAAAAACTGAAACGAGCGGATAAAGTCGGTTGTACATGGGCATGTATAATTGGCTCAACTGAAGTTCAAAATAATTCTGTGACACTTAAAAATTTAAAAACAGGAGATCAAAATAACTTCTCCCTATCTGATTTAGTTTCAACTTTATTGACGATGAATTAAGTTAATTATTATCTAACTCTATTCAAAAGTCTCATTTTGGAGCTAGTTCACATAAAAAATACACTTCACTTATCTTTTTTTGACTCTTTCCTTGATCAAGAATATCTGATTCTAAATTAAATTTCTATTGGAATATTTAATTATTATTAAACTTAACAAACCATTATATAGCATTATATTAAAAAGGAGATTCTATGAAAAATGTATTTTCAAAATTATTATTTTATTTTTTAACTTTGGGCGGACTACTAAGTTTCGCGCAGGTGCAAAATCCAACTTTAGCTCCAGCAGAACGAGTATTTAAAAACTCAGAATTAACTAATCTAGTAGCTACATTAAATGTTGATTTAGCTAAAGAAAAAATTTCAGTTTTAATTTATGAAGACAATTGTCATACTATTATTCCTACAGCAGATTTATTAAGTTGCCTTTCCATGCCAAGCTTAATCGATTCATTTGAAGTTAAATTAACTAGTGTTCGCACTGAATATTGTGGTTCAACTATTTACGAAGGAAGCGAAGATAAGATGCCTGTAGATGGAGCTAAAATTGTTGTTAGAATTCAAGATAACTCATCAAGATTATGTGAAGATATTAGACCAGCATTAATTGAAACTGAAGTAAATGAAACTTATTATGCTAGATTAAATCCAGGGCTAGTTCATAATAAATATTTAATTTATTCTAAACCATTTAAGAAATAACTGCTCATGATTAAGTCTGATCGCTTCGCGATTATATCAGACATAATCACAAGCAGTTATTTTCTTGTTTGTTGGGGGTGATTTTCATTCACCCCGTATTATGAAAACCCAATCTTACGTTTGTGTTTTCATAATAACTACACTGCTCATGATTAAGTCTGATCGCTTCGCGATTATATCAGACTTAATTATAAGGTTTACCCCAACCACCAATTGCAGTTGTGTGACGTCTCCCCCAAAAAACTAACATTGATATTCCAATTAAGAGCATTGCCGAACTTAACAATTGTCCTCTTGTTAGTCCTAAAATTTCATATCCAATATGAGCATCCGGCATTCTAAAATGCTCATCTATAATTCTAACAAGGGCATAAATAATAACAAAAGATGCACCGATAATTCCTGGCTTTCTTGGTTTATACCAAATGATCGCTAAACACATAAAAAGTATCAATCCCTCACCCAAAGCTGCATATAGTTGAGAGGGATGTCGTGCTGTTAGCAATGGTGCTAATGCTTCTTGAACCGCAAGGTTTCCATCTTGGATGGCATGAATAATCTGTGATAAAGTGTTATAAACACCATCTCTTGCCTGTGATTGAAATCGAAATTGATCTACCCAACCTAACCATTGTTCGCGGCTTACATTTAGTTTTTCAATAACCACTGTTAAATCTTTTAATTTTTCTGGATTTTGAGTGGGCCAAAGATTTATGTCTGAAGGAAATTTTACTCCTAATGGAAAGTCGGGATCACAAACTCGTCCTACCAACTCTCCATTTATAAAATTAGCGATTCGACCAAAAAATATTCCAATAGGACCTGTTAGGCTTACTAAATCAAATAAATGAAGTGCAGAAACTTTATTTGCTCTAGCAAATAATAAACAGGCTATAACCAAACCAATCATTCCTCCATGGGAAGCCATACCACCCTCATTCACTGCTAAGACACCCCAATAAGGAAATTCTGTTTTAAACTTAGTAATTAAATCTGGACTGTAAAAAAACACATATCCTAAACGTCCACCTATCATTACTCCTAATGCACCAAAAGTTATAAAGTCTGATACTAGCCGAACAGGGATTTGCGCTCTTGAGGTTGAAGCTAATTTATTAATTACCAAATATGCACAAATGAAACCTGCAAGATAGGCAAGTCCATACCATCGAATTCCAAACTCACCCGATATTTGCCAAAGAAAAGGATCTAAATTGTGTACCATAATTGTACTCCCCGGATTATTCAATTGTGAAAAGATTTCCATCCTTTAAATTGCTTGTCAATTCATTGTCTATTATTTTTTATTCTCATTTAAGATGGTTAATGAATCATGGAAACACCATGGCATGAAAAGTTAGTTCTCCTCTTAGGTAAGTCAATTATGATATTCAATTATCTCAGACAAAAAATATAATTACTTTTTATTAGTAAAGGAACCAATGGCAACTCTCAATCGAATTTTTTTTAGAGGATTAATAACAATCATCCCAGTCGCAGTTACATTGTATTTACTTTTTTGGATCGTACAAGTCATGGAAAATATTGTTGGTAGAATGATGAGATATTTCCTACCTGAAAGCTTATACATTCCTGGCCTTGGAGTCATTGCAACCTTTGCTCTTATTTTTTTATTTGGTCTAATACTTAATAATTTTGTAATGTATGAAATTATAGTTGCTGTTGAAAAACGTTTAAAATCAATTCCATTTTTTAAAGCAATTTATTCACCTCTTCGTGATTTAATGAATTTATTTTCCAAAAATAATAACCAAACTATGAAGAGTGTTGTTTTGGTTGAGTTAGGAACTGGAATACAAATTTTAGGTGTTATAACTAGAGAAGATTTCTCGGATTTGCCAAATCCATTGCAATCAAATAATGTTGTCAGTGTTTACTGTCCATGGAGTTATGGCATGGGTGGATTTACATTACTTGTCCCACGCGAAAAAGTCGTACCCATTGACCTACCAATTGAAAAAGCCATGAGTTTAGCTATTACTGGCTGGGTTAAAACTGATGTAAAACAAACAACAAACATTGATTCATAAAAAATTGAGTTCTTAGTCGGAGTAATTATGAAAACTTTTAATGAACATCGCTCTACAACAGGTAAAGCAAGAAGTATTAATCTTAACGAAGAAATATATGGAACCTTTGCTGAAATCGGTGCGGGTCAAGAAGTTGCTCGTCATTTTTTTCAAGCCGGTTTAGCATCACAAACTATTGCAAAAACAATTTCCGCTTATGATATGTCTTTTAGTGATGAAATATATGGAAAAGAATCTACAGGTCGATATGTCTGTGAATCGCGACTCAATAAAATGCTCGATAAAGAATATAATTTACTTGGAAAAAGATTAGGTACCCAAAGAGGTGATCGATCTTTATTTTTTGCATATGCAAACACTGTTACGACAAGCTCAACAACAGGTAAAAGTTGTCATGGTTGGATGGGAGTGAGATTTCAAATTGAACCAAAAGGCCCAGCAAATGATATTGTAATGCATGTGAGAATGCTGGATAAACACCGTTTGCAGCAACAAGAAATATTGGGCGTGTTAGGTGTCAATTTAGTCTATGCAGCTTTTTTTGAAAGAAAAAATCCTAAGAAATTTTTAGATACATTAGTTGAGGATATTAAAGAAGGTCGTCTTGCCGTTGACCTTATTAGATTTAGTGGACCAGCTTTTGAAGAATTTGATAATCATATAATAAATATTGAACTTCTTAGTCGTAAATTATCTGAATTTGCTTACTTTGTCCCTGAGTCAAATTCAACCTCACTGACATATGTTGGAGATTCATTATTTAATAAATCTTTATTTATTCAACGTGGACATTTTTCACCACTTAATCCTTTACATATAGAAACTTTAAAAAAGGGAACCGAACAATTTAAGAATGAATATAAATTAAAAAATGAAAATTGTTTGCCTGTATTTGAAATGACTCTTAAAGATTTCAATAAAAGTGATTCTGAAATTGTTGATAAAATTATAAAACTTAACTCACAAGGGTTTCAGGTTATGGTTACTAATTTTTCTTTATTTTTTGAGTTAAAACAAGGTTTAAAAAAATATACTCACTCTCCGATTGCTTTTTCAATTAGTGCTTCATTAGTTGATAAAATTTTTAATCCAAAATATTATTCAGAGC
Source organism: Bdellovibrionales bacterium (assembly GCA_005793345.1). GTDB lineage: Bacteria > Bdellovibrionota > Bdellovibrionia > Bdellovibrionales > Bdellovibrionaceae > SXSU01. Next base: position 14,070 of record SXSU01000039.1, read on the forward strand.
TTTCCGGAGGATTACTAGAAGGTCTTGGACGACTACTTGATAGTAATACAAATATATATGTCTATCCTCATAAAAATGAAGACAAAGTAAAGTTAATGCACTTAACTTTAAAAGATATTAAATTAAATGAACCCGAAAATAAAATTTTAGATTATTTTATTTCATTAAATTGGATTAAAGATTTTAAATTTTAATTTTTAAATAACATTATTGCCTTATTTTTTTGTATTTTATGTTCAACCATGGGCTTAGGGTATTTCCAAGGTGATCTATCAAAATCTGGGTCATGAAGTGCTGCAATAGGAGCGTCCCGAAGTTCTTTTACATATTTTTTAATATAATTTCCCTCATGATCAAATTTTTCAGACTGTAACCAAGGATTAAAAACTCTAAAGTATGGCTGTGGATCACACCCTGTTGAAGCTGCCCATTGCCATCCACCATTATTAGGTGCCAAGTCTCCATCAATTAGCTCATTCATAAAATATTGCTCGCCCCATCGCCAATCAATCAATAAATCTTTTGTTAAAAACGAAGCAACTATCATACGAACTCGATTATGCATCCAACCTGTATCACGCAACTGTCTCATACCTGCATCAATTATAGGAAAACCTGTTACTCCTTCTTTCCATCTTTGAAACCAGGATTTATTATTTTCCCATTTTATATTTTCATATTTAGCAATGAAAGATTTTTTTTCATTTTCAGGTCTGTGATACATCACTGAATAAAAAAACTCTCGCCAAACGATTTCTTTAGTAAATTGATTTTGTAAATTAAAAAAATATATAATTTGAGAAGAAACTATGCTTCCATTTTTTTGAAATATCGAAAGCTTCGAAGTACCATCACAAGAAGGAAAGTCTCTTTCTACATTATAATTTTCAATTTTAGCTTTAAATTTATTTAATTGCTTAAAAGCTTCTTTTGTTCCTGCAGTAGGTATTTTAATTCGAACATGTTTTTTATTTTCTTCATAAAACTTCAATAATGAATCCTGATACGGAAAATCTTGCTGTTTCAATAGTGTATCCCAATTTAACTCAAATATTTTCTCAAGATTATTATTTTCAAGTCGAATAACATAATGTTCAAATGTGGAATGAGATTCAATTCTTGCTCTAATTTCTGGTGTATTTAATTTTGCAAACCATTGTTTAGAATATGGCGTATAAACTTGATAAAATGAACCTTTTCCGTCACTACGTTTAAACTCCCAAGGCTCAATGAGCAAATGATCTCGCTCAGTATGAACTTCAATTCCCCAATTTTCCATTAAAGATTTTACCTTTTGATCTCGTAAAATTGCAAATGGTTCGTAGTCTCTACCCCAGCTCACAAATTTTGGAAGTGAAATTTTTTTTTCTCTTAAAAATGTAAATATTTTATCAAATGCTAAATGTGGTAAATCATCAACTACTAATAAATCACCACCTTGTTTTTGCATTTCGCTTTTTAACTCAATTAATGTATCTATAAAAAATGCAAAACGATGATGAGAAAAATCAGAGCGTGATAAAAATCGAGAATCAAAACAAAAAATTCCAATAACTTTTCTGTTTGATTTTTTCCAGTTCCATCGCAATGAATTATTGCCTGGTATACGCAAATCTCTTCGAAACCAGTGAATTCCCCAAACTTTATTATTCATAACTTATAAGCTTAAACATTAAATCTAATAAATATCAAAACAATTTGATTTATCCCTCTAACATTTTAAATATCTTGAATATATCTGATAAAATTGTAAAGCGATCAGACATATTCATTTGCAATTATTTTGACACAGTAATTGAAACAGTTGAAATTTTTCCAGAAGTATCTGTTGCAACAGCTTGAACTGAATGATTACCAGCTGATACTTTTCTAGTATTCCAAGAGTAAGTTAATGAAGAAGTAGAACTAGAGGCCAATAATTTACCATCTATTAATAAATCTATTTTTGCAATAGCAACATCATCTTTTGCATTTACTTTTACTGAAATTGAACCTGATACTTTTGATCCATTTAATGGATTAGTAATTGTTACCGTTGGATTTGAGTTATCTACAACAATACTATTTTTCACATTTAAACTTAATGAAGCAATTGCTTTATTACCCGTTAAATCTACTGCTTCTAATTTCAAAGTAGATGCCCCATCAGCAAAAGTTGTAGAATCCCAAATCAAAGAATAAGGTGCAGAAGAATCTGTCCCAACTAAAATTCCATTCACATATAATGAAACGCTTGCTATTCCTATATTATCAGCAGCATTTATATCTACATTCACTAATCCATTTACTGTTGAACCAGAGCTTGGAGAAGAAAAACTAACACTTGGTAATATTAAATCTTTTGGTTGAGAAAGCAAAGCCAACTCAACTGCTGCAGCTGCATCTACTCTTCCGTTGCCATAATATTCGTTAAAATTTTCACCGGATATTTTATATGCAGAATTTTCTAGCACAAGTTCAATATCATTTGGACTCAATGATGGATTGGCTGACATAATAAGCGCAATAACACCAGCTGTAATTGGACTTGAAAATGATGTTCCATTTACATTCACAAAACCACCACCTGGATTAGTAGTTAAAATAGAAACACCTGGGGCTGATACATCAACAAAATTACCATAATTTGACCAACCAGCTTTAACATCATTACTGTCTGTTGCAGAAACAGTTATAATACTAGCAACATCAGTATAACCAGGATTAATTCCACTATTTCCTGCTGAACAAACAGTAACTCCACCCTTTGATAATAAATAGTTTGCCGATGATGCAATAGTTGACGATTGATAAGCTTCATAGCTAATATTAGCAACTTTAGCACCATGATCTGCTGCCCAAGTTAAACCTCTTGCTATATCACTCCAATAAGCCCAACCTGTGGGATCATTACTAACTCTTATAGGCATTATTTTTGCGTTGTAAGCAATACTTGAAATTCCAATTCCATTGTTTGTAGTTGCTGCGACAGAACCCGCAACCCAAGTTCCATGGGGATGTCCAGGCTCTGTGCTCGTACTATATGGATAAGCAGTATCGGTTACAACAGAATTAAATCCTGGAACTAATTTATCTTTTAAATCTGGATGTGTAGAATCCACTCCTGAGTCTAATATAGCTATCACAATTCCATCAGCTTTTGATACATCCCAGGCATACGAAGAATGAATTTTTGGCAAATGCCACGACCCACTATATTGCGGATCATTCACTATTGTTTCATTAGGAACTTGAAACATATCCAGCTCCGCAAAGTCAATATTTGGATTATTAGAAAGTGCACGAACTATTGCTTCTTCAGCTTGCTCGGGAACACTAACTATATGTACTCTAAGTGAACTAATTTTATCAATTGCCTTAGCTTGATGTTGAGATAGTATTTGTTTTAATTTTTCTTCTGATAATCCCGGTTTAGGTTGAACTAATATTTGACCAGCTCTCCATCTTTTACTTGAACTCACATTTTTATAAGTAGGTCCATTTAAATTAGCTGTCGTCGCATTAAAAAACATTACATTCATAGTAACTAAGGAAACAATCGAAATTGAAAAAACCATTGCCCACTTAGTCAATTTATTTTTCGAAACTGTCATAGATTAATCTCCTTAAAAAATAAAATTAAAAAAACTGTTTAAATTTTTGATATTCGAAAAACTTTAAATCAATTGTAAATAAACTTATCATATCATAATTTGAGGTAAGTCTAAAGCTATAAAGTTTTTTCGTATTATAAAAATACATAATTGAATTAAAACGTCTCCAAATAGTAATTAAAAAAATAAAATATTCATTTGTCAGTAAAACTCTGATTTGGTTTGAACCATAATTTTAGAAAAATTCATTCAAATTTTACAATACCGTAACTCAGTTCAAACGATAGATTTAATGTAAATCTATTCGAAATAAAAAAATAGACTTAAGTAAATCTCCATTTAGCCGAAAGTAGAGCAACAGATTTTTGGCTAGCCTGGAGAAACTTATGAATAATAAATTTTTAATTCTTTTATCTTCAATTCTATTCAATTCTCAAATATCACTAGCTCAAAACAACAATTTAGACCTTAGTCTTGAAGAAGGTAATCATACCTGGGCTAAGTCAGAAGCCTGGACATGGATGGGTCATCTTAATGAATACACTCAAGACTCTCCTACAGGAAAAATTCAACTAAGAAATGATGGTGTCGCTTTAATTCATTATTATACAAGAAATGAAACTCAATTCGGAAATTTAAATTTTAAAAGTTCAGCACTAACATATACCAAAAATAATATAGGTACAGTATATGATAAAAACACAATCTATTCAGAAGCTACAAATTCTGGAAATAAATTTGAAATGAAAATAAAAGAACATACATTAGATATCCAATTTCAACACAAAAAAAATTTAGACATCATTAAAAAAGTTGAAATGAAAGATCAAGATCATAAAACTTTAAATAATACCCTTCTACCACTTTTTGAGAACTTAAATATTGCTCAAGGATTTTCTCCTGTAAAATATATAATGCAAAGTCATGTCGGCTCTCATTCATATCTGAATATTGAGTTTTACCAAATCTGGCCGTCAATTGCACCAGAAAATGCCCGAATGAAATTTTTAGGTTTATCAGAAACATTTACATTTTCGCAACCCATGCTTGTTGCTATCGGAAAAATTAAAAAAGATGGTGTTGATAAAAAAGTTGTTGGATTACTTTTTTTAGATCGACAATGGAGCAAAGAATATTTTGGCACCTATATAATGTCTGATCCACTTGAATCCTTAAAGCAAAATCAAGCTTTAAAATACTCCCATAGTTGGTCTGCGTTTCATGCTTACTCAGCAGAAGCAAAGAATTGGTATTTTGTTCATCTATGGCAACAATTTAAAAGAACCGCAAATTTCGATGACACATTAGTTGATTATAGCGGTGTACTTTGGGCTAAAAATGGTGTTCAACAAAATTCTATTCATAGCAATGAATTTTCCTGGAAAGGTTCAAATTACGTTAAAAATAAATCTATCGTCATGCTCAATTATGCAGTCGGAAGAGAAAAATATTTTCCGTCAGAATATAAGTATAATAATTTAACTAATAATGACAATTTGAAGTTACAAGCAAGTCCACCACTACAGTCTCTTGATCAACCGATTTATTTATTTGAAGGATATGCTACAGGGTTTGGAGTATGGAATAATGAAAATGTAGAAATAAAAGGAAGATTAGAATCGAGTAGAATACTATTTCGAAAACAAGATTATCAAGAAATCATCTCAAATATAGATTTTTCTAATAAGTATAACTTTAATGAAAAACAAGATCAGTTAAAAATATATCTTGAAAAAAAAATTGTACAAGAAGAATGGTGCGAGTTTAATATTTTATGCTTTATTGATTATTTAAAAATAAAAAAAGCACAAATAGATTATGCATTTAATGATCTAAATAGAAAACTAATAATTGCACAAAGCGGAATGAAAACAAAAGGCATAATAAGAGATCCAAATGATAAATCAAAAGTAATTTATAATTAATTAATATTTTTAATTATACTTGATATTATAATTTGGCTTGCAGTCGTTTTTTGTGCGTCTTGCCGGTAGACCAAGCAAATGCGATCATGAAAAGAAGGGAGCTGATCGTTTAATATTTGGAGGTTATAACCTGACGCTCGAGTAGCAACTCGTTTCGGAAGAATACCTACTCCCAATCCAGCATTCACTAAATCGGCTACAACTTCTAAGTCAGTTGTTTTTATAATACGCCTAAAATAAATTTTCTTTTTTTCTAAACTTAAAATTAATTTCTGTGTTTGTATTAAATTAGGATCACAAATAAGTACCATTTTTTTGAAATCAAATTTTTGATGGGAATTTATTTTTTTTGAAATCCAAAATGAAACTTCATCATTGCATAACTCCTTAATCACTAAATCTGGATGACGAACAGGATTTACAACAATTCCAAAATCTATTTCAAAACTAATTATTCGCTCTGTGATTTTTCGTGATAAGTCATGTATAATTTCAACTTCTAGATCTTGATGGTCACAAATTAATTTTGGTAAGAAATAAGATAAGGTATAAAGAGCAACTGAAGAGTGGCAACCAATACTATATCTACCAATAATTGAAGTTTGTCTCTTAACAATTTCAGATTTTAATTGATCCCAATTAAAAATAAATAATTTACTTTTCGAATATAACTCTTGACCTGCCTTTGTGAGCTGGACGCCTGAACGGCTCCTTATTAGTAAAGAAACATTAAAAGAATTTTCAAGTCTTTTAATAGCAGAACTCAAACTGGGTTGAGCAATACCCAAACGTTCTGCAGCTCGAGAAATATTTTTAGTTTGGGCAACTTCAACAAAGTAAGTGAGATCTGAATAATTTGGTACCATAGTTAAAATCTATGGTAATTATAGATCCTATATATTTTTGTCAATGGTTAAATTGAGTTATCTTATTAATTAAGAACCAACAAATCCAAATAGGAGGATTAATCAAAATGACAAAAAAATCAATATTCAAGAGCAGCATGCTTGGATTATTTTCTACGATGGCAGCTACCCAAGTTCAAGCACAGACTCAAACAGAAACAACTACTGGTCTCAATAACTTAAAAATTGAAGTTATTAAGACTGATGAATCTATACTGCGATCTTGTTATGGATTTCCATGCCCTGACGATAAAACTGTGAATACATGTGATGATAATATTATCGAAAAAAACTTAGCTCAATTAAACGAACTAAATATTATTTCGGTTAAATCCCTCGCGGCTTTTTCTTGCACAGGATATTGTTTTTCACTCAATGGAGATTCAGAGACACAAGAACAGGTTATTCAAGCAGATAAATGTCAAAAAGCAGAGGCTCTTGCTAAACTTGTGGAATTGGCAACTCCCCTTAGAGTTCCAGTTAAGCACTAGTAGGATTCCCCATGGCTATTCATTTTCCAAATTTAATTTCAATGAAACTTGGTCTTGGAGTTGGACTAGATATGCCATGGGGAGATTCTTTTGGTTTTGATATTGTTAATAATAAACCAACATCTAAAACGCAAAATTTTTTAAATTTATATAATAATGATTTTAATTATAGTTTTGCTTCTTGCCATATTAAAGATCGATCAGAATTAAATATAAAAAATTATATCGAAGCATTTCATGCCTTTTATAATATAAATGATAAATTTAAAGCAAGGGCTTTGCATCATACTTTTTTAAATTTAGGTACTACTGAAAAATATAACAAAACAAAGATAATTGAGTTTACAAATCAACTCTCTGAAGAATTGAATATTGATTGGATAGTAGAAGATCTCGGAATCTGGCAAATTAAAGGCAAGACCTTGCCATATCCGCTTCCACCTTTTTTAAATAACGAAGGTCTTAACTCTTGCATTCAAAATATAACTAAATTGCAAAGTCATTTAAGAACACCTCTTTTAATTGAGTTTCCTGGATTTACAGACGGAACTAATTTTTATATAGGTCAAATGCATGCATTTGATTTTTTCAACAAAGTCGCAAAAGAAAGTCAGTGTGCTGTAACACTTGATACTGGTCACCTCATAAGCTATCAATGGCTACTAGGAAAAAGAAATGAAGAATTGTTTGAAGAATTGCATCGACTCCCACTTGAACATTGTTTTGAAATTCATCTTTCTGGATGTCAAATCGTAAATAATCGTTTTATGGATTTTCACCATGGGGTGATCATGGACGAACAATTAATAATTTTGGAAAAACTCATTTCACTTTGTCCAAATTTAAAAGCTATTACCTATGAAGATCCAAAATACGATGACACTGGAAGGTTATTTCCAAAATCGGTAAATAATTTTTTAAAACTTAAATCAATAGTATCAAAATGGACAGTTTAAAATGAACGAGATTTTATATAAACTTATTCATCATAAAAGTTACCGAATGCATTTTTTAAATTCTGATTTTGTAAAAATAAATATTTCAAAAGAACTTATACCTGATTTATTAACGATTGATAAAGAACAACTCATTGCGAGTTCTGAGAGAGTTGCTAATAAATTACTTTTTGGAGATCACCAAGGAGGACGGGGTTTAAAGTCAATCTTTAACGATACTTTAACAGCCTGGGAACTTCAAAACCAGAGAAATTGTATGGAACTCATTTTTGATTTTTTAGAATCATCTGAATTTGAAAAGTATCAAGAAGTTCCATTTACAGACTCTGGTAGTGTTATCTGTATTGAACAAGCTTTCTATGAATTTATAAATCTAAATCATTGGAACAAGAGTAACCCTCTAGAAGGACTAGTTAGAAATGAATTTTTAATTAATACTTTTAAAACTTTATCAACCTGCAAAACACCAAATTTTTATTTAGACCCCAGCTTCATAAAAAAAAATAAAAATTGTTTTTACTCAGTCCAAATTTATGAATATAAACTCAATGGAAATACTATTGAGCAGATACCACACTACATTCTCTACGCTTCTACAAAAAATAAACTAATCAGCGGTGAAATCTCTGCATTAATTGCAGATATATTATATTATGAAAATTCTAATCCAATTGATAAAATGGGTGGATTAGTAAAAAAATATAAAGTATCTATTAATGAATATTTAAACACATGCAAAAAGTTAAAGGACATGGGAATTCTAGGTAATGATTAAATCTCGCTGAATTATTATGAAAATGCAAACTTTAGTTTGGATTTTTATAATACGGGGTGATTGAAAATCGCCCCCAACAACAGAAAAATAACAGCTTATGATTATGTCTGATATAATCGCGAAGCGATCAGACTTAATCATGAAAAGTTATTTTGTTTTGATAAAATAAAATGTCATTTTTTGTCAGCTATCGAATAAGTTACATATTATTAACCAATTCAGTTAACACAAATTTCATTTAAATTGGAATATTAATCACTAACCCTTTATTTATCTTCTTACAAATTACTCAAAATTAATTGAGTTAAAACATAGGAGACTTTATGTTAAAAAAAGGAATTATTGCATTGGCATTATTAACAATGAGCGCACAATCTTTTGCAGCAGCGGTTGGACTTATACTTCTTGCCCCTACTGTAACGATTGGTGGGGTTTCATACCTTTCAAGTAAACAAGCTGGAACTTCAAATGAATCAGTAAAACCTACTGATAAAGCTTTTAATATTCATAGAGATGTTGTATTTGCTGCACAACCTGAAGCTCAGGCTTTCAATGCTGATGAATTTGCATCTTTAAAAGATATGGACCAAAAATATCCAATTTTAAAAGCTGCTGTTAATGCTACAAACACAAGTGCTGCTGAACAAGGTTTAATTTTAGACCAAAAAAGTGTTATCGATTTTATTGCTGATTATAAAGATTAATTTTAATCTAGAAGTTGTTTAATTTATTTTTTTAAACAACTTCTATTCTCTTATTTCTAAAATGAATTTAGAAGTTAGATTTTAGCAGTTAGAATTTATTTTTCATGGAGGAAAAATGAAAAAATATTTTCAAAATTTAAGTTATATACTTTATAAATTGATGATTCTCATTTTCGTCATATTTTCACCTCCAATTTATGCAACTACTTTTAAATTTCAAGGTTCTAAAGTTCAAAGCACCGACTATCCTATTCTAAATTCAATCATTGAAAAAATACAACTTTCAATTCCTCCTAAATATCAGAAAAATATTCAAACTGTTGTAATTACTTTTAATGATTTGGATAATTATTCGTTTGGAAGCACGGATAGATCAAGTCATTTAATAACTCTCAACTCAGTTTGGTTAGACATTATTCGAAATCAATCTCTATTGTATGCATCACCCCAACAATGGAATCAATGGTATAAAAAGAAAATCAATTATCAAGATAAACTAGAGCCTATTCTTCCACACTATAATACCATGAAAGATTTTTTAACAGGTGTTATCATTCATGAAGTATCTCATATTTATGATCTCCTTGCCTTACCTCCAATGGAATATTTAAAAACACGTACGCAATGTGTTTACGCTGCTGTATTAAATGAACCAATGACCCCTTTTGATAATTGTGATAAAATTGCAAATATTTCTCATACGGTTTCAGACTTGGTTGAATTTAAAACTATTGCTGGATACCCTCTTCGTGGTTTTATGTTTCCTACAAACGAATATAAAAATAATTTAATTTTTAGAACTCCTGATCCTTACGAACAAACTGATACGGAAGAAGCTTTTGCAGTTAATATGGAGTTCTTTTTAACAGATAAAAGTTTTCAATGTCGTCGCCCTTTACTCTATCATTATTTAGCTCGACATTTTAATTGGAGCCCCTTCTTAAATACAGAATGCCATCAAACTAATAAAGTTTTATTAACTTATTCTGAACCAAGATTTCTTAATGAGAGAATTGAAGAATTGGACTTTAAAAGACTTTATAGAATAGATTATTTATGGGCAGGACCAGGGCCTGAGACATCAAGTCGTTTTGGTCACGCAATGCTCAGATTTGTATTTTGCAATATAAATAGAAAAATAATTGGTCCTGATTGCATAGAGGATATAGGTGATCATCGAGTTATTTCTTTTAGAGCAAACGTTACTGATTTTGAAATAAGTTCTTGGAAAGGCCTAACTGGATTTTACTCTTCTTATCTTTATATCATCCCTTTTACTGAAATACTCAAAGAATATACTCGTGGTGAAATGCGAGATCTCTTTGCCTTACCTTTAAATTTTACTCAGCTTCAAAAAAAGAGAATGTTCGATTTAGTATTACAATTTCACTGGAGTTATCGAGGAAGCTACCAGTTTTTAAGTAATAATTGCGCCCATGAAACCATGACCCTTATAAACTCTGTTTTGTTTGATATACCCAAGTACCATGATCTCTTTGTCATAAAACCTAATTCATTGTATGATAAGCTTTTAGAGACAGGAATTGGCATTGGTCACTCTGCTAATGAATTAAAACAAAATCCAAGACTAGGGTTATTTTATTCATCTCAATTTAAAATATTTTATAATTTGATTTTAAAATTGGAAAAAGCTGACCTACTAATTGATGTGCCTTCTGAACCTGAAGATAAAGTTAATTATTACTTTTCATTAGATATAGAAAATCGTAAAAAAATATTTGATACTATAAATTTGATTACGGATAAAACAAAAAAGAAGCAATTACTTTACGCGCTTTTAGCTTTAGAAAATATGATAAATGAAAAACTTGTAAATGAAACATTTAAAGCAGAAATTCCAAAATTAGTAAATTATAATGACTTTTTTAAAATTCAAGAGCAACTTTCTTCCCCTTGGGGAATATGGGGATTAAAAGTAGGATATGGTATTCCTCAAAAATCTGAACTTGAATCAATTTCAACCTCAAATCTTGATAACTTTGTAAATTCGAGTATTAAAAAATTTGATGAAATTTTAAAAATGGCATTTGAAAAATTAGATAGCGAAAGTAAAACTAAAATTGATGCGCAAACAAGTCTAGTAAAAGCAATTAGCGACGCCAAATAGCACAATAAGGCTCAGAATCTCTCTCTTCTGATTTTATTTGTGCAAGTTTGAGAAAATACTTTTCTACTGGAACATGCACATAGGAATAAGTATCTTTCAAATCAGAGCCTGATTCGATCGACTTTGTTATCGATTCATTACAGTGTTTGACATCACTATTTTCAAATACTTTACTTAATATATTGATTACAGCTTCTGGGCCTTTAAATTGAAAAACATCGTTTGCACCTGGAAAATAACTTTTTATAAGAACAATGGACACACCAGTAGCAAAACCATCCCACTCTTGATAATCTTGAGTCAGCCATCTCATAACATCAATAGTAATATTTACATCAAAATCAAAAAAAGTATTTGAGCTTTTAATTTTTTCAATAGCATAAGAACCCATCCAAGACATTTGCTGTGGAATCTCCACAGGTTGTAAAAATGGATAATTAAAAGAACCAGTTTCAATATTAACATTTAAAATATAATACCACCAATCAGATATTTGAGGGTATTTACACGAGATTTTTAATTCTAAGCCATCTAATTTACTAGGATCTTGACCTGGATAAGGAACAAAATCCGATGCTGGTAACTTTTCACAAATATGATAAATTTGCACAAAGTTTTTTAAAAGCAAGACTTTAAAAAACCAAGATCGCCCATCACCACCGCCACCAATTCCAGTTACAGTTCCACCTTCACCTAAAGCTAATCTAACGGGTTCACCTTCCCTATTATTTTGTGCTAACTCTAATGTGAAAAGATCACCGAAAAAATTAAAAAAATCTTTTATAAATTTCAAAATATCTTCTACAAAATTAATAATTGGATCTAAAATTCCACTTTCGGTTTTATTTATATCATTTGTGTTTTCATTATATGCAATTTGAGTGTGTTCACTGATAATTGAATATTTTTGATCTTCTAACCTTTTAATTAAAAATAAATTAAAGACTACTTTAAATTTATCAGAATCAATTAAAGAATGAATTTTTTGAATCACTTCTTCTGATTTGTTTTCAGTCATTAAATGTATTAAACCAAGAACACCACTTATCGCATAACTATCATCCACCAACCCAAGTACACATAAAGCTTCATGTAATAATAGTCCTGCAATTAAAAATTTATCTTTTTTTAGATTTTCAAGATGTGGTAAATTAACAAGGACTCCCGATTTTGAATAATGACATGAACTACCTGTGCGCGTAGAACCATACTTGCCCGCCCCGATTGAATAATTTGGGAAGGCACTCCATTTTACTTTTGTTTGAATATCTATCGCCAATTGTTTGATATCAAGATTTCCGACATTATTAAAACCACGTTCAATTAAAGTTAACGGTATAAATGCAGCAATTTCACTTGCGTTATCTGTTTTAAGATTATTATTTTCAGTTCCATCGGCAAAAGCCATAACTTGAATTAAAATTATATTGCAAATATAAAATAGATATTTGAATTTAACTTTCACTAGTGCCTCATTTAGAATAAATTTTTATTTCAAATCCTATAAAATACAATTTTCTCTTTTTATGGTTTGAATTCAAATACCCCGTATTATGAGTAAACAAACTAAATTTTCTAATTTGAAATATACACTTTAATTTAAATTTTTTCTAGCTAACACTTATTAACCAAATTTTAAGTTAAAAAATGACATTTTTAGTCTTTGTGTAAAACACCTATTCATTCAACTGCTCATGATTAATTCTGATCGGTTATGCAATTATATCAGATATAAACAAATGTATTTTTTTGTAGGCTCAATTTGATGGTCAATCATTCTCTTTTAGAAATTCCAATCTACAGTTTGAAACTTTCAAGTGATTTTTTTTTAAATCTAAGGTAAAATAATAATTAACTATGAAAAGTTTAAATATCCAAAATACTATTGAAAAAATTATTGAGCCTGCTTTATTGCGTAAGAAAAAAACTAATCCTAATTTTTCATTAAGACAAATGGCACTCCACTTAAAATTGAGTCCCTCTTTTTTAACAAATGTAATTAAAGGGAAAAAAAAATTTCCAGCTGAACACCTCGACTCATTTATTCAATTTTTAGATCTCGATGAAATAGTAGCTTCAAATTTATGTGAGTTTATTCAAAAACAAGAATTAAAATCTTTATTGGATCAATCTAAGAATTTTAATAAATATTTCAAAAAATCAAATTCCAAAAAAATAACTAACAAAGATCATTTTGAATTTCAAAATCAAGAGACAATAATTAATCCTGAGACCAAACCTTATTCAGAATTGCCAATTACTCAAATGACACTTTTAAATCCTTGGTACAATATTGCAGTTTTAGATCTGATTTCATTGGAACACTTTTCGTCTGAACCTAAATGGATTTCGGATAAGTTGGGAATCAGTATTATCGAATCTGAAAATGCTTTAAAATTTTTATTAAATAATGATTATTTATCAATCGACAAAAATACAAAAAAATTTGTAAAAACTGATAAGAAATTAAGATTACCAACCAAAGAAAGTCATTTCTCAGTTAGAAACTATCATACTCAAATGATTAAAAAAGGAATTGAGTTTATGAATACAAATTCAAACAAAGATGAATTTAAAAATAGATTAATTACATCTGTGGTTATTGGCACTCACTCTCCTAATTTTGAATCTGCTAAATCATTTCTCCATGAAAGTCTTTATACAACAGCTGATATTTTATCAGATGGAAGCGCAGATGAACTTTATCAACTGAGCGTTATTCTATTTCCTCTCACAAAAAAATAATTTTTAACTTGTGTAAACTTTAAAATTAATGAACCATCCTCAACAACAGCTATGGAAATTTGGCTGTTCAACTGTACCTATACCTAATGGAGGGGTTTATTATGTTAGGGATGATTTTTAATTCACGCAATTCACGTTTTATAGTTTCGTTTATTTCAACAATATCTTTTTTAAGTTTTACTTATGGAAAAACTTTAAATTCAGAAATCACACCAAAAATTGTTAACGGTGAACCTGTAAAAAAAGAAGAACTTATCGCACTATCGACAGTTAATATGTATGTTGATCTTGAAAGATTAGGACAAGGACGAGGGTTACAAAATGTTTGTACTGGAACATTGATTAGTAGTTCAGTAGTTCTTACAGCTGCACATTGCTTTGCTGATCTATCATCTAGAATGAACACTTCTCTCGAAAGTTTAAGAGCAAATTCCTATATAGGATTTGGAACAACTATCATTAAAAAATTAGAAGATGCAAAAAATTTTGGTGTTGAGTTAATTAAGATTTCAAAAGTAGCAGTACACCCAGAACACAAAGTGAACCAATTTCGAGATGCAAAAACAAACCCAATGCATGATGTGGCACTTTTAAAACTTGAATTTGATGCTCCAACATCTACACAATCTGCAATGCTATCGTTTGATCCAAATATCATCACAAAAGATTTAGAATTGGATCTAGCTGGTTTTGGCACCACAAATGGATCAAGAATGACTGCCGCAAATCAACTCATGAAGGTTCGTGTAAAAATTGATAAACCAACTTTCTCGAAAACTCAGATTTCATACACAATAATTAATAGCAAATCAGCATGTTCAGGTGATTCAGGTGGCCCCGCTTACTTAACCTCACCTAACTCAGAAAACAAATTAGTAGTTGTAGGTGTAACAAGCTGGGGGGACCGTACTTGCACTCAATACGGAGTTTACACTTCAGTTCCCGCAATGAAAGACTGGTTAGAACCCACTTTAATAAATTTTTAATTGCTGTCTTTTAAATCCACTTTTGGAATAAAAAGTTTTTGTTTTCTTCGATCAATAACTATGGATATCACTATCGAACCGCCGATTAAGAGAGCGATGATTCCAAGAGACCAACTGATTGGGAACTTTCCACCAAAAGCTTCATTGAGCCAAACCATCTTTAAACCAACAAAAACAAGTACTGAAGCTAACCCATATTTAATATAGGCGAATCTATCCATCACTCCAGCTAGCATGAAATACATCGATCGAAGCCCTAAGATGGCAAAGATATTCGATGTGAAAACAATCAAAGGTTCTTTAGTTAGTGCAAAAATCGCGGGTACCGAATCTACCGCAAAAATAATGTCACTAAGTTCAAGAAAAACGAGAGCCAGAAAAAGTGGAGTAACATAAGTTAGTCCTTCTTTTTTAAAGAAAAATTTCTGTCCTTCAATTTGAGGATGAACTCGAAAAACTTTCTTTAGCTGCCGAATAATAAAATTGTTTTCAAGGTTCTGCGGCTTTGTTCCTGCAAAAAACATCTTGAAACCTGTTAGAATCAATAGAGCTCCGAAAAATATCACGACCCAGTGGTATTGCATGAGAACTGAACCCATAGCGATAAAGATAGCTCTAAAAATTAAGGCTCCTAAAATTCCCCAGAATAAAACTCTGTGCTGATATTTTTTGGGGATTCCGAAGTATGCAAACACGACAGCAAAAATAAAGATATTATCAATTGCGAGAGATTTCTCGACTACAAAACCAGTCAAAAATTCGAGAGCAGTGGATTTAGCCTGAGCGTCTGGGTCAAAACCAGGAATTGAAGTATATCGTTCGTGAGTAGAAAATCTATATTGAGCATAAAGATAAAAAAGGTAATTAAAGACAAGGGCTAGACTTATCCAAATAGTAGTCCAAATTGAGGCTTCCTTGAAGTTGACTTCATGTGCATTTTTATGAAAAACACCTAAATCAAGGGCGAGAACCACAAGCACGAAAGCTGTGAATCCTAAATAAAACCACCAATAGTCGTAAAATGGGAATAATGTCATCTTTAAAAATCTCCTATCGTCTATCACTTTATTATCGTCAATTCTTTAATATCATTCAAATCGATAATAATTAATACTAGTATTGTTATTAGCAATTCTATGAAAATTCTTGAGGAAGATAATATAAATTTAATCCAAAAGGCCAATTTCTTTGAACATCATCTATGTATAATTATTTCAGTAACATAACAAAAAAAATTTTATTACAAAAACAACTCCCTTAAGTAGGAATACAAGGTATCCTTACATTCCTACTTCTTTACATTTGTATATTTCTATATTATAATAAAGTTAAGAGGTGTGTATGGGTAACAACTTTAAACTAGCGACAATTTCAAAAAAAGGGCAAACAACTGTCCCATTGGAAATTAGACAAAAACTCTCCCTACATGAGGGGGACAGAATTGTTTTTGAAGTCAAACCTTCTGGTGAAGTTTTATTGAAAAAAGCCTTAGCTATGGAAAATATGGATTACTTAAAATCTGTTGAAAAAACACTTACTGAATGGATGGGTAATGACGATGATGACCTTTAAACCCTTCGATGTTGTAGAATTACCCTTTCCATTTTCAGATCTTTCATCATCAAAAAGACGAAAGGCCTTAGTTATTAGTTCTGAAAATTTTAATAGATCGAATAATGCTGTAATCGTAGCAATGATAACTTCGCGAGCAAATTCTGAGTGGGTTGGCGATGTCCAAATTGAAAATTGGAACTTTGCCGGCCTTAAAAAACAATGTTATGTACGACTCAAATTTTTTACTGCTGATTTTAGTTTATTTACAGGAAAAGTTGGGTCTTTACACATTAAAGATAAGAATAATGTAAAGGCATCATTGAAAAATAATATCTTATAAAAATGAAATTTATTTTTAAATTTTTAAAAACCTAATCTATTAAGTCCGTACACAACTTTTTATCTAACCTTTCGAGTAACTTGTCCATATTAAAAAATCTTGCTCCAGATATAATCAATTCATTTGAAACTTTCTAAAACATTAAAGAAAGTAAATTCATTGAAAGATAAAACTTTAACAATTAAGAAGATTTCTAAATTATCCAAATTAAAGTTGGATAAAAAAGTAAATTATCTAAAGTTAAACCAATTAAACTTTCGAAACATAAAATGGTATCACGTTCTTAATGAGAAAATGATTTGGTATTCAAAACGACACTGACAATATTATATCCTTTTATACAAAATAAAAAGATGAATAATTCTCAGTGTCTTTCGATTCTAATCCTGCTTTCAATTTTGTGGTGAAAATCTTCAAAGGAGTTGAAGACTTTTTAAATACCAATGAATTCTTATCCATCAAAATTGAGTTGAATAACACTCAATAAAATTGAGACCTGATTCTGACCATGAGCCAAGTGTTATAAATTCAATCACTACTTCGTAAAAACCCTTTAACAAAAAACTTGGCAATGCTAATGTGAATGGTATGGAAAGAATATCTAAAATTTTGCTTGTTTTTTTGTGCGCACTCATCTGGTTTTGCTTCATTCCGTACCTACGACTTTTTTGGGGACCTTTCAATTGGAATGAGGCAGATCTTAATAGGGATGGCTTTGTTTCCTTAAGGGAATTAGGCTATTTCGCAGACTACGAAACTCGATATATCAAGGCTGAAGGACTTTGTTAATTTCAGTTGAATAATCCCCAAAAATTACAGTTGAAAATACTAGATTATTCTATAACTACAACAATTTAAACTTAAAATTACTACCCCTTGTTTTATAAGCTACTATTAAGCATTTTTATCCACTTTTAATAGTTTTGGCTCCATTTTGGCGCACAAAAATTAAAACTTGAAAAGTACGTCAAAAAAGAGTACTATTTTCATGAGGAGACTTTTTTGGATCAGGTATTACTTCATAAAGTTGAAAACAGCTCAAAAAGTTACCATCATTTGTTGTTATTAAACTAAATGCATGGGCAAGATCAGTTGAATTAAAAGGAATACGTGAAGTTAGAAAAATCCCCGGCTATCATGATGAGCCTTTAAAAGGAAATCGAGTTGGTCAAAGGTCAATTCGATTAACTCAAAGTTATCGAGCTATTTATACTAAATCGCTTGAAGGACAGATTAATCTTATTCTTGTGGAGGAAGTAAATAAACATGAGTACTAAAAAATATGGTGTTAAGGAACTTGAAAAAGATTTTGGCCATCTTACTTTTGGTAAAATACTTGTAGCTCACCGCCAAGGAGAGGGTTTATCTCAAGTCAAACTGGCAAAGTTTCTTGGAATTTCAAAACAAAGCTTAAATGATTTAGAGTCTGAACGAAGAATTCCATCCATTAACCGAGCAATTAAAATTGCAAAAAAAATATCAATCCTTCCTGAGTTAGCTGTTGAGCTGGTGCTACAAGCTCAAGTTAATCAAGAAAAATTAAAACTAAAAGTTAGTGTTACAACTACTAAAAGTAATCAAGCTACTTAAAGTAAATCTTCAATTCAATATTTAAAGACAATTTAAAAATGACCGCCTAACCAGTCAATCTGACCTGTTAGGCGTTTTTATGACTGCCCAATCGGAACGAGTTTGCATTACAAGGGTAGTTTTATGAATAATTGTTTTGTGACATTAAAAATTGGAACAAACTTAAAAAGATTAATGAGTGAAAAAAATCTGTCCATGCGTGAACTTTCTAAAAGGACAGGTGTACCTTATTCTAAATTGCAAGAATGGTGTGGA
The DNA here is from genome assembly GCA_005793345.1 of Bdellovibrionales bacterium. Classification (GTDB taxonomy): domain Bacteria; phylum Bdellovibrionota; class Bdellovibrionia; order Bdellovibrionales; family Bdellovibrionaceae; genus SXSU01. The sequence continues at coordinate 33,017 of SXSU01000039.1, forward strand.
GACAGATCTCCTAAAAACCCAATTCAAATTCAGAAGGTGGCCTCATTTTTTGGAGTAACAATAGGGTTTAATTGGTTCAAAACATATTCATTTGGGAACTGAATCACCACAAAATAGAAATCATCATATGAATTGGAGAACCAGAACTATTCATGCCCTTGATATGGATTTAAAGAATAATTTCCATTACTCCGCTGCCATTACTTTGTCTCGACAAGATGTAGAAGAAATCAAAGAGCTTTTAATTCAAAATTTAAAATCAGCAAATAAAATAATTCAGACTTCAAAAGAAGAAGAAATATATTGTTTGAGTTTTGATTTTTACAATCTGATTCAAACCAATTAATAAAAATTTTAATTATAGAATATCAGTCTCTTGGAAGGGAGTAAAAAACATCAAAGTTGAAGGGTTTTTATTATAAAAGTTTTGTTTACCGGAGCTGGTTTCAAGTCATATGCGTAAACCCTGGCGGAGAGAGGTCTAGCAAAAATCATGAATGATTTCAACACCATTACCTTTCAGAAAATACAAAGCGCTACATTATGCTGATTTTTTGAACGAGGTCATAATCTTACAAAGCGTGTCAAGCGAAGGGTTTCCGTTATCACTGATGGCCTCATAAACCACTGTACGACTTAATCCTGTTTGGCGACACACTTCCAAAATATTATGGGATCTTACATACCCAGATAGAATATCAATAAAAGCTTCTTTGTCTCCATCCATTAAAGCCTCAAAGAGGGCGAGTTTAATTTCTTTATGATTCTTGAATATAGCTGATGGGTCATGACTTTCAAGTTCAATCCCGTTAATCATCATGGATTTTTTCGGCTGCTTTTTGTGCTTTTTTAATGTCTCTGTCTTGTCCATTTTTATTTCCTCCAAGAATTAAAATCAATATCCTTCCTTCAACAATTTTCTCTGTGTAGTAAATGCGATTGCCATTGTTAAACTTAATCTCAAATAATAAAGGACTTAATTTTTTAATATGCCCATAATGTCCAAAATCACGAATCTTTTCCAATCGACTGTCGATCTGTGCTCTAATCTTCACTGCCTGTGAGTCGTACCAAATTGCAAATTCTTTGAGTTTAAGAATAGAAGTCATGATTGAGTGTACGCTATTCCGAACAAATTGTCAACTGTTTTTTTTGGGGTAAGAGATAATTTAAGATAAAACAAATGGGATAACATTATCAACCCTCTGATTGTAGGAACTAAGCAATCTTTATCAGAAAGAAAGTATCTTGTCTATTTTTGGATTCTCAATAAAAAAGTAAAGGCCATTATCTAAAGCCTGAAAAATTAAAAATTGAAAAGTACGTCATATAAGAGTACTATTTTCATGAGGAAACTTTTTTTGGATCAAGTATTACTTCATAAAGTTGAAAAACAGCTCAAAAAGTTACCATCATTTGTTGTTATTAAACTAAATGCATGGGTTAGGATGAATAGATCTTTAGTTTGTATTTAAATTAATCGTTTCAGTTATCGACTAACTTCATCAATTTTTTTAAATTCTTGAATTAAAAACTCAAATAAATATTTTTTTCGTTTATCGAAAAAAGTTTGTTCATGACATATTAAATAAAGGGGGTTGGATTTTAAATTTTCTTTAATTATCTTGGTTTGATTTTTAGAAATAGATTCTGCTGCACTCCCATGGGGAATTACGCATAATAAATCCTCCTCAGCAATCATTTGAAGCATAACTGAATGGGAATTTACACTAGATCTAAATCTCACGCGCTTTTGCTCAATTTTTGTTAGATTCTTTTCTATGAATTGCTTGGTATAAGCGTCGTTCTCTCTATAACTTATAAAATCTAAACATTTTCTTTCTTCAAACAAAAGCTTTGATTTTGTAGATTGCAAAAGTACTGGCCGATCTTCAATAACTTTAAAAGCTTTCAATGTTTTACTTTCACTTAGTTGATATACAAAACCAAAATCAAGATTTCCCTTTAATACTTCTTCACAAATACTCGCTGAAGACATGAGGGTTGTGTGGATATTAACTTGTGAATGGAGTTTTAAAAATTTTCTAATAATCGGCATTAATAAAATTTGACCGGCCTCGTGCATGCTACCAATGCGAAATGTATCTGCAATTGAACTACTTAACTCTTTTTGAATCAATATTATTTTTTTTATTTCAGAAACTAAAGGCGTAAGTTTAAGTTTTAATTGAAGTCCTTCTTTTGAGAGAATTACGTTTTTTCGACTTCTAATAAAAAGAGGGTACCCAAGACTCTCTTCTAGAAATCGGATTTGACGAGAAACTGAGGGTTGTGATGTTTTAAGTAATTCTGCTGTTTCGCTGAAGCTGAGATTTTCAGATAATAGTACAAAAGTTTCTAGATAATTCCAGTTTAACATAAATCTCCTTTATATCATTTATGTATATATAACATTTATATATTTAAATTGAAAAAAAATAAATGAACTAATGCAAGAAACATATTTTATAATTGTCCACTCTTCTCAATTATTAAAAATTCGTCATCAGATATATAAAGAATATTTAGCAATAAGTGTTTAGAACTATTTAGAATAATGTAATAACGAAAATATAGCTTCTAAAATGATTTTACTTACCTTTGATTCTTTAGCTCGACACTCTAATAAATAG
>SXSU01000040.1 GCA_005793345.1 Bdellovibrionales bacterium
AATTGGTGCCATTTTAAAAATTCTCTTGCCTGTCAGCTTAAAGGAAATCACTTGAGTTATTACTGATAAAGCTTCAACAACAAAAACTCCACCCAAAATTAACATTAATATTTCATTATGAGTTAGTACAGCCATTATACCAAGAAATCCACCTAAGCTTAAACTACCCACATCACCCATAAAAACTTGCGCAGGGTAAGCATTAAACCATAAAAATCCCAAGCCTGCTGCAATTATTGTAGCAGCAACTGGAACTAACTCACCTAAGCCATTTAAAAATGGAATTTGCAAATACTGCGCAATATGTGAATGTCCACTTAAATATGACATCACACCTAAAGTGCCAGCGGCAATAATGACAGGAACAATAGCCAATCCATCTAGTCCATCTGTAAGATTAACAGCATTAGCAGTTCCAACAATAACTAATGATCCAAACAAGACATAAAAATAACCAAGATCCATAACAGCTTCCTTTAAAAAAGGAACTCTGAGCTCTGTTGAAAAATTAAATTTATAAATTAAAAACCAAATCACAAAACCTGAAATTAGAAATTCACCAATAAGACGTATTTTTCCAGACAACCCTTTGGTATTCTTTTTACTCACTTTTAAATAGTCATCTGTATATCCAATTAATCCAAATCCCCAAGTGATTATTAAAACACCCCACACTAGTGGATTAAAAATATCCACCCACATTAAGCATGGAATCAATGTCCCCAATAAAATTAAGCCACCTCCCATTGTGGGAGTGCCTTGCTTTTTCTTGTGTGATTGAGGTCCGTCATCTCTGACCTGCTGTCGCAACTGTCTTCCTTTTAATTTTTCGATAAAGTGTGGTCCCCACCACCAGCAAACAAAAAATGCTGTGAAAAAAGAAATAAATGTTCGAAAAGTTATGTAATGAAAAATATTAAACGGTGAATATTGATCCCTTAGAGAGTATAACCACTGATATAGCATTAAAATTGCCCCCACAAACCCATTGCACTTTAGCTTGAAATAAATTACTAGTTTATTGAATTTCGTCTTGTTAAAGTAATATGATTATTCAAACTAAAATTTGTATAATTCATACTTAACACAAACATGTTATGAAAGTCCAGAGAAAAGTTATAACTATTTGAAATTACATAACTATTTTAAAATAATTTTATTAAATTTCAAATCTTTATTTATTGAATCTTTAAATGTCATCAGGGAGCTTTAGAAATGAACATGAAAAGAAAAATTTTAATCACGTTGTCGACTATTTTTTTATCTTTAATATTTTTTTTAGTATTAGGATTTATTGATAATAAAAATATTTTCTCTGTAGCAAAAAATAGTTTCCAAACTTCGCCCCCTTCGAATAACTCATCAAATATAATTTCGAATCCATTCATCAAAAATCCACATCAAATAACTTTTGTTGGTCCAAGGGCCGGAGAAGGTTATTTTAGTGCTGATGGTGAAGAGCTTATTTTTCAAAGTGAAAGATTTGAACAAAATCCATTTTATCAAATTTATTTAATGAATTTAAAAACTGGAAAAACCACTTTAATCTCTACAGGTAAAGGTCAGACAACATGTTCTTGGTTATCGCCCCATAAAGATAAAGCTTTATTTTCATCTACCCATCTTGATCCAAATAATGAAGTAAAGGTTAAAAATGAGTTAGAGACTCGTAAGCAGTCTGCTCATAAGTACTCTTGGAGCTTTGATGATAATTACGATATTTTTGTCAAAGATTTAAAAACTCAAAAATTCACCCGACTCACAACCGAACTTGGTTATGATGCTGAGGGTTCTTTTTCTCCAGATGGTAAACAAATTGTTTTTGCTTCAAACCGTAAAGGTTACAGCGAAAAGTTAAGTGATGAAGATCAAAAAATTTTCACACAAGATCAGTCTTATATGATGGATATTTACATTATGAACGCTGATGGCACTAATGTTCGACAGCTAACTACGGCAAAAGGTTATGATGGCGGCCCTTTTTTTAGTGCTGATGGTAAAAAAATAACTTGGAGAAGATTTACTCCTGATGGAAGATCCGCTGAAGTCAATGTTATGAATATAGATGGCTCCAATCAAATGCCAGTTACACAGCTAAAGTCTATGTCTTGGGCTCCTTATTTTCATCCATCAGGAAAATATATTATCTTTACAACTAACCTACATGGATACTCAAACTTTGAGTTGTACATTGTTGACGCCGAAGGAAAACATGAGCCTGTTCGTGTTACTAACGAAGATGGATTTGACGGCCTCCCAGTATTTTCACCAAATGGCAATCAACTTTCATGGACAAAGAAAAACGCAAAAGGTGAATCTCAAATTTATTTAGCTGATTGGAACCACGAATCTGCTCTTAAGGCACTTGATATTCAAGAACCTGTAAAACTAAATGTTTCTGATTTGAGTTCAAATATCACATCTGATGATTTGAAAAAAAATATTTTTTACTTGGCCTCTAAAACATTTCAAGGCCGAGCAACTGGCAGTGATGAAGAATTAATCTATACAAAGAAGTTTGCGGAACTATACAAAGCATGGGGTTTCAAGCCAGCCCCTCTAGCTGTAAACTTTATCAATGAGTTTGAGTTTTTGGCTGATGTAAAATTAGGATCAAATAATGAACTCATCATTAATAATAAACCCTACACAATTGGCACTGATTGGAATCCAGTCTCATTCTCACAATCTGGAGATACTTCAAAAGGCTCGTTGGTATTTGCGGGATATGGTATGTTTGCCCCTGCCACTGAAAAATTTCCCGAATATAACTCCTACAAAGGCTTAGAAGTTAAAGACAAATGGGTCATGGTATTTCGTGATATACCAAATGATATTGAAGGTGAATTTAGATATCATTTGAATTTTTATTCAAGAATTCAGCACAAAGTTACTGTCGCAAAAAACCTTGGCGCAAAAGGTTTGATTTTAATTTCTGGCCCAAGAAGTGCCTACAAGCAAAAGCTACCAAAGTTTCAATTTGAAGGTGGCTTGTCTGACACAAGTATGGCTGTACTAAATCTCAATGACCCAGTAGTTGATAAACTTTTAACTGACTCTGGCTATTCTACATTAGAAGCTCTACAAAAAAAATTAGATGATGGCTCATTTCAAGAGGGTTTAGATCTATCAAAAGTCACCGTGCAGGCTAAAATAGATATTACACCCCTCAGAAAACATGGACATAATGCTATCGCCTATCTCTCTGTACCAAATGCAAAAGAGACTATCGTAATTGGTGCTCACGGCGATCATTTAGGTTTAGGACTCCCTGGTGTTTCACTTGCTACAAGTGATATGAAAGATCGCATTCACTATGGTGCCGATGATAACGCCAGCGGCGTGAGTGCCGTTTTAGAATTAGCACACTATTTTTCAAAAAATAGAGGGCAGTTAAAGACAAATTTAATTTTTGCAATTTGGTCTGGAGAAGAGCTTGGAAACTTGGGCTCAAAAAATTATTTAGATCAGCTAAAAAAATCTAAATTACATAATCTAAAATTTAAAGCTTATATAAATTTAGATATGGTCGGCAGATTAAAAGAAAATTTATACACTCAAGGTTTAGGATCAAGTCTTGAATGGAGAACAATCATTGAAGGATTATCTTTAAACACTCCATTTAGTATTGTTCCACAAGATGATCCTTATTTACCAACAGATGCTATGAGCTTCTATGTTGAATCTAAAATTCCAGTTATAAGTTTATTTACAGGTTCACATATGGAATATCACACACCCCTTGATACTCCTGAAAAAATTAATTTTGATGGCCTAGTTAAGGTTACTGATTTTACAAAAAATTTGATTACAAAAGTATCTGGCATTAACTCATTACCATTTAAGGAAATAGAAAGTTCAAATAATAAAAATTTAGAAGGAAGAAAATTTAAAATTTATTTAGGAACTATTCCTGACTATGCCCAAGATGGTGTTAAGGGCGTAAAAATATCAGGTACTTCAAAAAACAGCCCTGCAGAAAAAGCAGGACTAATTGCAAATGATATCATTTTACAATTGGCAGAACAAAAAATTGAAAACTTATATGACTTCACTTTTGCCCTGCAGGTGATTAAACCAAACAAAGAAACAACAATCAAAGTTCAACGGGATGACAAAGTTGTAGAATTAAAAATCACCCCAGGAATAAAAGAGTAGAATTATCTGCGCATTTAATTTTAGTTAGTTGGTGTGTTTGAATCTGGAGATCTTTTTGAACATTTTGTTATCTCTGAAATCAGAGCATACAATTCATATAAAAATAAAAAGTTTGAAATGATGTTCTGGCGCACAACAACTTAAGTTGAAGTTATTCCAATCTTCACCTTCCTTCAAATGTTGTGGAATGAAGAAATTTTTTAATATATTTTCAATCTAATTTGAGTGTTTTTAAATTGGCCTTGAGCTATCTTACAAATAGGTATTTGAGTTAAGCTAAAAGATTTTAAATCTGAACCTACCTCAGGAGAAAAAAAACAATCTTCTAATGGTTCACAAATTCCATTTTCGTTACCCACATTATCACCTATTATTTCAAGCGCATTTCTCAAAAAAGGTTCACGACCTACTGGTGCATTAAAATTGTTTTGCAAAGCCTCGCAAAGTTGAGCCCCCTCCTTGTTTGAAAAACTAGGCTGCAAATTATTAATTCTACCTGTTAAACATAAATCATTTGGAATAATTGGTTCTACTTGGTTAGATAGAATATTACAATTGTTGATAAGACCTGAAATATTAAATTCTCCTAGGTACTGCAAATTAGATTGACCTAACAGAGAGCCTTGAACTCCTACTGCATAATTTGTTGAATTTAAAACTTTAAGATCTGCAAAAATGCTGTTAATGATCCTATCAATATTTAATCCAACATTATTATCAGATAAATCGGATTTAAATATTAAATTATTTTCACTAAAATCTAAATCTAAGTGCAAGCCAGTTGAGTTAAGTTTAGAAGTTAAAGCACTAATATTCAAATCAACTACAGCACGCATTTTTAAAGCTGTAAAATCGGTTTTTTGAATATTTATATTTTGCATTACAACTCCACGATCTGAAACTTCAAAATCAACTGCATTTAAAGAATGATCATGTAAATTCAAATTTTTTAATAATGTTTGATTGCTATATCCTGCAGAATAGATTCCATAGCGATTATTATTAAATTCACTATCGCTAACAATTGTATTTTCAGCTTTATACATAAACAAACCATAACCAGGTGTTCCCAATATCACTCCTGAATGGTGAAGGTGTGAGTTTCGTATATTAATCCAATTCGTCTGCAGCAAATTTATGAGTGCTCCACCTTCTATTGACATGCCATCAATTTCTAATTCAAGCCATTGAAATTTGCTGTTTTTAGATAATATCACACTTGGAGAGTCCCAAAAATTACTGCACGAATTATCCAAGCATGGGATTGGGTTAGGAGCAAAAAGTTTATTTAACCCTAATGATACAATTGAAATTCCATCAGATTTATCTATTAAAATACCTTGTGATGTATAACTTTCATTTAAAATATAGACTGTCTTTGATGAATCATTTTTAATTTCAACTTTTGATAATTTGCTATTGGGCAATTCTTTAACTGAATTATCCCACCATTTTTCTGAAATTGATTCATATATAATTTCATCATCTGTTTTGAGGTATGTCGAAAAAAAATTTACATTTATGTTTTCATCATTAACTGGAAGTTTGTAAATTTTAATTGAGTTTGATTTCCATTCAAATGGCTCAATTAAATCTTGCAATCCTTTGCTTTGTTTTAAACCAGTCGTTTCAAAAATAGCTTCACCAGTATTATCTTCACATTTCCAATCAAAAACTTTTAACTTATCTTCTATTACAAGTGGTTTACAATTAGGTTCACTAGTTGCAACTCTCAGTTTTTCACCAGAATGAATACATTCTGAAAGTTTTTGTTCGGCACCTAAGCAGGAATCATACGGTTCTGAATTTTTAACATGATCTGACCATTGGCCATTATTGGGATATTTTTTTTGTACAACTCCCAAAAGTTTTCCGGTCGCAATTCTGCAATTCAAATTCACTTTTTTGTTAATTCCATCTATGATGCCTTCATATTTTGCAGGAAAAAACCACCACGCTAAGGGAGCAGGCTGAGATCTGTCTATTGTTAATTGAAAACCTTTGCCCTTATACTCAAAACTACTTTTTGAAATATTTCGAGTATGAACTAAATAATAATTCGAAACATAAGGTTTATATTGTTCATCTGGATAATAAAATTGATAATAAGCAGTTCCAGTATCATTTCTAAATTCGATTGAAATATCAAATTTTTCACTTGAGTCAATTTCTGGCTTACACCATGCCTCTTTGTAATTCTGCGTGTTTAAACTCCAATTTTCTTTCTCAAATTCATAAATTCTTTCCCTAAATCCCAACAGTTCTAAATTATAATTAGATTGATCAAAATTATCTAAAGTTTGAATATGGCTTCCGCATTTATCATTTCTATTCTCAGTTAGTTCAACTAATTCGTTATTGTAAATTTTAATTGTAGACTGTGGAGCTTCCCTTCCTTCACACTTAAAGTTTGGAACAATATGATTGTAGACCAATATTTTACCATCATATCCTCCTCCATTACCTCCTATTGATTGAGCCATAGGTTTTTTAGTATTAATAATATTAAGCTGAGATGCATATTCACAGTTTTGAAAAATCAAAACCAAAAGCATCAAACAAGAAATGTATAAATATTTTATGTATGAGAATCTTTTTTTCATCTTATTATAATTTAACATATGAATATGTTATTCGCGAATTTAAATTGCATTTAATATTGGAAATTCTCAAAATGATTAAAATTATTTTCTTTATTTTCTAAATTCTAAAGTTGAAACAAATTGAAAAGTTTTGGTGATTGATCAAATGTCATTAATGCTTCTTTTTGAGAAAATACCTTAAAATATTAAAAAAAAAACGATTTTCAACTTTCCGGGACAAATGTTGTTTCTTTTAATAAAGGAATTTTTAACTAAGATAAAAGTATAAATATATTTTTAGTCTTTATAAAAGGAGAATTTATGTTTTGGGTTTTACAATTTTTAATTTCAATAGCTATAATTATTTTCATTCCAAATACAATATTGAGGACATTAATTTTATTAGTACTTTGGCATATCACTTTTAATTACAAAAATAAATTAACCAAAAGGGATTATCAGTTTTTTGGACTTTTTTCATTAATTTTTACATTATCAAATTATGGGGCTCTTAAAAATTTAGTTTTTCAATTCACACATCAAGATATTTTATTAATGCCATATAATGAAATTTTTATGTGGGGATTTTATTGTCTTAATAGTTATAAATTAATAGGCAAGATCGATGTCCGAAACAAATTGAAAATTCCAGTAATTGCATTAACAGTATTATTTGCAATTTCATTTAGTGCTATTAAAAGTGAAATTTTACTTACATTAGTTGGATTAGTAATATTAATGCTTGCTTTAATTTTACTACATAATGAAAGAAAAACATATTACTTTATTTTCTATTTTGCATTTATGGGTTTGGTAGTAGAGATTTATGGTGTCCATTTAAATTTCTGGGTATATCCAAATACCAGCTATTTTAATTGGCCTCTTTGGGGGCCTCTAATGTGGATGAATATTGGATGGATTATGAGTCAAATGAGTTCATTCTTTTATGAAAATTCAAACTAAAGCTTTCATTTTAAAATAAAAAGATAGATGATAATTTAAATTAAGATTTTATGTTATTATGAAAATACAAACTTTAGTTTCGATTTTCATAATACGGGGTGATTCAAAAATCACCCCAAACAAACAGGAAAATAAATTTTAAAAACTTATTAAAGGAAGACTGATGAAACCTAATATTTTACAACTAATTTTATTAGAATCATTTTCAAATAAAAATATTCCAAGAATTCCAGAACCAATGATAATGTCTGATTTGGAAAACGCTAAGTCATTTGACGAAGCCGGAGATATATACGGAGCTTTAGTACCAATATATTTATTTGCTGCAGAAAAAATAAGTCAAATGACTCCTTATTCTGGAACAGTATTAGACCTCGGAAGCGGCTCTGGACAATTTATTTTTCTATTAAAAAAACTTAGACCTGACTTAAAAATTATTTGTATCGAACTCTCAAGTGAGATGATCAATATTGCCATAAGTAAGCTTAGTACAAATGAGGATATTACAAACAAAGAAGAGATTAAATTTATTAATTCAGATATGACACAACTTCAAAATATTGAATATTTAAAAAATACTAAAATAGATACAATTTCATCCATTTTTTCAATTCACCACTTACCAAATGAACTTTTTTTAGAAAAATTGTTTGAAGAAATATCTTTTTTTATTAAAAGAGATGATTCAAAAGTTTTTATTTTTGATCACGCAAGACCATTCTCAAAAAAAACACCTGATATTTTTCCAAAAATATTCACATCAAATCTATCTCTAATATTTCAAAACGATTCGAAGAATTCATTAATAGCTGCTTTTACTATTGATGAAATTTTATCAAAAATTAAAAAATTTAAACTTTCTATAACTAAAGCAAAAAGATCAAAATTAATTCCCCTATATCAGTATTTTATTTTAAATAATGAAAATGCTAAGGTGAATTTCAGTAAATTAAATAAAAAAATTGCTTTATCTTTTGTTACTAGAACTCAATATTTTCAACTTAGGGGTTTGTTCCTATAATCACTAGCAGTTTCATAATTCAGGGCGATTTTCAATCTCATTGTATTAAATTATTGATATAATCCCCTACACTCTTGATTATATTCATTGGTATTTCATGGCCACCAGAAAAATTTACTAATCGACCTTTCATTCCATTTTGTGTTAATGCTGTTTCAAGTTTTCGCGCTCCTTTAATAGATAATACTGGATCATTATCTCCATGGGACATAAAAAACAATTGCCCCTTTCGGCTTTGCACAAGAGGCTTCCACTTGTCTAAGTGAAGAGCGTTTCCTGATAATACAATTAATCCTTTTGGGCTCTCTGGTGCATTCAAGTAAAGTTCAGTTGCTAGCATTGCTCCCTGACTAAAGCCTCCTATGATAATTTGACTCCATGGGATCTTTAGTTGCTCAATCATTTTCGATGTTTTTTCAACTGCTTTATCTAGACCAACCGGAGTTTTATCAGACAAGTCTCTAATCCCGCCAGATTGGGCCAACTCTTGCAGTTCCAGCATATTGACATTCCACCAAGCTCTTCCAGTCCAGCCAGGACCAATAGGTACTTCTAAAAAACCATCTGGAAATAACCAGTTTACTTTTTTTTGAACAGGTATAACTTCACTCAATGAAAATAAATCTTCTGCATTTGCTCCATATCCATGAAATAGAATAATCCATGGAGCGTTATCATCATTATTAACCTCTAAACATTTAATTGTTCCAAGTTGTCGCATTAATATTTTCTCCTGTTAAATTTTAAATAATTTTTTGAGTTCTTCATCCGGCCTTAACGAACCCGCACGAAAAGAATAAACTTTATTTTGAACTTCTGTATTAAAATAAGTTAGGTGAACTAACGTGCCGAAATACTCACTTAACTCTAAAGATGAAATTTTAAAACCACATTTTAATTTTGGAATAATAACTGAATTATTATCAATATTATGACGACTATATATTTTATCAAATCCATCATTGATAACATTTTGAATAACTTGCTTTAATATTTTTGTATAATATCCCTTACGACGATGCTTTTCTAATATTGCAGAATTGACCATATAAAATGAATCATGGTTAGCCTGATGCCCCCAACTCCAACCAATTAAATTATTTTTATCATCTCTCAATAAAAAGTATTTTTCATGTACTGTTTTAAACTGCCTTCTAATTCTTTTAATTTTTTCAATACTTTTATCTTGGCAAATTTCAAGGGGTCTTAAAATCAATTCATTTTCAACAAAAACTTTTTCTAAGTGTGGTTCAACAAATGTCCAAAACTCTTTTTTTTCCACTGTTGAAAATATTATCCCATCTGGCCAAATTACTTTTTCTTTTATTTCGTTTTTTTGCATGATATAAATTTATCCTATAATTTTAAATTTTATTTAATTATACTCAAGTCATATTAACTGCAATTTATTATTATTTTTCAGGCTTTAAAATTGCTTAATGTGATGACAAAATTAAAAACCAACCCCAAAGTCGTATGTTCCATTTTTTAACCTATTGACAAACAAAGTTTTTAAAGTCATCCTGACTTGGTCAAATTGAAATTATTAAAATACACAGAAGAAATTTGTGATTATTTTGATAGTAGCTCTGAACTTAGAGATGTCAGTACTTTTATTCTTCAGAACCCCTCAACTTGTGTTAATGCTTTGAATCTTAAAAGTGGGCCTCTTTGTTTAGAAAAATTTAATTAATTTAACCAATAAACTTTGGAAACCCAATACCTATATAAAATCCATTATTAATAATAATAAAAATATTAAACTAACTTAATCAATTTAAATTGAAATATTAAAACTACTTCTGTGGTTGAGTAAAAAGGAGTTCTGTTTGTCTGAACCAAAAGATCCAAGCGAAACAAAAAAGCCAAGACGCACCAAAGTGGTTGACGTTAAAAAATCTGCAAAATCAAAACAGGAGCATAAAGAAGATGAGTCTCATGAATCGCCGTCTGCATTCTCATCGCCCGTAATTGAGCAGCATGCGGCACCAACTCCTCCAATATCAACTGCTGCCGTTCAAAATAATGAGCCAGCACCCACGCCAAAAGCTGAACCGAGTACTTCTGTTAATTTAACGCCAGATTCGGCTAGCAGTGAATCAAGAACATCACCTCCTTCAGCTGAAGAGAGTCAAACATCACCAGCTGCAGCTTCGACTGGCACCAGCACTCCACCGGCCGTAACAAATCCTGCAAGTTATCCCCCTAGTGAAGGCGGCGGCGCGGGAGCCCATCAACTAAATAGACATCAAGGTTCTTATTTAAAAGATAAACATTTCAATAGAAATAAGTTCGACAAGAATAGACATAACAACAATAATAACAACAACCGCAATAAAGATAATTATAAAAAAGATTACCGCTCAAATGAGGGCCGATACGGCAATAATCAACAGGGTCGAGATCGTGACAGAGACCGAGACAGAGACAGAGATCGCGACCGAGATCACCGCTCACAAACATACGAAGAAAGTAACAATCCGGCTGCTGCTCCTCAAAATGCTACTGGACCATATCAACAACCAAATCCTTCTCAAAATTATCCTCAAGAGGGCGCTGGAGCTCCAGGTTATCAATCAGATATTGATGTCACTGAAATTAATTTAACTGATGCAGAAAAAAGTGAGTTAAATTCAAAAGATTTAAAATCAAAAAATATTACTGATCTTACAAATCTTGCTTTAAAATTAAAAATTGAAAATGCAGCGGGAATGCGAAGGCAAGATATGGTCTTTGAAATTTTAAAAAGAGCCGCAAGACTCGGTGAAGATATTTATGGAAGTGGTGTTCTTGAAATACTTCAAGATGGTTATGGGTTTTTAAGATCTCCAGATTATAATTACTTACCAGGTCCAGATGATATTTACGTAAGCCCTTCGCAAATTCGTAGATTTGGCTTAAGAACTGGTGATACGGTAGTAGGTACAGTTCGCCCACCTAAAGATGGTGAGAGATATTTTGCTTTACTTAAAGTTGATTCTTTAAATTTTGAAACACCAGAAAAAAGTAAAGACAAAATTTTGTTTGATAACTTAACTCCTCTTTATCCAAATCAGAGATTAAAATTAGAATTTAATCCAGGGGAATACACAACTCGAGTTGTTGATTTAATGTCTCCTCTTGGAAAAGGTCAACGTGCTCTAATAGTTGCCCCTCCAAGAACTGGTAAAACAGTCCTAATGCAAAATATTGCCAATGCAATTTCGACAAATCATCCCGAAGTAAAATTAATTGTTTTATTAATAGATGAGCGACCAGAAGAGGTTACTGATATGTTAAGAAACGTTAAAGGCGAAGTTGTGAGTTCTACTTTTGATGAGCCGCCAACTCGACACGTTCAAGTTGCAGAGATGGTTATTGAAAAAGCAAAACGTTTAGTCGAACACAAGCACGATGTTGTCATATTACTTGACTCTATCACTCGATTGGCTCGGGCATACAATACAGTGGTTCCACCATCTGGAAAAATATTATCTGGTGGGGTAGATTCAAACGCTCTTCATAAGCCAAAAAGATTTTTTGGTGCAGCAAGAAATATTGAGGAAGGTGGAAGCTTAACAATCATCGCTACGGCTCTCATAGATACGGGATCTCGTATGGATGAGGTAATTTTTGAGGAGTTTAAAGGTACAGGAAACTCTGAAATCCATCTCGATAGAAAGCTAATGGAAAAACGAATTTTTCCATGTATGGATATCAACAAATCTGGAACTAGAAAAGAAGACTTATTGGTTGATAAGGCAGATTTAAATAGATCTTGGATTCTTCGAAAAGTTCTAGCTCCTATGAACGTCATAGACAGCATGGAATTTATTTTAGGCAAGCTTCAAGCGACTAAAACAAATAAAGATTTTTTAAGTGGAATGAGTGGTAACTAAACCACTCTTCTCTATATCTGGGGCTTTTGGCGCGCTTAGCTATATAAGAATTTCTAAATTTGAAATTCTCAGTTAAAAATCTCGACAATGTGTTTCTTCGATGATAGAGCTAGCTACTTTAGTATTACGTAAAACCCAGCAATCGATAAGTGATGCATGATTTACGTCAATCAAGAGCGATAAGGGGATAAATAATTATGAAAAAAGGTCTTCATCCTACAAACCACGAAGTAATCTTTAGAGATATTACTTGTGATTATACTTTCTTAGGTAAATCTACTTTAAAACCAAAAGAAACAATGAAATGGACTGATGGAAAAGAATACCCAGTGGTAAAGGTGGAGATTTCTTCAGCTTCACATCCATTTTACACAGGCACTCAAAGAATCGTAGATACTGAAGGTCGTATTGATCGTTTCAGAAAAAAATACGCTTCAAAAAAAGTATAACAAATCATTATTTAAATTATCTAATGCAAAAGCTGTTTGTGGGAACCCCAAACAGCTTTGTTATTTTGTAGGATTCTTGCTTTTTCAATTGCGCTTTATATTTTTATTTATAGATAAAGCGTTAATAAAAAAATACGGGGTAATAAAAAATGTTTAGCAAGCTCACCGAAGTAGAGTCAAGATACGAAGAAGTAAACATGCAACTTCAAAAACCGGATATTGCTTCTGACCAAAAAAAATATAGGGCACTGATGAAGGAGCTTGCGTCCCTTGAAAAGGTAGTCATTCCTTTTCGAAATTATAAAAAGAAAAAATCTGAACTTGAATCTAATATTAACTTACTTCAAGCTGAAAAAGATTCCGACATGCGGGATCTTTTAAAGGAAGAGGTTAAAATTCTAGAAATAGAAATTCCAAAACTTGAAGAAGAATTAAAAATTTTGTTAATTCCCAAAGACCCGAATGATGATAAAAATATTATCCTTGAAATAAGAGCTGGTGCTGGTGGGGATGAAGCAAGTTTATTTGCGGCAGAACTTTACAATGCTTATACTCACTATGCAAACAATCACAATTGGACTGTAAAAACCCTTTCTATATCAGATGGCAATGTTGGGGGCTATAAAGAAGTTATCGCAAGCATATCTGGCGAAAATGTCTATAGTCGGCTCAAATATGAAAGCGGTGTTCACAGGGTTCAAAGAGTTCCTGATACTGAAACTCAGGGCCGAGTTCATACATCAACAATCACAGTGGCTATCATTCCTGAGCAAGAAGAATATGAAGTTAAAATCGACGCTAAAGATTTAAGAATTGATGTAACAAGATCACAAGGCTCGGGTGGACAATCTGTTAACAGAACTGAATCTGCTGTCCGAGTAACTCATTTACCGACAGGAATTATTGTTTTTTGCCAAGAAGGAAAATCTCAATTAAGTAACAGAGAGCAGGCAATGAGAATATTATATTCAAAGCTGAATGCTCTCGAAGAGGAAAAGAAACGCAAAGAAGCATCAGATACTCGCCTATCTCAAATAGGCACCGGTGATCGTTCAGAGCGAATTAGAACATATAATTTTCCACAATCTCGAATTACTGATCATAGAATCGGACTTACCATTCATCAAATATCTGATGTTATGAGTGGTCAAGTTGATGCCTTAATTGAACCCCTCATGGCTCATTATCAGGCGGAAGCACTCAAAAATCAGTCACAAAAAACACATAATGATTAAGTTTGGTCAAGGCTACTTATGACTGTCAAAGAAGTGTTAGAAAAATCAATATTGTTTCTAAAAAATAAAAATAGCACGTCTCCCCGTTTAGATGCAGAACTTCTTATTTCTCATTTATTAAAATTAAATAGAATGGGTTTATATTTGAAGTACGACCAACCCTTACTTCCCGAGGAGATAGAAAACTGTAGAAACATAATTGTCGAAAGAGGCAAAGGAACTCCGGTTGCCTACCTCACTCAAGAAAAAGGGTTTTATGGTTTGGACTTTAAAGTAAATTCTTCAGTTCTCGTTCCTCGACCCGAAACCGAATTACTTGTTGAAGAAATTTTAAATTATATTCCAAATTATTTTAAAAAATTAGAAAATCAATCTGCTTCTTTTGAATTTCTTGAATTAGGAGTGGGATCTGGGTGTATTTCTATAACTTTAGCCAAAGAACTCTTAATTAAACCAAATGTATCTCGACTATTAAATGGAGAATTAGAACTAAAAATTGATGCTTTGGATATTTCAGCTTCAGCTATTTCAATAGCTCAAGAAAATGCTGACAAAATTTTGCAATCAAAAGCAAAAAAAATTAATTTTCTGAATTTAGACGCCTTCTATTTTGAACCTCAAAAAAATTATGACATAATTTATTCTAATCCTCCTTACATTGCCGAAAATGATCCAAACATTGAAAAAAATGTAAAAGATTTTGAGCCCCATTTAGCACTTTTTGCTAAAAATAATGGTTTAGATTGCATTATCCAGTGGTTTAAATTTGGTGTTAGCAATTTAAAACCTAATGGCATGATTATATTTGAAATTGGTAGCACTCAAGGGCACGATGTTTTAACTTATGTTCAATCTCTAAATTCTTTCCATGATATTTGTATAATAAAGGATTATTCGGGATTAGATCGATTTATAAAGGCGGTTAAAAATGGATAAAATGATAGTTAAAAGTGGCAAGCAATTATTTGGTGAGGTTACAGTAAGTGGCGCAAAAAATGCGGCACTTCCAATTTTGTTTTCTACCTTACTTGCAGATGGAAAACATTTTTTAAAAAATGTCCCTAGACTTAAGGATATTGATTCTACCCTTGAATTATTAAAATCTCTTGGTTGCGAATACGAATGGATTGATTCAAATTCACTTACAATTACCGTTCATAAACCAAAATCCCTAGAAGCTCATTATGATCTTGTTCGAAAAATGAGAGCCAGCTTCTTATGTCTTGGTCCTTTGCTCGCAAAGTACGGAGAGGCCGTAGTTTCTCTGCCAGGGGGGTGTGCCATTGGAGCTAGACCAATTAATCTTCACCTCGATGCCATGAAGGGCTTAGGTGCTGAAATTACATTGGAAGAAGGGTATGCAAAAGCTAAAATAAATGGACGCCTCAAAGGTTCAACTTTTTTATTTGAAACATCTACTGTTGGTGGAACTGAAAATATTTTGATGGCAGCTTCACTAGCAGAAGGTGAAACAATAATAGAAAATGCGGCAAAAGAACCTGAAGTTGTTGATCTTGCCAACTACCTAATTGCAATGGGAGCCAAAATAACAGGTCATGGAACAAGCATTATAAAAGTTCAGGGTGTTGAATATTTAAAACCATCTGAACATTCAATTATGGCAGATCGAATTGAAGCTGGAACTCTCCTCATCGCAGGTGCAATAACTGGTGGAGAAGTTATAGTTAAAGGCTGCTCTTATTCAAACTACGAATCTTTAATTTTAAAAATGCAAGAATCTGGTTTCAAAATTGACTTCTCACATTCAGAACCAATTGTAAAAGTTTATCCCGCAAAATCTTGGAAGGGTGTAGATATCACAACCGCACCTCACCCACTTTTCCCAACTGATCTACAGGCGCAATTTATGTCATTAATGGCTGTTGCGGAAGGCACATCTGTAATTACTGAAACTGTTTTTGAAAATCGATTTATGCATGTTCAAGAGCTTGTTCGTCTTGGTGCCGACATTACGCCTAAATCTAGAGTTGCCGTTGTAAGAGGAAAAGTTAACGGCTTAACAGCAGCACCAGTAATGGCAACAGATTTAAGAGCTAGCGCTTGCCTTGTTCTTGCTGGATTAGTTGCAGAAGGTGAAACTGTTGTAAGTCGTATTTATCATTTGGATCGAGGTTATGAAAACTTGGAAGGTAAACTTCAGACTCTTGGCGCTCAAATAAAAAGAGCACCTTAAACTCCCTCACTTCGCAAAAAAAAGCCCCGTTCGTAAAGGAGGGGGGAACGGGGCTTAGCAGACTAAAATTTATGTCTCAGCCCACGGAGGGGATTGGGGCTGAGACACTTATTAATTTTTTCATTCAATTAATAAGTAGAACTGATACCTAAAACAAAAACCTTTGAGTTGTTTGCTTGAGATTTACTAACTCGCATAGCATGGAGGGGATCCTGCTCTTCAAGTTCAAATCCTGGGCCACTCATTGGTGTAATTTCAAGTGCATCAATTAAAACTATTTTATTTAAATATTTATTAAGATTTATATTTGATTTTAAAACCAATATATCGCCATTATTTTGTTTTAAAACAAATTGTCTGTTTGTATTATTAAATTCAACAGTTCCTTTTGCCGCAACTGTTTCATAATTAATACCAACAACAGCCTCCTCAGGAAGCTTTACAATAAACATTGGATCAAAAGTATGGGTAAAAACATTATTGAAAGTTACAAAAAATTCACCAGAAATTTTATTTTTCAATATTGCTTTTATATCAATTGTTAAATCAAACTCATTGATGCTTAATTGATTGAAGTCACAATTTTTTTGACTTTTATTTCTAACTTCAAGAACTAAAACTGGTCCTTCTTCCGTCGATTGAGTTTCAACAAGTGATGTTTCTAGTGAAGTACCACATGATCCATTTAATAAACCAGTGATAGAAATACTATTAGTGCTTTCGTCATACTCTGCAGTGTTTAACAATATGTCTGTTGATGCTTTTGCAAAACCAGATATCATTAACACAGTAATTATATATGTAAGAATAATCCATTTTCGCATTACGTACCTCTTTATGAATTCAATAAGCAAAGACTGTGCCAAAGTTTTTTTACTTTTTAAAAACCTAGAATTTTATTAAATAATTTTATCCTGCAAGAGTGAGATGTGAATTTTTAACTCGTATTTAAATATAAGATTGATAATCAAGAAGTTTGTTCTTGGCACCTTAAAATGGAACTCAAAATGAAACCAAGGTTCCACACTGGAACCAAACCAATACAATTTCATATATAGCCGAAAGTATTAATTGTTGCTTTACTACACCTTCACCAATGACTAGAGCGACATAATTGTTACAATGGGCTAGTTGGGGACTCAATAGAGTTTTCAGTAAAAAGGATTTGATGTGTCTGAAAACAAACAATGGTTGATAAAAGATTCAAGCAGGAAGGTGATTGGACCTTATTCTTTTGATGCAATCAAAACTTTGATCGAACGTGGACTTATTAGGGGAGATGAACAAATTTCTTTAGTGCCACATGGACAGTGGTATGAAATAGCTAAGGAAAAAATTTTTTATGATCTAATCTTAGATACTATGGAGGGCTTAAATAACTCTAAAAAAATTGATTCTTTCGAAATCATTAATGATAAAACCGCAATCATTAACCGTTTGGAAATAGAAGAAAAGTATAAACCACAAACCCCTCTCGAAAAAAAAGATGATAGCATAAAAGAATCAGTTGCTTCAGCGCCCCCTGTTCAGCCACAGAATAACACTCAAATAACTAAAAAATCATTTGTTACTATACCTGAATTAAATATTAAAACTTCTGATGGTAAAGAATTTAAGGATACAAATGTTAAAAATGGCAGCAATGAAGCTCTTGAAGAACCCAATTCTTCTGCTGAAAATAATACGAATACTTTACAAGTATTTAATTTACCTCCGGAGAGAATAAAATTCTTTGGTGTTATTTTAGTAATTATTTTGCTGCTACTTTATATTTTATATAGCTATAGCGACTCTGCTACCGAAGGTAAAATACACTTACTTTTACCAAGCGTTGGCGGAGAGAAACTTTCTATTGATGAAACTAAAAGTTTATTATTAAAATCAAAATCTTTAATTGAATCTGATAATTTTACAGGTTGGCTTGAATCTCAAAACTTACTTGTAAAGTTGTCCGAATCAGATCCGCAAAATATTGAAATTCGAGAGATGCTTTGCTTTGTATATAAAGAGTTATGGCCTTTTAGTTTTCAAGATTCTGAAGATATTAAAACCCTTGATCAAATGACCATGTCAGTAAAAAATATTAATCCGGCTAGTACACAGAGTAAAAGCTGCCAAATAATTCAAGCAATTCTTACTAATAAATTTGATCAGGCACTAGCTAATATAGATGGTTTACTTACTGAATCCCCAGGATCTGCACTCTACACTTGGCTGAAAGCCGAAATATTGTATAAAGATAAAAATTATATCAATGCCGTTGCTTTTGCTAGCTCAGTAAGTAGTATTTGGCCACAGTTTATTAATGCTTTTGTTCTTCAAGGCAAGTCCCTTGAAAAACAAGGAATGCTTCAGCAAGCACTTGATGTATTTAATAATGTATTAAAAATGAATCCTAACCATAAGGTTGCAAAACTTTATGCAGGAATCATTGAATATGATTCTTATAAATCAAATGATACTGCTTGGACTCTTTTAATTTCTGCAATAAACCAAGCTGAAGAAAAAGCCCCACCTCTTTTAGAATCTCAAGCATATAGAGTTTTGTCTGAAATTAGTATGCTTAAGAATCAACATTCAATTGCAAAAGAATATATAGAAAAAGCATACAAGCAAAATCCAAGTGATTTAAAAATTAAAAAAATGTTTTCTGATTTGGGCGGAAATAATAAAATTGAAATTTCAAAAAGCAAAACTTTGGAACTGATTGCCTTAGGGGATCAATATGCACGTACAGGTGATTATTTTGCAGCACAAGCAGAATATAAAACTGCGTTTGATCTTGACCCACACTATTCCGCCGCCGCAATAAAGGCAGCTAAAAGTTTGTGGCGAATCAATCAATCACTTCAGGCCATAGAATATTTAAAAAAAGCAATTAAAGCAAAACCCTCAGATTTTGCAGCCTATGTGTTACTTTCGGATTTTTATTCTCAAAGATATGATTTCAGAGCCGCTATTCAAATTTTAAATCAAGCACAAAGATTTGAGTCTAACTCATATGAAATTCAAAAAGGACTTGCTCTGATAGAGTTACGAAAAAATAATTATATTGCAGCGTCAGCTCTTGCTGAAAAATCTCTTAAAATTTATAACTCGGATGTTGAAACATATGTTATCTTAGCTCAAAGCTACCTTGGTCAAAAGAAAATAAGCGAAGCTTTCCACGCTATTGCTAAGGCTGTCGAAATTGATCCTTCTCATATAGAGGCGCAAGTGACTTATGGAAATGTTTTACACAATTATCAGGGATTTGAATCCGCCAGAACCTATTTAGACAATTTATCAAATCAAAGCAAATTTATTTTGGATTATAAAATAGCAATTGCAGAAATGTTAAAAAAAGAAGAAAAGTTTGATCAAGCACTTGAGCTTTATCAAAAAGTTTTATTGGTTGATAGTAAATTTAAAAAAGCATCAATTAGCTCTGGTGAATGCTTACAGTCTATGGGTCAGGTCGATAAAGCGTTGAGCGCATTTTTAAATGCAGCCACTCTCGACCCAACAGATCCAGAAGCTCTCTTTAAGGCGGGATTACTATATTTAGAAACTGGCCGCTTCGGTCCTGCTATTCAGCAATTTGAAAGAGTACTGCTGGTAAATAAAAACTATCCCCGCACAAATTATTTTATTGGGAAGGCTGCTTATTTACAGGGTGATATGCAAAAAGCAATTGATTTTGCCACCATTGAAAAAAAACAAAATCCAAGACTTGCAGAACCCTATATTCTTTCGGCTGAAGTTTATTCTGCTGCACGCAAATATCAACTCTGCACTACAGAATATCAAATGGCACTTAAGCTACAAAATTTAGGAGCTGATGTATACGTAAAACTAGCTCGCTGTTTTCGTTTAACCGGAACAATGGATGTTGCTCAATCAATGTTAGATATAGCTGCCGAAAAAGAATCTGGTTACCCTGATATTTATAAGGAACGTGGGGCCCTTTATCAAGCACAAGGAGAGATTGCTGCCGCCTTAAAAGCTTATGATAAATATCTATCACTTTCACCGAGTGCTCCTGACAGAGCAGAAGTTGAATTATTAATGAATAGCATGCTAGGGTCAAAAAGAAATTGAACTCTAGTGTTGGTTTTAGTTAAATATTAACTGCACTTGATTAACCAAAATAGGAGAGATTCTGTGGAAATTGTAAATCGAATAAATAACCAAGCAAATCAAATTAAAGAGAGTTTTAAAAGTAAAACAACTTCAGCCTTATTGTTAACTTTAAAAGTTATTTCAGGAGGATTAATTGGTTTAACTTTTGCTCTTGTTCTTCAAGAAATGATGAGGTTTGGAGAGATTTCATTTTTATTTATAATTTTAATGCTAGCTACAGTATTTGTTAGAGCTTCTAAATCCTGGGGTTATATCACATTAATTATTTTTGACTTATTTTGTGTTTTATTGGCAATGCTTTTAAGAATGTATATAATTATTGCTCCGAATTGAGTATTGTCAATTTTTTGTTTGATTGTTATATCTGTTCTATATTCTACCCATCTCTTAAATCTATATTAGAAGGATTAACCTATGATTGACATTAAATTACTTGAAAAAAAAACTGAAGATGGTGGGGTAAATTATTTTGAAGAATATAAAACTTCAT
Organism: Bdellovibrionales bacterium; assembly: GCA_005793345.1. Taxonomy (GTDB): domain Bacteria; phylum Bdellovibrionota; class Bdellovibrionia; order Bdellovibrionales; family Bdellovibrionaceae; genus SXSU01. Next base: position 21,093 of record SXSU01000040.1, read on the forward strand.
TAAAAAATCGTGGAGCCGATGTTAGTATTTTAGATGATTTATTAAATTTAAATAAAAAGCGTAAAGAACAAATCGCAAAAGCTGAGGATGCAAAATCTCACCTCAATAAAGTTACTCAAGAAATTGCAAAATTAAAAAAATCTGGTGCTGATGCATCTACATTAATTACAGAAATGCAGGGGCTTTCAAAAAATATTAAAGATATGGAACAAGCTGCAGCTGATGCGGATGCAGAAGTAAACAAGCTTGCACTTACTTTACCAAATAAATGTCACAGTAGCATTCCTATTGGAAAATCTGAACATGACAATAAAGTTGTTCGCACAGTCGGTACTCCAAAGACATTTTCTTTTAATGCCCTTGAGCATAATGAACTTGGAGAAAAATTAAATATTATTGATTTTGAAAGAGCAACTAAAGTAACTGGTGCCCGTTTTACTTTTTTAAAAGGCGGAGCTGCTCGATTAGAACGTGCACTTATGAATTTTATGTTGGATTTACATGTTGAAACTCATGGTTATACAGAAATGCTTCCTCCGTTTATTGCAAACAGCAATAGTTTACTGGGTACGGGGCAGCTGCCAAAATTTAAAGAGGATCTATTTCATTTAGAAGGAACTGATTATTTTTTGATTCCAACTGCTGAGGTTCCTGTAACAAATTATTATAATAATGAAATGTTAAAAGAGGAAGATTTGCCACAAAAATTTGTAGCTTACTCTCCTTGTTTTAGATCTGAGGCTGGCAGTCATGGTCGAGACACTAAAGGTTTGATTCGCCAGCATCAATTTAACAAAGTTGAACTCATGGTCTTTGCTCATCCCGATAAATCTTTTGAGTTACACGAAAAGCTAACTACTCACGCTGAAGAAGTATTAAAACGATTAGAACTTCCTTACAGAGTTGCAATGTTATGCACTGGTGATATTGGTTTTGGAGCAGCAAAATGTTATGATCTTGAAGTTTGGTTACCTGGCCAGAACGTATATCGCGAAATAAGTTCATGTTCTAACTTCGAAGAATTTCAAGCGAGACGAGCCAATATTCGCTTTAAACCAAGCGGTGGTGGTAAACCACAATTTGTTCATACTATGAATGGAAGTGGCTTAGCAATTGGGCGTACTTTAATTGCTATATTAGAAAATTATCAACAAGAGGATGGTTCAGTTTTAATTCCAGAAGCACTAAAGCCATACATGCATGGGGTAACTAAAATATCAAAATAAAAAACTCTTATGATTAAATCTGATTAAACGTAACAGATCAGTTATCCTAATCCAGTTCAAATTGTAACATCGTCTACTTTCAAGCAAGGAAAGTTTTCTATGCAGATTTCTTGGGGGTCGGGCTCCTTGCCCTCGACAAAATTTTAACCGACATAGGGTGAATGACAACTTACGATTAAACTACCCATTTGATTTAACACTTTCAATAGTAAAGTGTTAAATCACTTTTCATTGAAGTTGTGAAATTGATTTATCAATTAAATCTGAGTAATTATTTATATCTGATGATAACCTCTTCAATGCATTTAATGAATTATCATTTGGATATAGAATTTCACCGAGTCGAATGATACTTGTACGAACTCGTATAGGATTAGTACTATAAAGATTTTCAATTAAAAAGTCCTGATAGTTTTTAAGAAAGAAGTTCTCAAATTCCAAAACTCGAGGGAGCACTTTTTCAAGAACCAGCAATTCTTCGGTTGTTTCAGGAGTCATATATTCGAACTGTACACGGCAAACCTCCATAATATTTTGTAAATCATCAGCAAGATGCCCGCCTATAACCGATTTAAAGAGATTGATTACATGGTTTTTAGTAGGGACATAGATTTTCCCTCTCCACGCAATGAGTCCGGTTGCCATCCATCCCGTTAAAACCACTATTTCTTTGATTGAATTAAATTGCTTATTTTGATATTTAATTTTTTCCCGCCAGTCGTATCCCTTAAGAGGACTTTTATCATCTGGATATCTCAGTGGCCAAGTATAAGGTTTTGTCTTACGTGTTAATTGCATTCGCAAATAACCAGTATGCATTCCACGATAAATATAATCTTCTATTTTTGGCATTGGAATTCGAAGATGAACTGGCTCCCCAAAAACATGCAAAAAATATTCATTCATTCCCACTTTGCCAGACTCTATAAGATTTTCTAAGCCTCGAAATGCTATATCAAGAGATGGGCTGATGTCTTGAAGTAGAGTGTTTATATCTTCACCTATTTTTTCATCAGCTTTGTTTAAATAACCTTCAAATACAAAAAAAAGGTCAAGATCTGAGCTTGAAACAGCATATCCATTTGCATAACTGCCAGTCACATAAACACTAAGAAGTTTTTTAGAAAAATTTCTTTGAATAGCCTTAATAGCTGCCAAAATTGCATTTTCGATTGAAATATCGTTCATCGAAGTTAATAATTGAATAGAATTACCTCCGGATTTTTACCTTATTAGAAATTTCGGCTGAAACCCAAAAAATATATTTACAAATTATGAGAATAGTTTCAATTAAAAAATATTATCAAAATCTTAACTCCTCCCATTGAATTATATAAGAATTAAATTTAAATACTTTGAGTTTATTTTATTTCTTAAAACAATTTGGGTTTGAATCATCAGGATACCAACATTTTCTTTTATCTAAAGCATTCTCTAATGAATATATTTTTATAGTTCTAATTCAAGAGCGTGGAGATATTGTTTCATATTCTCTACTCTCTTTATTCCGAGCTCTTGTCCTGTTTTTGTTTTTAAGGATTCAGCAACTTTAAAAAGTTTTTTATAAAAGTGATCAACTGTATATAATGAATCATCTGGGGGGCGATTTTTACAAAAGGGGTCTTCACTTGAATAAAAAGGTCTTTTTAGTAAACCCGCAGTTGCAAAACATCTTGCTATACCAATTGCTCCTAATCCATCTAAGCGATCAGCGTCTTGAACAATTTTAGATTCTAATGTTTGTGTTTGTCTATTTGCACTAAAACTATGAGCCTCTATAGCATGAAAAATATTGTCATAAAATTGATGTGGATATTTTATTTCTTTTAAAAAATTAATTGCTGCTTCTGCAGATATTTTAGAAGCTTGGCTACGCAACGGACTATCCTTAGGAACAATCACAAAATCATGCAACCATGCTGCTGGAATGACTTCTTCAAAACATCCTCTCTCGAATTCACAAATTTGTTTTGCGGTCTTTACAACTCTCTGAAAATGTAACAAATCATGAGCGGGGTCATCTGAAGTTGCAATTTTTTTTATTTTATCCTGAAAAATATTTTCCCAATTTTTCATTGAAATCCTTTATTAATATAATTTACATTTGTTATTCTTGATTTAATTTATAAAATTTTTTTGTTTCAAAATTAACGTAAACAAATCTAAACTGCAATGGAGAAAACTCCAAAGTATCAGAAAGCGAAAATTTGCATTAATCAAGGATAGTCGAGAAATTATTATTTGAAATGATAAACCTAGACATTTTTTAACACTAAAAATATTCTTATTGAAGTGATTAATTAAAATTTATTTATTTATATAAACTATTGGAGTCAGCATTTGAAAAAACTTATTATTCTTTTAATTTTTTTTAGCTCGATTTGTCATTCTAAATCATGGTTTTTTGATATAAAAGGAAATTTTCAAACTCGTTTAATTATTGAACCAAGTACAAATAAAGAAACTCTTTTTTGGCTTTGCCAATTAGCCTCTTGCAAAAAACTTGGATCAAAACCATATTCTTTTTTTGAATTAAATGAAAAATTAAATCAAGCTAACGAAATGCAAATTTTGCTTCCTGATGACAAGGATTCTTCGGGATTGCATAGCAAAGTTTTGCAAATTATTACAGATGCTTCAACTAACGCTGAAATTATACTTAACAGTTCTTCATTTTCATTTTCTAAACAGTCTGCACAAATTTATTTTCTTGGCAATGGCAAGGTCAAAATTAAAGATATCGATGATTTGCCTCCTGGTGAGTCTTACAGTGGATTAGCATCATGCTCCAAAGGACAAATTGAAGAATCACTTAAACCACTAGCTCTAGCAAAAGCCGATGCTGATTTCACAAATATTATTATTAAAAATACCGATTATTGTCGTCCCTATAGAACTAAAGGTGTTAAAAAAGTTTTATTTGGTAAAACTGATTTTGAAAAAATGGTTCAGCTGTTGGAAAAAGTTTTGGCACTTAAAATAAATGTCTCATCTGATACTGACCCATAAAAATATTTATTACTTTAATAATTTAGTTTTAAAAACAATGACATATATATTCATAAAAAATAATAATTAATCTTGTTTTAATTGACATCACTTCGAATTATTCATTCAATTTAAATATCATAAATTTAAATAAGTTTTCAATATTTTATCTATATTGATCTTTAACAACAAATCACACTAAAGGGAGTTTTTGTGAAATTTTTATTGTCTATTTTAACTGTTCTATCTTTTAATTCGTACTCTTATGCTTCTAAAGCCAGAGTAAATGCCCTCCAAGGCGCTAATCATATCGTTGATACTCAAACTATTTTTGCTAATCCTGCACATATCAGTTTACTTAATCCTTATCTAACATTTGAAATGGGTGCAGCTGGAAATGGCGCAGAAGGTGGATTTGCTCGTAAACTTTCGAATGGCAATATGCTAGGGATTTATCTAGGGCATGACAATACAAATGATTTAAGAGACGGAACTACATTTATAAAACAACAAAACCCAATTGAAGTAACTTATGGAAAAGGTGATATGGCTTTTTCTGGATCTTTATCAACAATTGATAACAAAAAATCTGGCACCAAAGAAACTACTTTAGTTGGTAAATATGGTGCTATAAATGGAGATATGGCTTACTACGCTCACCTGGCATTAATATCTTCTGCAGAAAAAAAAGGTACTCCTGATCAAAAAATTTCATCTTCTCCATATATAACTTTGGGGGGGAATAAAGACATGGGAACTAATAGATTTTTTGGTAGCCTTGTATATGGAAACACAAAAGCAGAAGCTGGAACTGTTGAAACTACAACTAAAGACATGAATATTACTTTAGGTTGGGAAGATCGTAGCATGAAAACTACTGATGCAGATATTTATTATGGAGCTATGCTAGAAAATAACAGCCGTGACATTGAAGGAAAAAAAGTAACTTTAATGCAACTTCCAGTTTTCATTGGTTTAGAATTAAACTTAAACTCTTGGTCAATGTTTAGAGCTTCATTAAGCCAAAACGTTATCCTTGGTTCTACAAAAGACGAAACTGTTAGTAATGATGCTGATGGAATAAATAATAATACTACAGTTGCAACTGGGCTTGGTTTTAAACATAACAACTTAACATTAGATGGACTTCTTTCTGCAAGCACAACAGGCCAAATTAATGGTACTGCATTTATGACTTCTGCTGCAGTCACTTATAATTTTTAATTGGAGAGTTAAATGAAAAATATTTTATTTAATTTTCTGTGCTCCTTTTTTTATTTAGGTGCGCTTTCATTAACTGCATGTGTGGGAGGAAAGGGAGCTGTTACAATTGAAACAGCTCCTACTGTGGTGACTACATTTAAAACTGTTTTGAACCAGCTCCCAAAAGGGAATGGTGTCGCAACAAATCCAATTGGAGTCAGCTCGCAAAAACCACGGGCTGGTTTAAAATCATACTCTTTGAATGATTCTATCGAAACCTATGCCGAAAAACTTTCTTGTTATACTTCTAGTCCGGCTACTCCAATTGATGCAGATTCTGATGGCATAGCCTTATTAAAAGAATATTCATTTGATTGCGAAGATTTTGTTTCTGGTGAAAATACATTTAATCATAAGGGTTCATATAAATCCATTGATAAAGATGATACTGTTGCGGGAGATAGAGGTGGATATCGTTTTGAGTTTGATATTCCCTCTTGGTATTATAAAAACAATTCTGAAAATTTACTTTTTGGTGGATCCTTCAATGGCTACTGGGATACTTCTGGTACAAATGATTCAACAAAATTTAAATCAGATTTTAAAGGAAGCCAATATGCCGAGTTTGAAGCTCCTGGACATGGCATACTTAAAACAGATTATACATACACTTACAAATGGGATGTGACTTTTACACCTACTTTGATTATGGTGAATTCCAATTCACAGGTCAGCCAATGGGCAGAGGGAACTATGGTTGGTTCTGGTTCATTTGCAATTGAAGGAAATTTTGTAAATGAAAAAGAAGAAGGTGGAACTGTGAAGTTCGAAGTCATCGATGGCACAGCCAGCATGAGCTGGAAAGCAGTTGATGTCACCTTCAAATCAAATTGTGCTGTTTGGTACAAATCAGGATCGCATATTCTTACCGATGTTGGCGGCAACAAAATTGAAATTAAATTTAATTGCAGTGATGCCAAAATTTATTTTAATGGCGAAGAGATGAAAGATACTACCTGGTAACTCGAAATTACCACTTTACGGGGTGATTGATAATCACCCAAACGAACAGGAAAATCATTTCTTATATGCTCCATATTGAGTTGATCCTAAGATATAGGTATAATTTTTAGTTTGTTAATTATTTTGACACTATAAAACCGTTGTAAATATCTATTCATATATTGAGAATCTAATTTCGAGATATTTTGCTCTTAAGTTTGACTTTTGAATATGTATTCTTTATAATAAGAATACAGGAGCAATATATGAAAACAAGCCTTGTTATAGAAGATGCAGTTTTTGAAGAAGCTAAAAGGGAAGCAAATAAAACTGGTAAATCTATTAGCGTGATTATCAGTCAATGGGCTTCTCTTGGCCGTGAGCAATGGAAATTACAGAAAGTTCTTCCTCAAAAAAAATTCAAACCTCTTGATCTTGGTATCGAAAAAATTGATTTAATTAATAGAAAAGATTGGATGGAGGATCTAGACGATGACCGCTCTTGATACAAATATCCTTGTTGCTATTATGGTTGAAAGTTCATCATTTCATAAAGAAGCTGTAGAGGGTCTAGAAAATTTAAATGATGACCTCTGCACAACCCCTACCAACATTGGTGAAGTTCTTCGCTTATTAACACATCCAAAAGTTTTTTCATCGCCCTTAAAAATCACTAAAGCGATCTCCGCCTTGGCTGATTTAATGAGCTGTTACAATATTCGTATTTTGGAAGAAAATAATAATTGGTGGAAATTACTTAACGAAATTGCAAAAGAAATACCAGGATTAAAAGGTAATGAAATCTTTGATGCCAGAATTGCAATTTGCCTTAAGCAAAACAATGTAAGAAGAATTTATACTCGCGATTCAGACTTTAAAAAATATTCTTTCTTGCAGCCAATCCGCTTATCCTAAGTATTATACCCTTTAAGAAAACTCACATAAGATCATTAATTCCAATTAATTTTATTTCATTTACTTCTGCTTTTTGAAGCAATGTTTTTGTTGGCACAACATTAGTTGCTATAAATATTTCTAGATCCTCAGTTTCATTTTTTTTAAGTAAAACCTCATCAATTAAATCTGAAATTTCTTTTACTGACTGACTCCACCGACACTCGATCCAACGATCAGTTTTGTCAGTTGAATTGAATATTACAATATCTATTTGTCGATCAGATTGTTTAATGGTTCCAACTTCAAACTCACAATTTATTAGCCCCAATGTTTTAAATATTTTTTCACTACGATCAACAGAAACGAGAAGTTGTCTTCGCACCAAATTTTCAAATGCATAGCCTGAAAATTCATTTATATAAAATCCATTTTTGGATCCAAGCAGACTTGCAAAAATAAGTTCATTGGTTTGATTGCGACTGATTTTAGATTTAATGTTCCAAATTATTTGAAAATAAAAATTTAGAAATGGGTCTTGAATATAATATCTCTGTCCTCGACTTGTAGTTTTAAATTTTTCATTAGGATCATTGAATGTTTTTATGATTCCATAATCTAAAAGTTTCTCAACCAAGATGGAGGCGGAAGAGTGAGGTAATCTTGATACCTTTTCAAGCTGCTCTAAAGTTTTTCCTAAAAAGCCAACACCCTTAAGAAGATTAATTGCGGTTGTTGTCCCTGCTTTATTAAACTCTAATCTTAAAATTTCAAGTGCCTCTTTCAACACAAAGCTTGAGGATGTAAAACAGGCTTTGTTAAAAGTCTGAATAAAATTTACTTTCTCATCAAACTGTTGCCAATAATATGGAACTCCTCCTAAACACATATATGCAAATATGACTTCTTCATTTTTCCAGTGAGGTACAAATTCTTTTTTTAACACACTCGGTGATATATCGGTAAGCCATATGTCATTATGAGTACACATGCCTCTCAATATTTGCTCTTCTCCTCCAGTGTATTTGTGAAAAAATTTATTTGAGGAGCCACTTAATATTATTTTAAGATTTTTTATTTTTTCTAAAGTCAACCAGGCCTCTTTAAATTGACCGATAAAGCCAGTTTGGCCTTTAGCTACCCACTGTATTTCATCAATACAAATACATAGTGGACTTTTTAATTCATTTGCATGTTGGCCAAATTCTACAAAAATGTCTCTCCAGAGTATTGAATTGATTTTCATTTTACTTAAGTTTGACTTGGGGTTAAATAAACTCCATTCAGTTATTAATCTCTTTTTAAGAGTTACTTCTTTTTCGTCCTTACCCCCAGTAAATACAAACACAGGAATCTTATATAAACTTTGCAATTGATATAAAAGAGTAGATTTTCCGATTCTTCTTCGACCCCGCAAAAAACATAACGCCGCTGTTCTTTTAGACTCAAAAAGAAAATTTTTTATTTCTAGTTCTGTAAATGATCTATGAATATATTTGCTTTTAATAAACGTCATGTTTATAGATTAATACTAAAACATGACGTTTTCAATGACTAATTTATCAATGTTTTCAGTATTTTATAGTGTATCAAAACATCATGTTTTAAGAATATGCTAAAAACATGATGTTTTGATAGAAGAAATCGATTCAAAAAATTGAATTAAAGATTAAATGTCTAAGTATTTTTCTGGGTTTCTAAAAATATCATTTAAAACTCTCGACATTTTTGAAGCGTGCATGCCATCAATTAAACGATGATCAAAGTTAACACCAATTTTAATAACGGGAGCAACCTCCACCCTGTCGCCATCAACAACAACTGGCGCTTTATGAATTGCACCCAAAGTTAATACGCACGGAGTTCTTGAATAAGGAACAAGAGGAGCAAGTGCCAACTCTAATCCTAAAGAGCCGATGTTTGTAATCATGACAGATCCAAATGAATCTTGAGGCGTTCCAATTGCTGGATGCCAACGATTTAAATTATATTGTATAAATGCTGTGAACTGAATAATCCACCAAGATAAAATGCTCGGTAAAAATTTGAGGCTTTGCTTCATTTTTTTATAATCGGGATCACCCTGTGTCCTAATTTTATTTGCTCCTCGTGATAACTCTTCAGCCATTTCACGCACACTTTTTCGATCTGCATTTCTGATTGTGTACCCTGATAAGTCTTCGCCCTTTTTATCAGAAGCCACTTGAAAAAAAATATCAATATTTTCTCGCGGATAAAGTTTTCCCCAACGAAGAATACAGTTTAATTCTGGATGTTGAGCTAAAACATAGGCCACTGCTTTTCCAAAAAAATGAGTCATTGTAATTTTGTCTGAAGTTTTTTCTTGAACTTTCTCCATGAAAGCCGCTGCAGGGCGAATATCAAAAGTCAAAATGCTATACACACTTGGATCACCTGCACTTTGCCAAGTGCCGATTGCAACTTTACGAAATGCAGATAGTTTTAAAGGAGGTCCAATTTTTACATTTTTTTTCCAACCAAACATAGCAAGTCCTTTTGAAATGAGTAAAAAATTTAACTCTCTTTATTCTATTAAATAAACTGGTGTTGTCTATTAAATTTAAATTAGATTTTACTTAAAGTAGATTCAATTTTTATAAATTCAAATCTTTATTTGTCCAGAATTAACTTTTTCCATTAAGTCTGAATATCCCCCAATAAACTCATCATCTATAAATATTTGCGGAAAAGTTGAATGATGAGTTTTATTTTTTAAACTTTGCATCTCTTGGAACTGACCAGTGAGATCTATATTTTCAAATAAAATTTGTCTGTCCATAAAAAATTTTTTTGCCCTTTCACAATATGGGCATGGAACTATCGAATAAATTACTACTTTCAAAATTGGTCCTCGATTTCTAAACAATTAGTTCCAAACATTAGCTTCGATTAGTTCGGTTTCAGTAATTTGGGGAGCAAAATATTCTTCATAGCCTGGGGGAATTGTTTGACCCTCTTGTAAAACTAAATTGCTTTTTGAAATTACTTTAATAAATATTTTTGGTTCTCTTGTCGAAGTCCACGAGTTAATCTCTAAATTCATTTCTTTAGAAATTAAGGTTTCTAAAGTATGTGTACAATTAAAATTACCACTTCTAACCATTATATTTTCACTACCGATAAGAACTTTTGTTCTTTTTATATTTAAATCCTCTACTTCACCCAAACAATCATCTATATATTTTTGTCTATTCAATTCAAAATTATGTTCAGAAACTTTAACTTCTGGAACAAGATCTTCAATTATTTCAGAAAATTTTATTACTATTCCATCATTTGAAACAATTTTTGTCGTATTAATGTTTTTCTCTTTTAAAATTTTACTATTTCCCTTTAAAGTAAATTTTGATTCTTCGTACTTAGTAAATTTCCCATTCACGCCATACTTTAACATCATTTCCCATTCTTGTTCGCAGGAGGCAGGGGTTACTTTTTTATCAACAACATTTTCTTTTTTAGCAGGGCTGCCGCTCGAGCTTGAGTTATTTTGACATGATATTACTGATGCCAATATGACCAAACCTAAAATAATTTTTGCCATAAACCTCTCCTTGATTAATCCTTTATAGTAAATTCGCTGCCCATTCGACTATACTTCATTATCAATTTCAACCCATTTTTAAGAAAATTTAAAAACTCATAGCTTTCTAAAAAAATATACTTTGTGCTTAAGCATGCACTGATAATAGTGACATATTCGGAATATTTAATTCATCACATCTTACAAAACAAGCACCAGCGCCCCCATGGGCACTTTCTACCTTTTCCATTTTTTGATTTATAATATCAGTAATTTCAAAAGGTATTGAACGATAATCTGGAGTTATTATCTCTCCCTTATCACCAAGCTTGAGTTTGTTTCTAACCTCTAATGTTTTATATCCCGCTGGGGCAGGAATCTCCCCCGTTTGCTCTATAAAAAATCCACCAAATTTTTGAGTGTAAAAACGAGGAACGCTTGTATCATAGTTTTGCCCTTCTTCTTTTGGAGTATTAACCATAAATCCTGTGTGATAACCGCGATTCGCAACTTTATCCAACTCTTCGATTAATTTTGGATCAAAATTTTTACCTGCCATTACATCATCTATAGCTTGTCTATAGGATCTCGCCACCATTGATACGTAGTACTCAGATTTTGTTCGCCCTTCAACTTTAAATGAACAAACGCCCGCATCTGCGATCTCTTTTAAGTGGTCAATTAAACGTAAATCTTTTGCGTTCATGATATAGGTACCATGTTCATCTTCATCGATTTGATAAAATTGACCTTTGTTGCGAAGATCTTCCACATAATATTCTTTATCTTGGAGAGGGGAGGTCTCATAAATATGAAATTTTTCACGACACGAATTATCACATACACCTTGATTAGCATCACGATAACTAAAATACGAAGACATTAAACAACGACCAGAGTATGCAATACAAATTGCACCATGAACAAAAGCTTCAAGCTCAACCGTGGGCACACGATCTTTAATTTCTTTAATTTCATTAACTTGAAGTTCGCGACTCAAAATAACTCTTTCAACACCCACTTGCTCATGCCAAAATTTTACAGCCTGCCAATTCATACAATTTGCTTGAACAGATAAATGAATCGGAATTTCTGGATGACGTTTTTTTACCATACTTATTAAGCCTGGATCACTCATGATTAAAGCATCTGGTTTTAATGTTGCCCAATCATCTATTTGACTCTCAAACGAGTTAATTTTTCTGTTTCTTGCAAAAATATTTGCAGTGACATAAAGTTTTTTATTCATTGATCGAGCCAGCTCAGTTGCTTCTTTTAATTTTTCAAAACTAAATTCATTTTCTCGAGCTCTTAAAGAAAATAAAGGGACACCTACGTAGGCAGCATCTGCACCAAAAGCATAGGCAAATTTAAGTTTTTGCAGAGATCCTGCAGGCATTAATAGCTCTGGTGAATTCATCTTTCGTCTCCTAAGCGCGAGTTCAAGCTCACTCTCTGTTGAAGTACAATAAATTATGCTTTAATTTTTTAAAATATTTAAAACAATAATAACGAACCCTCAAATAACAATACCCAAGTTTGAAGTCAATTTGTTCTTATTTGGTCTTAAATTGAGTTTTATTTAAAAGAGTGTTTCTTATTGAACTTTTTTAAATACAGAAACAGTTCCGTTTTGGTAATGCTTTATGGCGTATACTTTTCCATTTTCATCTCTCAAAAACTCATCCCCAAATATGTTTGGCAATACAAAACTGTCTTTATCAACATGGAGTAAAGTAAATTCTTTTTGTCCCTCAGGGAAAAAAATCAAATTATCATCTTTGCTGTATACATTAATTTTTAGCTTGCTACCTTCATAGTAGCCGTAAAAATCTTGAAAATTTATAATTGAGTCTTCTGCTTTTTTATTTTTTAATTTAAAAAATTTTCCATTGGTAAAAAAAGAGTAAAGCACTTCGTTTAAAATTATATTTCCATCAAAGTTATTAAATGTAACTATACACAAATCTTTTTCGATTAAATAGTCGAGAGTTGCCCCAAAACCAGGGGTTTTGCCATCATGAAATACCCTGGTCATATTTGGTGCCCTAAGCACTTTCACTCCCAAAGCGTAGTTATTCAAATAAGGCGTTAAAAACTCTTTCTTTGAATCGACACTTAAAATATTTGCGTTTGAGTATATATTGCACCATTTCTGCATATCTTCTGCTGTTGAATAAATTCCACCTGCAGCGCTTGCCCACCTGAGTTCAAAGTCAGGAAAAACTTCAAATTGGCCCTCTGAATTTTTAATATGACCAGAAACTTCGGATGCCTTTGAAAATTTTGATTCGTACCCAGTGTTGGTCATGTTTAAAGGGTTTAACAATTTTATCTTAATAAAATTAATCCAGGGCTCACCTGAAACAATTTCAATGATTCTCCCCGCAACAATGTAATTTGTATTTGAATATTTATACTCAGATCCTGGCTTGAATTTAAGAGGAAAACTTAATGATAAATTTATTAAATCATCATCGGTATTCAATTTGCCACTTGTAGCTAATTCCCAAAAATTTTCAATCTCGGTAAAGTTAACTAATCCACTTGCGTGATTTAATAAATTTTTAATTGTCATCGGTTCTAAGTTTAAAAACGCAGGAATGAATTTGGAAACTTGATCTGAGAGTGAAATTTTATTTTCTTCAATTAATTTTAAGATACCTGCTGCAACAAATTGTTTGGTGATGGATCCTATTTGAAACCTATCTGCCATCACTAATTTCTCTTGAGTTACAATATTTTTAACTCCAAATGCTTTATCGATTAATGTTTCATTTCCTTTTCTAACAGAAATTATTCCATTATAATTTAACTCCTCGATATAAGAAATTAACTCAGTATTATTTTCAATCATCTTTTCGACAGGGCTCGAGTAGGCTATTAAATTTATATTAACTACAGCTAAAAAATACCATGTGAAATTCAATTTTAACATTTGCAAATTATCCTTCTGATTGATTGTTTAATTGTGGTCTTTGCAATAGCAAAAATCTTCTAGCACATCAACCTCGGTCACCTCATTTGAATTTTTTCTAAATTAGTATTTGGTCTTGCAAGTGCTCGACTTGACTTAAATCATTTACGACTAATGAAAGATATTGATTTAACAAAAACCTTGATCAACGGCTTGTAACTTCACGTCCAAGGTCTAGCTCAAGCACTGTTTTTTGTTTTTTTTACTCTTCTTTGGTCTAGATCATATCTGACCTCGGTCCAGTTTTGACGTTACAGACTAAAGGTTGCGCTAGCCTCGCCGATTGAATGGGTGTGAGAACAAATAAGTTCAAACAAAAATAAAAGAGAGCACGAAAAAAACAAAAACTCTCAGGGATGAAAATCTTAAACTAGCGGAAAGTAGGTAATTCCCGGTTCTAAGATTCTGGCGGAACGAATCTGCTCAACTACCTTAAGGAGGTAATTTATGGGAATGAGAATATCAACAAACGTATCTTCGATCAATGCACAAAGAAGTATGGCTGGAGCTCAAAGAGAGATCCAAAAAAGCTTCGCGCAATTGTCATCAGGAAGTCGAATCACAAAAGCTGCAGATGATGCCGCAGGATTAAGTATCAGTGAAACTTTAAAAGCCACTGGACGAAGCTTGCAACAAGCATCTCGAAACGCTAACGACGGTATCTCAATGGTGCAAGTTGCAGAGGGTGGTTTAAATGAGATCTCAAACATAATGACTCGCCTTCGTGAACTTGGAATTCAAGCATCTTCTGACACTGTAGGCGAAAGAGAGCGTGGATTTATCAATAAAGAGGTTCAAAACCTTGTTCAAGAGGCTGATCGTATAGCTAAAACAACAAAATTTAGTGGAGTAAATTTATTAGATGGAACGGGAACAACTTTTGATTTCCAAGTTGGATTAAATAATGATGAAAAACTAGATCGTATCTCGTATGCAGCTTCAGACACTAATGCCACTACTGATAATTTAGGAATTGCTTCAATTGATTTTTCAACTAAAGAAGGTGCACAAGAAGCCTTAAATATAATCGACGAAGCTCAAGTTAAATCAAATGGATATAGAGCTGGTCTAGGTGCCTTACAAAACAGATTGGCATCAACTGTCGACAACTTAGGTGTATCTTATGAAAACTTAGCAGCTGCAAATTCTCGTATCAGAGATACAGACATAGCTTCTTCAACTGCTGAGCTTACTCGAAATAATATTTTACTCAATGCTTCTGTAAGCACTCTTGCACAAGCAAACGCATCTCCTCAAATGGCAATGAAATTAATTGGGTAATAATTAATAAGAGTTAGAGTTTATATTAGAATTAGAATTAAAAATTTAAAAAAAATATTCCTTGGGGAAACCTACCTCCTTCCCCGTTGTACCAACCTACCTAGGGAGATATCTCCCTAGGGTACTTCTTAAAAACAGAAGTATTTGGGTGTGTTAAAAGTTTTAGAGGGTAGTTAAAAAATATAACATTACTAGTGAAACTAGAATGTCTAAAGTGACGTTATAAATTCAGTTACGAACTCTGAAAAATGTTGTTCAACTTTTTTTGCGGTTTCGGTGACTTCGTCATGAGAAAGTTTTTTATTTGAGATTCCAGCGGCTTTATTGGTAATGCAACTTATTGCACTCACCTTTAAGCCCAAATGATTTGCGGCAATGACTTCTGGGACAGTACTCATTCCAACCGCTGAGCCACCAATCATTCTCAAGTAGCGAACTTCCGCTGGAGTTTCATAAGTTGGTCCACTAACAGCACAGTAAATACCCTTGTGATATTTTACTTTGTTATTTTTAAGTGCGTTTTCAAGTTTGCTTCGTAAAGTTTTGTCGTAGGCTTCTGTCATATCTGGAAAGCGTGGCCCAAGTGCGGCAGGATTTGGTCCTGTTAAAGGATTTGATCCCATAAGGTTAATATGATCTTCAATAATCATAAATTCGCCAGGGTTCATCTGGGGATCTAACCCCCCTGCAGAATTTGTAATAAAAAGGGTATTAATTCCTAACATAGCCATTACTCGGGTAGGCAATACAACTGTATCCATGCCATGACCTTCGTAATAATGAATTCTTCCCTGTAATGCGACAATTGGTGTTTCTTTCAAATGACCAAAAATTAAATTCCCATTATGGCCCTCAACTGTAGGAGGAACAAAGTTGGGTAATTCATGAAATGAAAACGAAGAATCTACTTTTACATTTTTTATAAATGTACCTAAGCCAGAACCTAAAATTATTCCGATACTCGGTTTAAATTGGGACCTTGATTTAATATAAGCAATAGTGTTTTGTAACTTCTCAAGCATCATAAGTTCTCCTTCTTAAGCAAATAGGCTACTGCTTACTCGATGATTTTGTCTGAAATAATTGCGAAGCGATCAAACTTAATCATAAGCAGTTATATAACTTTTTCGATAAGCTTATTTAACTGTGCAAAATTTAATTTTTGGACCGACCATTCAATTGATTCTATCAAATTCTTATCTATTTTAGTCAAATTATTTTGATCATCAGAATAAATTGTAAATAATGAATCTCCAATTTCAATTTTCTCACCCAATTTAAAATGAATTTGTATTCCAGCAGTATAATCTAATTTATCTATTGTTTTAACTCTTCCCGCGCCAATAAGGATTGCGCTAATACCTATGGCTTCGGTTTGAATTGCCGCAACATAACCATTCCGAGTTGATTTAAGGGTTCGTGAAAATTTTGCCTTTGGTAGCTCAGAAAGATTTCCCCCTTGAGCTTCACACACTTTATTCCAAAGTGCTAATGCTCGTCCAGTTTCAAGAGCATTGATAGCTAACTTCTTACCTTCGGCAATTGTTGTGGCCTTATTTCCAAGAACAATCATATGAGCCGCTAATTCAAGGCTCAATTCACGAGTGTCAGTGTATAAATCAACTCCTCTTTCATTAAATAATTTTTTATTTTTCAAAATCTCAACACACTCATAAACCTCTAAAGAATTACCAATAAATGACCCTAATGGTTGATTCATATTTGTTAACAAGGCATTAACTTTTTTTCCGGCTCCTTCACCAATTTCTTTAAGTGAACGCGCTAGACTTTCAGCATTCTCAATAGATTTCATAAACGCACCCGTACCAAATTTTACATCTAAGACTAGAGCATCAATTCCTTCGGCAATTTTTTTAGACATGATACTTGCACAAATGAGTTGCTGACTCTCAACTGTTGCTGTCACATCTCTTAAAGCATACATTTTTTTGTCTGCGGGACAAATTTCTGCAGTTTGACCAATAAAACTTAAACCAAATTTTGAAAGCATATCTGAAAATTCAGCTAACGATAAATTTACATTGAAGTTTGGAATACTTTCTAATTTATCTAAAGTCCCACCCGTATGACCAAGCCCTCTTCCTGATATCATTGGAACCACAATCCCGCAGGCGGCTACTATTGGCGCCAATATTAAACTTGTTTTATCACCAACTCCACCAGTTGAATGTTTATCTACCTTACAGGCGGCAATATTAGGATAACTCATTACTCGTCCAGAATTTATCATCCCATTTGTTAAAGCTAAGGTTTCTTTTTTATTTAATCCATTAAAATATATTGCCATCAATAATGCCGACATTTGATAATCAGGCAGATTTCCATTGGTAAATTCTTGAATCATCCAATTAATTTCGTCATTAGAAAGTTCAAGCTTATTTCTTTTTTTTTTAATAATTTCAGCAGGAATAAAACTTAAAACTTTATTTTGATCCATGTAAATATCCCTTTTTAAAGTTCATATATATTAATATAACGTGTCTTTTATCTCTTGGCCTAATACTAATAAATCTCCGCTGCTTGTTCCTAATCTAGTCGCTCCAGCTTCAATAAATTGAAGAGCTTGTTCTCTTGTTTTAATTCCACCACTAGCTTTTACTCCTAGTAAAGATGAAACACTTTCTTTCATTAATTTAACACTTGCCAATGTTGCACCTGCTGTTGAAAAACCAGTTGATGTTTTAACATATGCAGCGCCAGCGGCTTCAGCTATTTTACAAGCTTCAACAATTTCCTCATTTGTTAATAAACAGGTTTCTAAAATAACTTTAACAGGAGTGGGATGGGAACTGCACACTAATTTAATATCTTCTTCAACAAAGCTCCAGTTTTTTTCTTTTAGGGCACCAATAGAAATAACCATATCAATCTCTTGGGCACCATTTTCAATTGCATATAGTGCTTCAAATTTTTTAATGTATGACCCGCATGCTCCAAGGGGAAAGCCAACAACTGTTACAGGTAAAATATTTGTTCCACTCAATTGTTTAGCAACTAGATTGGTAAAACGAGAGTTGGTACAAACTCCTTTAAATTTATGTTTAATTGATATCTCACATAAATTTCTAATTTCTAATTCAGTGGCATCTGCTTTTAATAAAGTTTGGTCAATATATGGGGCAAGATTTATGTTTTTTTTATTTGAGTCTTCCATTAAATTCTCCAATAATATTAATCTGAGTACTTAACAAAGTGTACATGGAGTTAAATATGAGTAAAGTGTTATTGTTGAAATCATTCATGGCGGCTTTTTTCCTTTCTAATCTATGCTTTGCTTTTTCTTTAGAACAGCAATTCTCTTACACTGAGTCAGATTCAATTTCTGAATCTAGTGCCTATTCTAAAGCAGCCCAACAAAGCAAGTTCAAAAGCGACCCCTCTGCAGTAAAAGGAAAAGTTGCACGTATAATGTTCGCTGGCCTGGGAGGTGCTGTGTTTGGAGTTAGTACACTCAGTTTCTATGATCGACCTCAAAATCACTTAAGTAATGTTGCTGTTGGTACTATAATTGGGTTACTAATAGGGTCTGCATATGTAACATCAGAATCATGGGAATCACCAGATCACGAATATTCTAATGTTCCCTCTCAAAAGAATATTAATTTTTCAAAATTAAATTCAACTCAAGTTTCATTTAATTTTTCATTTTAAAATATTACCAAAAAATGAATTTATAACAAAATTATTTTAAAAGCTTTTTTTAATTTTAAAAACTATGAGCATATTTCAATGAATTTAGACTTTAGTTTTGATTAACTTATTAATTAACCAAACTTATGTTTTGATTTTATTTATTTTTGAGTTTTAATCTTACAAAGAATCATTTGATAAACGATTATATAATTAATGAAAATATCAGAACTTTCTTTAATTATGAACTCAAGCTATCTTGAAAAAGGTATTCAATTTTCTTTTATTTTAAGTTCTTTGTTATTGTGTTTTTTTCAGACCTCCTGTTATGGAACAATGTGGGGAAAAACAGAGAGTTTAGATCAAACAGAATCTTCAACAGCTAATTCCAATGCAACGTCCTTACAAGGTATCCCCATATCTCCTGATTCTCCGAATAATAATGGACAATTCTTAAAATTTAATGGGACTCAATGGTTTCCTAGTTATATAAACATTTCAGATCTTAAATCTTCAATTAATAATAGTTCAGCACTTGCTGTCTCATGCAATAATAACCAAGCAATAAGTTATAATTCTGCATTAGATTCATTTGAATGCGTTTCAATTTCAATTCAAGCATCTCAAATAACTCAGGGAACTTTAGCAATTGAAAATGGAGGCACAGGAGCTTCAACACAATCCGCTGCTGCTAATAATTTGCTCCCATCTCAAGCCTCCAATGCTGGCAAATTTTTGTCAACAGATGGAAGCAATTTAAGTTGGTCCTCTGTTTCAACTGGAACTAATCAATGGATCACTTCAGGTTCTAATATTTATTTTCAATCTGGCTTTGTTGGGATAGGGACGCCCAGCCCAAACTCATTAATCGAAGCTTACTCCACTAATAATAATCTCACTGCTATAAGTGTAATAAACACCTCAGGTGGAGGAAGCGCAGGTGCAAAATTTTCAGCTTCAAACAGCGCTGGTTCATCATTTCATATGGGTGTTACTGGATCTGCAAACACAACAACAACTTCTCTTGGGACGCCTGGAAGTGCCTTTATTTACTTTACTTCAATTGGAGAAAATCTAAATATAGTAAATGATTCGACAACGGGTGATATAATGTTTTATACTACTGCAGCAAGTAGTAGCCCAGTTATGACGATTAAATCTACTAGATACGTAGGATTTGGAACATCTTCTCCAACTGCTCCAGTGCAAGTTGCAGCAGTTGCAGTTCCCGTTGCAGGAACTAAGTCTCTCGCTGATTTTGCAGATACTAATGGCCCAGCTGCCAATAATGGTGGGGGTATTACCTTTAGTGGCTATTATGATTTAAGTGGAATTCTAGTCCCCTATGCAGGAATTCAATCTGGCAAGTCTAATGGTACAATTGGTGACAATTCGGCTTATTTGTCGTTTTCAACTCGGGCTAATGGAGTTCCTCCAACAGAAAAATTAAGAATAGATTCAACGGGTAAAGTTGGAATAGGAACATCGTTTCCAGCTTATCAACTTGATGTGCGAGGAGCTTCTATGCAATTTGCAAACGATGGTGATATTTATCAGTATATCTTTTCTTCAGGTGGAGCTTTATCAGGCAAGCCAACTTTATGGTTCCAATCTTCCAGAGGTACAAATGCATCTTCAACTTATCCGTTATCTGGAGATAGCTTAGGAGCTATTTTTTTTGGAAATCAAGTAGCTGCTAATATAGGAGCTAAAATCGAAAGTATCGCTGTTGGGAATCATGGTTCAGGTGGGCTTCAACCAACTGGAGGTAAGCTTGAATTTTCAACAACACCTTCAGGAACCAACAACGCGGCTATTCGAATGACAATTGATGATATCGGAAATGTAGGGGTAGGTACAATCCCTGGCTATAAATTAGATGTTAATGGTGATATAAATTTAGCTGGAGCTAGCTCATTACTTTTTGCTGGTTCCCCAATTTGTACAAACTCTGGTTGTTCTTCACCTTCAGATATAAAGTTAAAAGAAAATATCCAACCGTTAGAAGATTCTTTATCCAAGGTTCTAAATTTACGGGGAGTAAGTTTCAACTGGAAAGATAAAAAAAAGTTTGGTGCTCAGTCTGAGATTGGCTTTATAGCTCAAGACCTTGAAGTGATCTTTCCAGAAGTTGTCAAAACGAATCCTCGAACAGGGTTAAAATCAGTGGCATATGACCATATTGTAGTTCCACTTGTTGAATCATTAAAAGAACTTCACTTCATAAATAAAAACTTAAGTTCTAAAATTTTTGAACTCGAAAAGAAAAATGAAGAATTAAATAAAGAATATTCGGCTATTAAAGATCGACTTGATAAAGTTGAAAAACTAATTTTTAAATCAAACCCGAGTAATTAATTTTAACTGTTTTCATTTAAATCTAGGCAACGTTACCAACACTTCTTTTTCCTGAATTGGGTTGATTACTTGATACTCCACCTTGAGGTACTCCATCTGTATCATTATAACCAAAAAACTGATCTGAATCTTTTTTTGAAATTATCCCTTTTTTTACTAAGTCTCCAATGGATTTTTCAAATAAGTTCATTCCATATTTTTGACCTGTTTGCATTAATGTAGGTAATTGAAAAGTTTTTCCTTCACGTATTAAATTTGAAACTGCTCTCGTGTTTTTTAAAATTTCGAAAGCTGCAACCCGTCCAGGTTTGTCTGTTCTTGAAAATAAGTTTTGCGCAATGACTCCACGCAAACTTTCAGCGAGCATTGTTTTAATTTGTTCTTGCTGATCTCCCGGAAACACATCGATCACGCGATCAATTGTTTTAGATGCATTATTAGTGTGTAAAGTTCCAAAAACCAAGTGTCCTGTTTCTGCAGCTGTAATGGCAAGAGATATTGTATCTAAATCCCGCAACTCACCAACCAAAATAACATCTGGGTCTTCACGAAGCGATGATTTAAGAGCACTTGCAAAAGTTTTTGTATGACTACCCAGTTCTCTTTGGTTGACCAAACATTTTATGTTTCCATGAATGAACTCGATTGGGTCTTCTATAGTAATGATATGCCCTTCGCGTGTAGCATTGATATGATTAATGAGGGCTGCTAATGTGGTTGATTTACCAGAACCCGTTGGTCCTGTTACAAGAATCAAGCCTCTGTCAGTATCAATGAGATCTAAAATTGGCTGAGGTAAGCTGAGGTCACGCACCGTTTGAATTTTTTCAGGGATTGTACGAAACACACCACCAAGTCCTTTTCGTTGCATGAACATATTGCCACGAAAACGACCCAGTCCGGGAATTGTATATGCAAAATCTAATTCCCACTTATCAACAAATATTTTTTTTTGCTTTTCTGTTAAAATTTCAAACATCAACCCCTGAACATCTCGGTTTGAAAGTTCGCGGTAGTTAGCACTTTTCATTTGACCATGCACTCTTAAATAAGGAGGCGCCCCACTGGTTAAGTGAAGATCAGAAGCTCCCTGATCAACTAGTAATTTAAGTAATTCATCAATAACTGCCATGCACTTTATATCGGTTGATATTTGTTTGACTTAAGTTTTTAGATATAGTTTAGCCTAAATTCTAGTCTGTAGTATGCTCTAATGCCACAGCACTATACTTTAATAATTAGACTTGCTATTAATTATTTGTTCATCAATTTTTTTCAAATATTCTTATTAGGTTTGTTATTCATTGAATAGGACAGTCGTAGACCATCCAAACAAACTTGGATATTACCGAAAGGCTAAATGATGGCTGCTGAAATTTTAATAAATGTTCGTCCTCAAGAAACAAGGGTTGCCTACGTTGATGCTGGCATACTCAATGATTTAAAAATCGAAAGAAGAACTTCGCCAACCCTAGTTGGTTCAATTTTTAAAGGTAAAGTTTCAAGGGTCCTGCCTGGAATGCAAGCTGCATTCGTAGACATTGGTCTTGAAAAAGCGGCATTTCTTTATGTGGGTGATATAGTGACCTCAAAAGATATTTCAATCGCAGATACAATTGAAGATGACGACACCGAAGAAATTACAGCAGACGCTAACTCCTCTGCTGCCGAAACCTCAACTGAGAATGTTAAATACCCACCCATACAAGAATTAATCAAAGAGGGTCAGCTTTTACTTGTTCAAGTTGCAAAGGACCCAATAGGCACTAAGGGTGCTCGTATCACAACTCAATTATCTTTAGCTGGAAGATTTATAGTTTACATACCCGAGGTAAAACATATTGGAGTCAGTCGCCGTATCGAAAAAGAAGATGAGCGCGAGCGCTTAAGATCTATAGTTGGAAAAATAAATCCCTCTGGAGGAGTTATTGTTAGAACCGCTGGGGAAGGCGCAACCGAAGAAAATTTAAAAACCGATATTGAGTATTTAGATCGTGTTTCTAAAGATATTTTAAAAATGTCGGAGAAAAAAAAGAACGTAGGCTTGATTCATTCTGAACTTGATGTCGAGTTGCAAGCTCTACGCGATTTGCTCAGCGAAAATGTCGTAAGTGTGTATGTGGACGATGAGGAGGTTTATAAAAAAGTTACGAAATTTATTTCACAACTTATGCCTAAATATAAACAAAATCTTTTTCACTATACGGATTCAAAACCATTGTTTGATTTGTATGATATTGATTTAGAAATTTCACGTTCAATGGATCGAAAAATTTGGTTAAAATCTGGAGGATATATTGTCATTGATGAAGCTGAAGCCCTGGTCGTAATTGATGTCAATACGGGTCGCTTTGTTGGCAAAAAGGATCTAGAAGACACGATCTTAAAAACCAATATGGAAGCTGTTAAGGAAATTGCACACCAATTAAGAATTAGAAACTGCGGTGGAATAATAATTATTGATTTTATTGATATGGAAAAAGACACTCATCGCGAAAAAATTCTTAATCACTTACAAGAAGAGTTGCAAAAAGATCGTTCACGTACTCAAGTTATTTCTATGTCATCCTTAGGTTTAGTCGAAATGACTCGTAAGCGTACTCGTCCAAGTTTGATAAAAACTTTATGTAAGCCTTGTCCATATTGTGATGGCAAGGGTTACACAAAAAAAAGGTCCACTGTTGCCAATGAAATTTTTAGAGAATTGGAGAGGGATTTAGATTCTATGAAAAACCAAAAAGGTGGTGTTGTTGTGCATTGTCATTTAGATGTTGTTGACTGGATTTACGAAGTTGAAGGAAATACCTTAGACCAGCTTGAAAGCAAGCTTGGTAAAACTGTGGCTTTTAAGGTAGAACCAAAATATCACACTGAACAGTATGAGATTTTTGCAAATTAATTTACACAGTTCCGCGTTATCTATCTAAACTTTTTGAGTTTTAGTAAAAATCCATTCTTAATGCCTTTTGAAAAATAAATATTAGAGTTTAGTTTCAGTTAAGAAATTATTATGAAGTTATCTTATAAATTCTTAAAGAATAAAAAATATTTTTCCTTGATGCCTTGACAAACTTTATTGGAGATTCAAATTTTTTTTGTTTGAACAAAAAAAAATAAGAATGGTATACCCATTTAACCAGTAACTAAATTAACGAATTTAAAAAGCTAGTTAATTTAACAAAATATTTAATTACCCTTTAAGGAGGCTTAATATGAAGGAAGTTGGAGTACGTCCATTGCACGATAGAATTCTTGTAAAAAGAATGTCTGAAGAAGAAAAAACAGCTGGGGGATTATTCATTCCCGATACAGCAAAAGAAAAACCTCAAAGAGGCGAAATCGTTGCCGCAGGAAAAGGCCGAATCACTGAAGATGGTAAAACGCTACCACTTGAAGTTAAAACAGGCGACAGAGTTTTATTCAGCAAATATGCAGGTACTGAATTAAAACTTAATGGCGAAGAATATTTAATGATGAGAGAAGAAGATATTTTAGGAATTATTCATTAATCATAAATCAAAATTTAAAAACTGAATTTAAAAACTTAAGGAGAATATTATGTCTAAAGAATTGCGTTTTAGTGAAGATGCAAGAGCACACATTTTAAAAGGTGTAAACACTCTTGCTAATGCGGTTAAAGTTACTCTTGGTCCTAAAGGTAGAAATGTTGTTATCGACAAATCTTTTGGCGCTCCACTTATCACAAAAGATGGTGTGACTGTTGCTAAAGAAATCGAATTAGAAAATAAATTCGAAAACATGGG
>SXSU01000041.1 GCA_005793345.1 Bdellovibrionales bacterium
GATGTAGAAAAACTGAATCTGTTATGTGCAAGTCATAATAAATATTACAACCTTGAAACTCACGGTTATATTTATAAATCAAAAAATCAATCACACAAACAAGATTTTTAATTTTTAATGGCACTGTAAAACGTTAGAGGGTTTTCCACAATCTCCACGCTGCTTGAAAAAACCGGAGTGTGGGAAACCCGTCATCACAAAACTGAGAAGCCATTCGACCTAATCAGTACTATTAGTTATGAAAATAAAACCGAAAACAGATTAACAGACATCAACTTTTATGAATTTTTCTAAAATTCCGTTTCAAACTAGAACAGTTTTTCGACGACAAATGAATCCAAAGCCTATATATTTATTAAATTATTTTACAAACTCAAGTGGGATATCCCAAACAGAGATTTGAGGGTAATCAAGGTTATTTGACAAATAATACACTTCAATAACTCCAGCTTCTTTTTGAATAAAACCAAAATTATAAATTGCAAAGCCTTTATTCAAAGGATTTTGTGTAATCTCAATTACCCCTTTTGATGGGTTAGTTGAAATAAGTATCAAATGATCATTATTAGTCTCAGTTTGAGAATTTTGACTGAAGAATGGATCTACATAAAATTGTAAATTTAAAAGGTAAATAGAATTTATAGTACTAAGTTGAATTTTTTCTGATCTTATTGAAATTAAATTTTTAAAATTAAAATTGCTCTTAGGCAAAGTATGAATAAGATCGCAACTCGGTTGATTCTCTTTGTATATATATATATTAATATTATCTTCTGATTCTTTGGCTATAATTAGCTCATCAAATCCAGGTATTTTATTTATCCCTTTAATTGGTAAATTAGAATTTAAATCGCATATAGATTTTAATTTATTGGTCATACTTAAGGAATATAATTTATCTGCTAAAATATATTTCACTGTATTTGAAAAAGAATAAACATTATTAATTCTGCTTTTAATATTTAAATCAGAACTATAAATAAAGTCCATCTTCTTTAAATCAAAATAAAGTGGAGTTAATTTTTGATTTTGAATTATCGTACCAGTGGTAACTAAATATATTTCTTTATCGTCAGTTGGAGTAAGTCCATATCCACCAAATTCATTTTTAAAAATAAAATTTTCTGATTTTAAATCATAAATTGCTAAATAAGATTGTGGTTGCATTGTTGTATTATTAAGTGTTTCACAACTAAATATCATAAATACAAATTGATCCAGCGAAATAAAAAAATCTCCTCTAAAAGCAGACGAATTTGTTAATTTTAAATTTTGACATCCAATAGGAAGATTACTAAAATTTAAATCGATTTGTTTTTCAAATTTAGTTGATTGATTTGTAAACCAAACTTCAAGAGAACTACCAAAGCCAACAGCATAAATCGATTTATTTAAAGATTCAGAATGAACCCAAAAAGGCATTTCACCATAATCACTGAAAGGTATTTTATGATTGGCTACTAATGTAGGAGACTCAGAACCATCTATAGGAACTCGTTTTATCCAATCTTCAACATCATTTGAATTTGATTCCTGAGATCCATCCTTATAAATAATATAACTACTATCTTTAGAAATTTCAAAATTTGGATCTACACTTTGTATAAATGATGTCAATTTATTACTTAAAAGTTTAAAAGTATCTAATTTAAAATTATAATTATATAATTGTACACCTAAATCCAATTCAAAGGCAGCAGGAAAAACAAGATAATTTTCATCTGACGATATTTTGAAAGTATTTATTGGATAATTAGTTTTAGAAGGCAATAATATTTCATTAATTTTATTATTACTATATTCAAATAAAAAACCTAAATCTGTAAGTACTACTAAACTATTTCTTAGATTAATTTTTTCCACTAATTTTATTGGAGAGGACGGAATAATTTTAACTGGCCAAACTCGAGCATCTAAGTATCCTCCAAGTCTACAACTTAAATTTTGATATTTTTGGTAATTGCTTGTGGAATTCCAAACTCCTTGATATGTACCAGCATGTGTACTTAACAAGTTTTTAAAAACTTGCAACTTTCCTTGGGTACTTTGAATCTCTACCGTATTTGAATTAATAATTCTAATTGGATTTATTAATTCTATATTTGATTTTTTAAAATTATTAATATTGATAATTTCGGTTTCTGCTTTTAATGATACACTATCATAACTGCTTAATATTTCAAATTTCGAATCACTCCAATTGTCTGTACACCAAATTTCAACCATTTTTGTCGGAATTTGATTTATCGAATTTAATAAAATATTGTTTTTTTCTTCGAAAATTGAATCTTTATAACCAATTACTTTTTTTTGAAGAGGACTGTAAACAATCTCACTCATTGGAATATTTAAACTTGAAAAATTACACTTCTCTAGGAAGTTTTGCGTGAAAGTAGCGCTCCAAGGTTCAATATCAAAATTTAAATTTATTGTACTGTAAGGAGAATCAAGTCCTTCACAACTAAAATTAGGTACATAGTGAACATACTCTGACGAAAGTTTACCACCATAACCTGATCCATTTCCTGAATACGAATTATTATTTTTTTCAAATTGAAGTAATGAGTAATTTTGAGAACAATTTTGAAAGCTCAAAAATATTAAGGATTGAAAAGAAAATACAAATAATAAAATCAATTTATACTTATATAGAAAGTTCCTCATTGTTTAATAATAAGTCTAATCAAAAAAATTGTAAAGTTCCAGTGAGACTTAATTTATTAATAATATAAATTATCTAGTATTAATCGTAAACGGTTTGATGTTTAAAGTTTTAAAGTGATTCAAAAGGAAACAAAATCGCTGGTTATTATGAAAATACAAACTTTAGTTTGGATTTTCATAATACGGGGTGATTGAAAATTACCCCCAACAAACAAGAGAATAACTGCTCGTGATTATGTCTGATAAAATCGCGAAGCATTCAGTCTTAATCATGAGCAGTTATTTACACGAAATTCATTTTCACATCAATATTTACATTAAAAACAACAATGAGAAATTATTTATTTGTTTGTCTAAATAAAAAATAGATTTTGATTTTTCTCAATTTAGGCCAACTCAAATAACTACTTATTATTGAAGTGTAATTCACACTAATCGAACTAGTTATTAGTCTAATTTAGTTTCTTTTTTTATCCTAAACTAAATACAACTCAATAATACTTTTTACAAGGAGATTAACATGAACCAAAAAACAATTATTATTTTTTCAGAAGTTTTAACCCTTGCACACTTCATGCGTCCTCTGACTTTAGCTTTAGAACTTCAAAAAAATTCTAATTATAAAATAATTTTTGCAGTTTCAGATATCCCTCATGGATTGGAGCATTTAATTTCTAACTTAAATGTAGTCTATTTAAAAAAATCAATTACAACAGAACAATTTCTACAAGCTGTATCCAATGGTACTCATCCTTTTACAGTTGAAATCCTTGAAGAAAAAATTAAAGAAGATCTCGAGCTAATTAAAAAATGTAATCCCGACTTATTGATTGGAGACATGAGACTTAGTTTGCACGTATCATCTCAAATTTTAAAAAAATGTTATATTAATTTATCGAACTCGCAGTGGGATTCAAGCACTTCATATAAAAATATTGTTCCTGATTTGCCTATAACACGAATACTTGGCACATCAATTGGCTCTTTACTTATTAAATTGATGCATAAAAAAATAATGATGAAGCTAGCATTACCATTTAATATTATAGCAAAAAAATATAATGTTAAAGAATATGGAAGTTATAATGAGGTTATTTCTTCAGGTGATTATGTTTTTTATTTTGATCCAAAAAATTTAAACTTAACTCACAAGTATAATAATGACTTCTCGGATTTTAATAATTATAAAAAAATTGAAGTAGGTGCTTTTGATTACTCTTTAAAGTCAATAGGAAATAGCAATGCGCCCTTTAAAATAAATAACGAGAAAAATTATTCAAAAGTCATTTTAATATCTTTGGGATCTTCAGGCCCAAATCATTTGTTACCTAAAATTATAAGTTCAGTTTCACAATTAAAGAATGTACATATTATATTAGTAACTGCTGGAGCAAAGGTAAATTTAAAAAAGATTAATACAGATCTTTCAAATGTTACAATTCAAGTTGAAAAGTATGTGCCTTACAACGAAGTACTTCAAAAAGTTGATCTTGTTATTTCAAATGGTGGGAGTTCAACTACCTACCCTGCATTACTAAATGGTGTCCCTGTATTATCTATACCAATGAATTATGATCAGCATTTATTTACAAACTCAATTTCACATTGGAATGTTGGAATCTCAATTCGTTCTGATTCTTTTTCCAAAAAGAATTTTATCAACTCGATTAATCTTCTTATTGAAAATTCAAACTCTAAATCAAAAGTGCATCAAGTAAAACAATTGTATCTGTCTGAAAATCCTGTTGAAACAATTTCTTATTTTGTAAAACAATTTTTTAAGACAAGCCTTTTGTCTAATTATAATTTTGCAAAACCAAATTTGATGATTTCTGACGATTTGCAGATCCAAAAGTAGTAAAATTAGTAATTAATAATATTATTTGATTCGATTTTGATTTTTGAATCTCCAGAAATTATCTTTTTACTGTTTACATTTTTTAAGAAATTATTTTGCGACAAACCTAAGAGTTTTATTGGTAAATCTATTAACTTTAAAACTGCTTGTTGCATAGCAAAGGCAAGAGAGGATTGCACACTTAACCCTCGACTCCACCGACTTATAAAAGATGGGTACTCTAATTCACCATTTGCATTTACTGCTAAACTTCCAATAGCTGTTTTAAATCCCATCTCTAAAAATAAATTACTGTGATAGTGACCATAACAAGATAAATTGTAAATTAAACGCAATTTGTTTTTATATAATGTTTGGTTTATTTGATTGTCATAGATAAGAATTTTTCGCAACTCTTCTAGAGAGTATGATCCGTCCACAAACGATAGCCCTTGCTTCCGTCCATGTAAAGACATTATAACATCAATTGTAGATGTATTTTTATCTTCAACCAATTCATTTAATTTGTTTCTAAAATTCTCTGCTGTTGCATTATTATTATTTAATACATGAATTTCTCGATAAGTGTTCCCATAATTCACAAAAGTCGCTGGTATTAAAAAAGCAATATCTTCTATTCCTTTATAGATCTTTTGATATGCAGGTATTCCACGTGCATCCAATTCTGCTATTACAAGTAAAACCCTATTTTCGTGGGAAGCCATAACTTTTATTTGAAACCCAAAAAATAAAATAAAATAAAATACTTTAAGAATTAGTTTAAATGGTACAATTTTAATAGTATTAATTTTATAGTTATTATTTTTAGAATTAGTATTTCTTTTCAGAATACACCTCCACCTAAAAAGTGAAATGATCATTGATTTAATTTATTATCGGTTTGTGTAATTTGAATCTCAACACAGTTAAATATTTATAGACTTTAGACTTAGGACTTAATTTAATTCCATCTCAATTAATCACGAGCATACTTTTTGAACTGTTCAATTTGACGCAAGGTTGAAGCACAATTTAATACTTTTAATTCAATGAATTGATCAATGACAAAATTACTTTGATAAGGTAAAGTTAAAAGTCCATTGAATTTTTAACACCATTTCAAAAAGTATTTCGCAGATATTTATGCGAATGGGGTTGTAAAAAAATAAGGGTACCTCATGTCTAACATACATAAAATCAACGATTTTGTTCTTGAAATAGCAACAGTCAACGGTAGCGGAAGCCAATCTGCAAATAATATTATAATGAAAACCATTTTTAGAATGGGTATTCCTGTTGGAGGTAAAAACTTATTTCCCTCAAATATTGCAGGACTCCCCACTTGGTTTACCATTCGCGTAAATGAATTGGGTTTTACAGCAAGACGAGAAGAAGCTGATATATTTATTGCCATGAATCCCCAAACTATCAAAGAAGATCTAAAAAAGGTAAGAGCACAGGGTTGGATATTTATTAATGATGAAATTAAATTAGATCCACAAACAATTGAATCATATTCTAAAAATATTAACTTGGCTTTTGTTCCGTTTAAAGAACTTGTTCAAAAAGCCACAGAATCAATAAAATTAAAAAAATTACTTGTAAATATGATTTATGTTGGATTGCTTGCAGAACTCCTTGGATTAGATTCAAAAATATTAGCAGAAACTATTTCTGATCAGTTTAAAGGAAAAACAACAGCAATTGAATCTAACTTAAAGGCCATGCAAATTGGACAATCTTATGCTGTTGAGTCACTACAATATCTAAGAGAAAATAATAAATTTAATTTATACTTAAAATCTTTAAGTGCAAATTTAAATAAAATTTTAATAGATGGAAATACTTCTGCAGCACTTGGGTTTATATTTGGTGGTTGCACATTTGCAAGTTGGTACCCAATAACTCCCTCAAGTTCTGTATTAGAAAATTATATGAATTTTTCTGATCAATTTAGACTTGATGAAAATAAAAAATCAACTGGAGCAATTATTCAAGCTGAAGATGAATTAGCTGCAATTTGCATGGTAATGGGAGCTGGTTGGGCCGGTGCACGTGCAATGACAAGTACATCAGGGCCTGGCTTAAGTTTGATGGCCGAAGCCGCTGGAATGTTTTACTATGGAGAAATCCCAGGTGTGATATGGGATGTTCAAAGAGTTGGACCTTCGACCGGTATGCCAACACGAACAGCGCAAGGTGATATCTTATTTGCACACACTCTATCCCATGGAGACACTAAACACATTGTTTTACTGCCTGCAAATATGGAAGAGTGTTTTGAGTTTGCACAAACATCTTTAGATCTTGCTGAACGATTTCAAACTTTAGTTATTTCACTCAGTGATTTAGACTTAGGAATGAACTTTTGGATTTCAAATGAATTTTCGTACCCAACAAAACCTTTTGATCGTGGCAAAATTTTAACTGCAACTGAACTTGATAAAATTAAAGATTATGGACGTTACAAAGATGTGGATGGTGACGGCATTCCATATCGAACACTACCTGGCACCCACCACGATGCCGCTGCTTACTTCACTCGAGGCTCAGGCCATGATGAAAAAGCTCTCTATACAGAAAACAGCGAAGCCTACTCAGTAGTATTAAATCGATTAAATAAAAAATTTGAAACAGCTAAGAATTATGTTCCAAAGCCAAAAATTCAACTTGCAAAATCTTCCAATGGTCAAGTCACATCAAAACTTGGTATAATTGCATTTGGGTCAACAGATTTACCAATGCAAGAAGCTTTGCATGAATTAGATATTAAGAATTTAAACTTTAATTATTTAAGATTAAGAGCCATCCCATTTACTGAAGAAGTTGATCAATTTGTAAAAAATAATGAAAAGATATTTGTTGTTGAACAAAATAGAGATTCTCAAATGATGAGTTTACTCAAAATAAATTATCCTGAGTTCGCTGCTCGCTTTGTATCCATTACTCACTTTGATGGTTTACCAATAACTGCAAAAAATATTTATTCACCCATTGTTCAAAACCTGATGGAGAAAAATTAAATGAATAACAATTCAGCTTCAGCACCTCCAGTTCCACCAATATCTACCGATTTAAATAAAATTGGATTAAGTAAATCCGCATATCAAGGTTCAAAATCAACTTTATGCACTGGTTGTGGACACGATTCAATTTCTGCAAATATAATGACAGCACTCCATCAACAAAATATTCACCCTTATAATATTATGAAGTTATCTGGCATAGGTTGTTCTTCAAAAACTCCAGCATACTGGTTGAGTAAATCATTTGGATTCAACTCTATACATGGGCGAATGGCACCAGTGGCAACGGGAGCAAAAGTTGTTCAACATCAATTAAAAGTTATTGGTGTATCTGGAGATGGTGATAGCGCCAGCATTGGAATTGGTGGAATGATTCACCTACTTCGTAGAAATTTACCTATGGTTTATTTAGTCGCAAATAATGGAGTTTATGGTTTAACTAAAGGTCAATTTTCTGCAACTGTTGGTCAAGATATGTTGCAAAAGTCTGGACGCAAAAATGCATTTTCAGCTTTAGATATTTGCTCGATTGCAATTGAAGCAGGTTGTACTTTTGTTGCTCGATCATTTTCTGGAGATGCAAAGCAACTCACTCAATTGTTATCAGCAGCTTTTCATCATAGAGGTACTGCAATAATTGATATTATTTCTCCATGTATAACCTTTGCTAATCATGATGGTTCAACAATGAGTTACACATCTGTTAAAAATCATAATAAACACTTTCAAGAACTAGAATTTATAATTGAATCCACTGAGAAAAAAGTTGATTACGCAGAAGGAACCTCACAGATTGTAGAATTCAATGACGGAACTTCACTTCTTCTCAAAAAACTAGATTCGGAAGCTCATGATGTCACTGACGCCTCCCATGCTAATAAAATATTAAGAGTTGCACGCGAAAAAGGTGAAATTTTAACAGGCTTATTTTATGTTGATGAAAAAGAACTAAACTTAATTGAAACATTAAATTTAACGGCAAGTCCATTAAGTGCATTAACAGAAAAAGAACTAAGGCCTACTAAGGAGCAACTTCACTCTGTTCTTAATGAATATCGTTAATAAAAGTTAAGTTAAAGTTAAAGTTAAAGTAAATTATATAAAGTAATGTAAATTTGAACTAATTCAACTCACAGATCTAAACGAGAAATAAAATGGATATTACTTCTTTAAAAAGCGCAACCACCCAATTAGAAACTGCAATTAATTACTCTCGATCCAAACTTGCAATTTCTGATGAAAAAATTTTTGAACAATTTCGAAATTCAGTTGTTCAATGTTTTGAATATACTTATGAGCTGTCCACAAAAATGCTTCGAAGATTTTTTGAATTATCTTCTGATAATCAACTAATTGTTGATGAGTGGGATTTCAAAGATTTAATTAGAGAATCTGCAATAAAAGGCTTAATTACTTCACCTGAAGACTGGTTTAATTTTAGAAAATTAAGAAATATATCTTCCCACGCTTATGATAAAGCAAAGGCTGATGAAGTTTATTCCCATGCAACTTTACTTTTAACATCTGCAAAAGAACTCATAGCAGAATTAGAAATAAGGTTAAAAAGTGAGTAATTTACAGTTAACTGAAAAACAAAAAAATATAGTGATAAGTATTCTACGCTCAAATTTGGTTTCTCAAAGTATTTCTTTTGCGGAATTAAAAATATTAATTTTTGGATCACGAACTAGTAAAGATAAAGTAAAAAAATTTTCTGATTTAGATATTGCAATAATTAGAAAGCCTTTAAAATTAAGTATTTTAGAAATTGCAACACTCATCGAACAATTTGCAGCTTCAGATCTTCCATTTAAAGTTGATATTTGTAATTTTGAAGATCTTCCAGATTCTATAAAATCGCAAATTTTAGAAAAAAATATTGAGTTGAGTATTTATTAAAAAACTTCAAAATAATTTACTTTTCCATCAGAATTCCTTAAGAGCAAAGTCATGTCCCTTATCAATAATTTGCGAGATATCTACAACAGGATCATGTTCAAAAAATAAATACCAATTTTTTGCTGCCACTTCAGATAACAACTGTTGCTTTTCTTCAATAATCTTTAATGGATTTAAATCATAACCCATAACCCATGCTAACTTTACATGGGCACTTGTTGGAACTAAGTCTGCGCAATAAACTATACCTTTTTTATCATCTGAAATAATAATGACTTGTTGACCTTGAGTGTGACCATCACTAATTCGCACAGATATATTAGGTAATAAATTTTCTTTTGCTCCATCAATTAATTGAAGAGTCCCATCTTCTATTAAACATTGAAAGTTGGCTTGTAAATAACTTGCACGCTCTCTTCGATTTGGCTTAATTGCTGTTTCATAATTTGATTTTTGTACATAGTACTTTGCATTTGGAAATGTGGCTTTAATTTTTCCATCACGAAATTCAGTTCCACCACCACAATGGTCAAAATGCAAGTGTGAGAAAATAACATGATGTATGTCTTCGGGCTTAATTCCAAATTTTGCCAATGATTTTTTTAAATTCGGACCTTCAGAACTTATGTTATACATGGATTCAAATTGATGACCAAGCTTATCCCCATATTTAGCCACATAATCACCACCGTTGCCACAATCAATCAGTATATTAGATCCATCACTTTTTAAAAGAAGAGCCCTAGCTTCCATAGGAATACGATTTTTCTCATCGGCAGGGATAGCTTTTTCCCATAAAACTTTAGGTACAGTTCCAAACATTGCCCCTCCATCCAATCCAAATTCACCAGTTGGAATGGGATGCAAAGTGTAGTTGCCTATTTTTAAATTTAAATTTTCAAGTTTTGAGTTCATTCAAAAGTCCCCTTAGAATTTCCTAAATAAATACCAAGGTCAGAGGCCTTCACATTTACAGTTTCTCCAGCCTTTATTTGACCTGAGATTAATTCCTTTGCCAAAACATTTAAAAGCTCAGTTTGTATGACTCGTTTTAAAGGACGTGCACCAAATTGTGGATCAAATCCTTTATCACACAACCAATCTAAAGCTGAATTATCGATCGATAAATTAATTTTTTTAGCTTTTAATCTTTCTTTTACAGCATTTAATTGGATTTCAACAATCCCTCGAATTTGTTCTTTCTCCAGAGGTTTAAAGTATACAATATCATCTATTCTATTTAAAAATTCAGGCCTGAAGTGACCTCTTAAAATATCCTGAACTTGTTTATGTTTTTTATCTTCGCTTAAATGAGCATCCATTAAAATTGGCGAGCCTAAATTTGAAGTCATCACAAGTAATGTATTTTTAAAATCAACAGTTCGACCTTGTCCATCAGTTAATCGACCTTCATCTAATACTTGCAATAAAATATTAAAAATATCTGGATGAGCTTTTTCGATTTCATCAAATAACACAACAGTGTATGGTTTACGTCTGACAATTTCTGTTAATTGTCCCCCTTCCTCGTATCCCACATACCCTGGAGGCGCTCCTATCAATCTAGATACGGAGTGCTTTTCCATATACTCACTCATATCAATACGTGCAACAGCTTGATCATCATCAAATAAAAATTCGGCCAAAGCTTTTACGGTCTCCGTCTTACCTACTCCCGTAGGACCTAAAAATAAAAAAGTCCCAATTGGTCTATTTGGATCAGAAATTTCGGCCCTCGCTCTACGAATCGCATCTGAAACAATTCGAAGCGCATGATCTTGACCAACAACTCTTGTTCGCAATTTATCTTCCATTGTTAAAAGTTTTAAGCTTTCACTTTCAAGCATTTTTTGTACGGGAACCCCCGTCCACTTTGCTACAACTTGAGCTATTTCTTCAGGACCAACTTCTTCTTTTAACATTTTATCTTCATGAGTAGATTTTTTCTCAACGGCTTCAGTAATAAATTTTAATTTTTTTTCCAACTCTGGTAGACGTCCATACTTTAATTCAGCAGCTTTTGCTAAATTACTTTCTCGCTCACATTTTTCTATTTCAAGACGAACACTCTCAATTTCTGATTTGGTTTTTTTCAGATCATCTATTCCTAATTTTTCGGATTGCCATCTCTCTCTTAACTCTTGATTTTTTTTATTTAAATCTTTAATTTCATCTTCAATTAAATGTAATCTTTCTTTAGATGACTCATCGGTTTCTTTTTTAAGAGCCTCTTTTTCGATTCTTAATTGCATTAATTTACGTTCAATTTCATCAATCTCAACTGGGATACTTCCAATTTCAATACTCAAACGGCTTGCAGCTTCATCCATCAAATCAATGGCTTTATCTGGTAAAAATCGATTTGTAATATATCGATGAGATAATTTAACGGCACTTATCAATGCTCCATCTGTAATTCTCACACCATGGTGAACTTCATATTTTTCTTTTAAACCTCTTAAAATAGTAATTGCATCTTCAACACTGGGTTCATCAACCATCACTGTTTGAAATCTTCGTTCAAGTGCCGCATCTTTTTCAATATACTTTCTATGTTCATCTAAAGTTGTTGCCCCGATACAACGTAATTCGCCTCGAGCTAGTGCAGGTTTTAAAAGCTGGCCTGCATCCATTGCACCTTCACTTTTACCCGCGCCCACTAAAGTATGAAGTTCATCAATAAATAAAATGATCTGTCCTTCAGCGGCTACAACTTCTTTGATGACTGCTTTAAGACGGTCTTCAAATTCACCACGATACTTAGCGCCTGCAATTAAAGAACCCATATCAAGTGTAATTAACTTTTTACCTTTTAGAGATTCAGGGACATCCCCTTTTATAATTCGCAAAGCCAATCCCTCTGCAATTGCAGTTTTTCCAACTCCAGGTTCACCTATTAAAACAGGATTATTTTTAGTTCGCCGACTTAATACTTGGATCACTCTTCGAATTTCCTCATCGCGTCCAATAACAGGATCAAGCTTTCCCTGTGAAGCAAGCTCCGTTAAATCTTTGCCGTATTTTAATAACACTTCATATTTATTTTCAGGTTCATCATCGACAACTTTTTGATTTCCACGAATTTCTTTTAATGCACTCATTAGAACTTCTGGTTTAACACCATGCTTAGCCAGCAAACTTGCCATTTCAGAATCAACAGATTTATTATTTAAAGCTAAAATAAAATGTTCTGTTGAAATAAAAGAATCTTCTAACTGCTTTGCTTCTTGCTCTGCTCTGTGAAAGACCTTTACCAATCTTTGGCTTGCAAATCTTGATGCCGCATCTCCAGTGACTTTTGGAAATTTATCAATTTTTATGGTTAAATCCGATAGCAAATTTTTAAGATTCACATTTGATTTTTCTAGTAAACGTCCAACTATTCCGTCTCTTTGATTAATCAAACTATATAATAAATGTTCAGGTTCGACTTGTGGATTAGTCTTTTGCGTAGCAAGTTGTGAAGCTTCACTCATTGCTTCCTGACTTTTTTTCGTCATTTTTTCTAAATCTTGACCCATTGACACTCCCTTGTTATTGAACATATCACTATGTTCAATTCTGTATTCAATAGGGGGTTTGTCAATGGATCAAGATCAAAGAAATTCTGAAGCAAATAAACCCCATAAACCAATTAAAACCCCAAAAAGACCAAAGCAATCAATTAAACATGATGCCGTGGCAGCTAAGGACATTTTAAAATATAAATTTATGCATAGTTGTGAGTATTGTTCTCATTGGAATCCTAAAAATGGATTATGCACTCTGGGTTACAAAAATGATTCTCATCGACTAGAATACAACCTTCACTCATTTGAGTTAAGTGGTAGAATGTCTCTTTGTCGATTCTTAGAAATTGATTAAATCTGAATTTCATAAACTTTCATAATACGGGGTGATTCAAAAATCACCCCCTACAACAGGAATATAACTGCTTATGATTATGTCTGATATAATCGCGAAGCGATCAGACTTAATCATAAGCAGTTTTAATATTTACTTATAAAATTTTGCTTACGAGTTATTACAAAGGACTCGTCTAATCGACTTTATACCGAAAGGCCTTTGTCTAAATTTAATATTTTTTATTAAAATCTTGCCTCAAGTACAGTCAATTATTTGACTTATGCACCGATCAATTTGTTGTAACACACATCAAGCGGAACGTAAAAATACTAGATTGTGAGTTACAACTCGAGTTCAAATAAGAACTCAATCAGAGATAAATTTAGTCTCTGTTCAGAATACTAGACTTCATTGAACATACATGTTCGAAAAAATGAAGCTAAGTTCAAGGATCAATTGGGCAAGTGGATTTGT
This sequence comes from Bdellovibrionales bacterium, assembly GCA_005793345.1. Taxonomy (GTDB): domain Bacteria; phylum Bdellovibrionota; class Bdellovibrionia; order Bdellovibrionales; family Bdellovibrionaceae; genus SXSU01. The sequence goes on from SXSU01000041.1 coordinate 13,747, forward strand.
TTCACCCCAGGATCTCATGGAAGACCTCAAAGTTACATTTTAATTAAGTTTTAATTTTTTTTAATTAAAACTTTAAATTTTTAAATTTGTTTACAAAAAATAACAAATGAACGGGTTAATTTCATTTGTTTTATAACGGAGGATTAAATGGGATTTAGGGTTAGCACAAATATCGCGGCGATAAATGCGCAAAGAACATTAAATGGTTCGCAAAGAGCGATACAAAAAAGTATGGGCCAAATGTCTAGTGGCTCTCGAATAAATGCAGCAGCAGATGATGCCGCTGGACTAGCGATTTCTGAAAATTTAAAAGCTCAAATTAGGTCAGCAAGACAAGCCAACAGAAATGCTAGTGATGGAATCTCACTTGTACAAACAGCTGAAGGTGGCTTAAATGAAATTTCTAATATTATAGTAAGACTTAGAGAATTAGGGATCCAAGCAGCCTCGGATACAATCGGTGATACTGAACGTGGATTTTTAAATAAAGAAGTAAGTCAATTAAAAGAAGAGGTACAGCGTATTGCCTCTGTAACGACTTGGGGTTCAACAAAACTTCTAAATGGAGAATCACCTAAATTTGATTTCCAAGTTGGCATACATAATAATGACATTGAAGACCGAATATCTTTTGATTCAAGTGTAAATGTTGCAACTCTAGATGCTCTTGGTCTAGCGGACTTAGATTTTACTTCAAAGGAAGGCGCTCAGAGTTCACTTTCATCTCTTGATAACGCACAAACTAACGTCAATGGAATGAGAGCAAATCTTGGAGCACTTCAAAATCGACTAACTTCCACTGTTGATAATTTAGGTGTTTCAGAAGAAAACTTAAGTGCAGCAAATTCTCGAATCAGAGACACAGATATTGCACAAGCTTCTGCCGAAATGACAAGAAACTCGATTTTATTAAATGCTTCAACATCCACACTGACTCAAGCGAACCAAGTGAATCAGTTGGCTTTGAAATTGATAGGATAACCCAAATCCTAATCCCCTTAGGGCCTAGGTAACCCATACCTAGGCCTATTTTTTTTGGTTTACTTGTATTAACATTTAAGTGTAGTCTATATTTATCAAATATAAGAACAAAAATTTTCTTTTGAATATAATTTATTAGAGGAGCATGATCATGGCCAAAAAGAAAAAAGCGGTACCTAAAAAAGCTACAAAAAAAGTAACAAAAAAACCTGCTAAAAAAGTTGCGGCAAAAAAGCCTGTAACAAAAAAAACTGCAGTTAAAAAAGTTGTAAAAACCACTAAAAAAGCTTCGGTAAAAAAGTCAGCACCTAAAAAAGTTGCGGCTAAGAAAGTTGCGGCTAAAAAAACTAAAGTTTCAGCTAAGGCTGTTAAAGCCCCTAAATTAGCAAAATCAAAAGCAACTTTAGCTGAAGAAAAAAAACCAATAGTGCCATCAATTGAAGACATCTTAAATAACGATGAAGAAATTAATACTGATGCTGAAGAAGAATTTGCAGAACTTGAAGACATGAGTCACGACGAGTTTACTGAAGATGAAGCAAGTAGCGATGAAGCCATTGAAGATGATTTCGAAACTCTAGAAGACGAAGATGATGATGAATCTACAGAAGATTCTGAAGATGAAGACGATGAAGAAGGTTATTTCTAAATCTTAAACTTTAAGTATTATAAATACAAAAAAAGGCTACTTAATCGTAGCCTTTTTTTTTAATATTATCTCTCCAAAGAATTTGAAATTAAATTATATTCCGCAATTGGTTAACTGACATTTTTGAAGTTTCCCATGGGCAATATTAATAATGACATTTTTATCTGTAATTGCAGTCATCTTCCAATTAAAAAAAGTATCTCCAACTTTACCCTCTTCAATTTTAATTCTTAAATCGTATCTATTCATTTGTGACCAGAAAGGAGCTTTACCATAAACCGTAAACCCCTTACTTGTTGAGCTTCCTTCTACATTAAATACATTGGACCAATAGGGAGTGTATTGGCCATAATTACATGACGGCATTGGAGCCCCAGTAAATAAATTTAAAAAGAAATCATCGATATCTGGAAAAGACCATGCATATTGAAAATAAGGGTTTTTTAGAATTGGCGCTGTAAAAAAGTGGACTCTCACTTGGTTAGCTAAGGTTGGAACAAATTCTAATTTTAACAGATTAAAACCATTTTCCCAAGTAGAGCATTGTAACATTTCACCTTCAGAGGTGGAACATCGTTCACAAACTCCAAGAGATTTCTTTAAAAATTCAGAATAATATTCATCAGTAACAAAAGAATCTGTTGATGAAACAGGATCATTTTTAGAAGAGTAATACATCATTTGAGTATTTACTGGTATAATTGGACCACACACCCCTGTCGAAGTTAAGATTTGCCCTGCTCCACAAACTATTGGTACAGGTGCTGGTGAAGAACCCCTACTAGATTTTTGACAACCAATAAAGTTCATCAATGATATAGATGATAAAACTAAGACTCCCAAAAATTTCTTTGATAAAAAATTTGATCTTATTCTTTCACTTAATTTATTTTGAAGTTGCCACATATTGTCCTCCAACATCAAAATAATTCACAAACCATGCCACTATAATTATAATTTATAACTAAAATTAGTCTCAATATGAGACTGTTTAACTATAAGTATTTACACATATAGTTTAAAAAACATTTTATTTTTTATTGATTACTTATCAAGAATCTCAAAACAATATTAACTATTATGTTTTTGACAAAAAAACAATTTTGGGCCAAACCCACCCCTCAAACAATTACACAATTAGGAGATTTATAATGATAAAAAAACAATTTAATTTCAAGTTGGGGCTTTTAGCCATCTTATCAACTGCTGCAACAGCTTCAGTAAATGCATCAACAAGTTGCCCAGTCAGCTTTGAAGATTTAACTAAAGTTTTAAAGACTTCAGTGAAAGCATCTGGAGGATCCGCTAATGGTGGACTTGATTTTCATATGTGGGCAACTGTAGTAACAACAGATGGAACTGTCTGTTCAGTAACTAAAACAGGTGATGGATTAAATGATCAATGGCTTGGAAGTCGAGTCATCTCTGCTCAAAAAGCAAATACAGCAATTAGCTTTTCTACTCCTAAATTTGCTCTTTCGACTGCTAACCTTTATTCAGCTGTACAGCCTGGAGGGAGTTTATTTGGATTACAACTTTCTAACCCTGTTGATACTTCAGTAGCATATGCTGGTAACTCAAAAAACTATGGAACCAAAAAAGATCCTTTAGTTGGAAAAAAATTAGGTGGAGTAAATGTTTTTGGTGGTGGTGTTGCATTATATAATGCAAAAGGAGAATTGGTTGGAGCACTTGGAGTTAGTGGTGACACATCATGTGCTGATCATAATATCGCATGGAGAGTAAGAAAAGTTCTTGCTCTTGATAAAGTTCCTGCTGGAGTTAATAATGGTAATGATAATATCATTTACTTAAAAGATTCTGGTAAAGAAAAAGAAGCTCCAAATGGATTTAAACATCCAACATGTGGCGGCACTGAAGAAGCAGTTAATCAAAAAATATAATTAATTAATAAAGATGCGTGACGAAGGTCTCTTAAAATGGGAAATCTTCGTCATGACTAAAATTAATTCAATTGTTAATCCAATATCTGATAGCACAACTGATAAAAACTCAAACAAACTTCATTTTCCTTTCTTAGTTTTTGAAGGTTTAGATGGTGCAGGAAAAAGCACTCTTATAAATGCAGTCAAAAACTATTTAATTTCAAACTCACATTCAGTAGTTACAACCAGAGAACCTGGGGGCACAGAACTTGGTGAACAATTAAGAAAACTTATTCTACAAAAAGATGGTGATCACCCCACTCCAAGATGTGAACTACTACTTTATGAAGCGATCCGCGCACATCATGTTGATAAACTTATCAAACCTGCCATTGAAAATAAAAATTGGGTACTCTGTGATAGATTTACAGGAAGCTCAATTGCATTTCAAGGAGGAGGAAGAAGTATTTCAAAAGAAGAAGTTATTTGGCTTAATAAATTTGCCACCTCAAATTTAAAACCAGATTTAACAATATTAATCGATATCTCTGAAGAAGAAAGTCGTAAGAGAAGACAAAACAGAGAGTCTTCAAGTGGCGAAAAACAAGATCGAATAGAATCTGAAAATTCAGATTTTCATCAAAAAGTTAGAGATTCCTTTTTAGAGCAATCCAAACAAGAAAATTGGCTTGTATTATCAGCCCAAGATACAGTTGAAAAACTTTTAGATAATGTTATTTCTAAATTGAAAGAAAAAAAATGGCTAGTTTGATTAAGTCGATAATAGGGCATCAAAAAAAACTAGAAATGCTATTATCTGCAATTCAAAATGATCAATTGCCACCTCAGTTATTATTTTATGGTCCTCCAGGGATTGGTAAAAAGAAAATTGCGTTTTCAATTGCTCAGGCAATACTTTGTGAACATAAAATAGCATGTGGCACCTGTTCGTCTTGTATTAGGGTTGCTACAAATTGCAGTGAAAGTTTATTTGTTATTAGCTCCGAAAAAAATTTAATTAAAATTGAAAAAACTAGGGAAGTCTTAGATTTTCTATCTTTAAAAGCATGGGAGAAAAATCGAGTCATAATCATAGAAGAGGCACATACTTTAAATCCCCAGGCTTCAAATGCTCTTTTAAAAATTTTTGAAGAACCTCCCGAAAATACTTTTTTTATATTAATCACTCACCGACCAAGATTATTATTAACGACTATTCGTTCGCGCTCTAAAATGGTTGGATTTCAACCACTCACCATTGAAGAATTAAATAAATTTTCTCAAAATAAAAAAATTATTTTAAATGCAAAAAACTCCAATTTAAAAGAACCTAATCCTGAATGGATGCTAAGATCAGCACGTGGAAGCATAGAAACATTAGAGACTTTAGAAAATCAAGAATCTACTCAAATAAGAACAGAAGCCGCCACTTATCTTTTAGAGTTTATCAATCAACCAGATCATTTTTTTACCTCGAACTGGAGAGATAAATTTAAAAATCGCGAAGAAGTTTCGAATATTTTAAATTGGTGGATGGTTTTTCTAAGAGACTCACTTGTGCCCGAACAATTTATTTTTTCAAAAGATCAAAAAAAATTAATTGATTCCTTAAATCAAATTGAATTCCAAAAAAGATTAAATATTTTTAAAAAACTACAGGATTCAGACCGTGCATTATGGGGATATCAAGACCCCATTTTAATAATAGAAAATTTATTTATCAGTGGGTTTTATAATATTTAATTAAAACTATTTTTCATTCATGCAATCGAGAATCATCTCGGAATATTTTAACTGGTAATCTATTGCAATATTATTTTCTTTTAACTGTTCATAAAAATAAGATCTTGCAGGATTATTTTTTTCATAAATACATCGATTAACTTGATCAACCTCATTTTGTCGCGTTTCATGCCAAGGAACTTGCTGACTATCTAAGGGAATTGAATTTGGGTATAATTGTTTTTCTCTCAAATTAAATCGAGCACTTTCTTTTAAGTCAGGCCTCAAAGGCACTTCAAAATTCGGAATTATACCAACTGTTTGATTAGATCGCTTTTGATCTGAAATAAAATTAACCCCTGAAGGCTTATTAATTTTAAGCAAACCATCAAATTCAATAGATTCCACTAAAAATGTTCCTTTGCCATACGTTCTTTCACCAACAGTCCATGCACGTTTATAATCTTGAAGTGCTCCAGCTAAAAGTTCTGATGAACTTGCTGAATCAGAATCAATTAAAACAATTAATGGAAGATCTGTTAACTTATCCTCTTTTGAATTATACTCTTTAGGAAAATTATCATTCCAATATTTAAGGGTGGCAATTAACTTTCTACCAACAAATAATCCGGCAATACATGTCGCCTCTTCTGAGTATCCTCCAAGATTTTTTCTTAAGTCTAAAATTAAACCAGTAACATTGCTTTTAATTAGTTTAATCAATTCTTTCTTAACTAATGAGCAAACTTTATCGTCATAAAATGTTTTAAGTGAAATTAATCCAAATTTTTTACTACCAAATTCTAATACCTCTGATGATACATTAACAATTGGGAGTTCTGTTCGTGATAAAGAAAATGTTAATTCCTTAAATTTATTTAAAGCAGAACTGGTTTGATCTTTTCTTAAAATATTAAAATTTAACGGTTTATCTTCTAAACTTTTGAATATATCTTCAACCCTATAAAGATCGTTATCAAAATTACTTATTCCATTAATTCCTGTAATAACATCCATGGGTTTTAATCCAGCTTTATCAGCAGAGCTACCTGGAATAATTTTTAAAATTGTTAAAACATTATTTTCAATCTGATATTCAATTCCAATCATAGATTTATTCTTCAATAAAGCTTTTGTTTTTTCATTTAAAACTACTTGAGCATGGGGACCAAATACATACTGAAGATATTTATTTATAATTAATTTAGCAGTCTCAATTTTAACAGGTATCTCAGTGTTAGTATCAATTTTACTAATTAAAAACTTAAAAGAACCTACAAAATCAACACTATTTTTATTTGGATTGTTATTATTGTAAATTGCTTTTAATTTATTATAAATTACTAATATGTCATTTGCATGAGTTATTTTATTTTGAGTTCTTTCTACTGAATTTTTTGGAATAAAAGCATTATAAATATTAAATATACCAATTTTATTTATCAAAGATCCTTTTTTAGAATGCAAATAAATTTCAACACCCTCGGGAATAATTTCCAATCTTGGTGAGACTTTATTAGCCAGCTCAACTAAACCAAAGTAGCAACCCATAAAAGATTTTAACTGTGAATTACAATTTAAATTATTTATTAATGCAGGATTAGAAAATAAAAACTCAGGATTTAGAATATATTCATTAAATTTATTTTGGTTAGAGAAAATTTTAAAAGATTTTAAATAATTAAAATCAAATCCCATTGAAAATTCTGAAGTAAGTAAACTTAAACTCAGTATAACAATCAATAAATTAAAGTTATTTTTTTTATAATCTAATCTCATTCAATGATACTATCAAATTTAAATTAAATAATCACCTGTAAATAAATAGTCGATATGACAGTAAGTGGCCTATTTATTTAATATAGTAATTGGTTAAATAAATTAATTTTATCCATGATTATAACATATATTAATATGGAACTTTACACTTGAGTTAACTCTGAGTTAATATGGTTTACCAACGGGAGAAGATAACAATGGAAGCTCAAAATACTACCTGGATAGATGTTCACTGTCATTTAGATAAGCTCGAAGATGATGGGGCAGTTTCAATACCTCGAGCCTTTGCAGCTGGGGTTCAAAAAATAATTACAATAGGTACTGGCCCTGAGGATCATCCTTTTATTGTTGAAGCTGTAAATAAATGGAGCCCAAATGTATTTGGAACTCTGGGGGTTCATCCTCACGATGCCAATCAATGGACTCCAGAAGTTAAAAAATATATTGAAGACCATATTCATCACCCCCGAATTGTTGCAGTTGGTGAGATTGGTTTAGATTACTATTACAACCATTCTGATAAAGAAACTCAAATACGTGCTTTTCGAGAGCAACTCGAACTTTCAATTACTCATAATATGCCAGTCGAAATTCATACTCGTGACGCAGAAGAAGATACTGTCAAAATTTTAAATGATTATAAAGGTCAAGCAAAGGGGCTAATTCATTGCTTTACAGGGACCCAATATTTAGCAGATGAAGTTTTAAAATTAGGTTTTCATATTAGCATCAGTGGAGTTGTTACTTTTAAAAGTGCCGAGGCCTTGCGTGAGGTTGTTACTTCAATTCCTCTTGACGCAATACATGTTGAAACTGATGCGCCATTTTTAGCCCCAGTACCTTGCCGTGGTCAGCAAAATAAACCAGAGCTCATATTACATACTGCGGAGAAAGTCGCGCAGTTAAAAGGAGTATCCATTGGAGACTTAAAGGCTCAGGTTTACAAAAATGCCCTAAAAATTTTTCCGAAACTAAAATCATAATTACATTTTATAGGTGAATTAACTTTTAAAATATGGTTAAACAATCTCAACATAATTTTCTATCAAATATTAAATTAAAGGAGATAATACTATGTCTAAAGTTAGAGTCGCTATTAATGGTTTTGGTCGTATTGGAAGAGTTCTTTTCAGAGCAGGTTTTGAAAAACTTGATATCGTCGCAATCAACGATACTTGTAGTGTGGATACTTCGGCTCATCTTTTAAAATATGATTCAACACATGGTATCTACAATAAAGACGTAAAAACTGAAGGAAATGCAATTTATGTTGAAGGTAAAAAAATTAATTATACTTCAATTAAAAATCCAGCTGAACTACCTTGGAAGGATTTAGGAGTTGACCTTGTTTTAGAATGTACCGGCGTATTCAAAAAGAAAGAACAATTTATGGACCATGTTAAAGCGGGCGCTAAAAGAGTTTTAGTTTCTGCTCCTGCTGATGGTGCTGACTTAACAATTGTATACGGCATCAACCACACTCAATATGATCCAAAAACTCACTATGTGGTTTCAAACGCTTCTTGTACTACAAATTGTTTATCACCTGTTGCAAAAGTACTTCATGAAACTTTTGGTATAGTAAATGGAGTAATGACAACAATTCACTCTTACACAAATGATCAAAGAATTCTAGATCAGGCCCATAGTGATATGAGACGAGCACGCTCTGCTGCTGTTTCAATGATTCCAACAACAACTGGTGCTGCAAAAGCTGTTGGTTTAGTATTACCAGAATTAAAAGGTAAAATTGATGGTATTTCTATTCGTGTTCCAACTCCAAATGTGAGCTTAGTGGATTTATCTTTTAATTCTGAAAAAGAAATGACTGTTGAAAGCATCAATGCGGCTCTCAAAAAAGCTTCTGAAACAACTCTAAAAGGCATCCTTGCATACGAAGAAAAAGAATTAGTAAGTATAGATTTTAATGGTCACACTGCGAGTTCTATTATTGATTCTGATTGTACAATGGTTGTTGGTAACAAAACAGCTAAAGTATTTTCTTGGTATGATAACGAAACTGGTTTCTCAAACAGAATGGTTGAGTTCGCAGAATACATGTCAAACAAAGGATTATAATTATGGCCGCACCTATTGCCTCTAACGGCTTAAAAGGAATCAAAACGATCCGTGATTTTGATTTACAAGATAAAAAAGTTTTCTTGCGATTGGATCTTAACGTTCCATTAGATAATGGTAAAATCACTGATGAGACCAGAATTTTAGCGAGCCTCCCAACTATCAAGTATGCATTAGATCATGGAGCTAAATTAATTTTAGCTTCACATTTAGGTCGCCCTAAAGGACCTGGAGATAAATCTAATAGTTTAGAGCCAGTCGGAAAAAGATTATCTGAGCTACTAAATATCGAAGTTATGTTAACCGAAGAACCTGATTCTGATGCTACACGAGCTTTAGTAAATAGCTTGAAAAAAAATCAGGTTATCTTACTAGAAAATGTTCGTTATCATGCAGGTGAGACTAAAGATGCGCCTGAGTTTGCACAAGCTCTTGCCCCTTTGGTTGATGTTTATATTAACGACGCTTTTGGTGCTAGTCATAGAGCCCATGCAACTATCCATGCACTACCGCAAATGATTAAAGAAAAGGGAATAGGATTTTTAATTGAGAAAGAAATTCAATTTCTTGATCAGTTACTTGTTAACCCTAAAAAACCTTATATTGCGGTATTAGGCGGAGCAAAAGTAAGTGATAAAATAGCTGTCATCGAAAAGCTTATTGATATAGTTGATGGCTTTGTAATTGGCGGAGCTATGGCTTATACTTTTTTAAAAGCACAAAACATTTCTGTGGGTAAGTCATTAGTTGAAACTGAAAAACTAAATTACGCACGAGAAATGATTGCTCGAATAGAAGCAAGAAATAAAACCCTTTTACTGCCTGTCGATCATGTCGTTGCAAACAGCATCAAAGATACTGCTGGTGAAGTAACTTCTGGAGTCTCAATACCTGAAACACAATTGGGTGTTGATATTGGACCTGCTACTATTAAAATATTTGGCGAAGCAATTAAAAATGCAGCTACAGTTTTTTGGAATGGCCCAATGGGAATTTTTGAAACGCCTTCATTTTCAAAGGGTACTTTTGCTATCGCAGAAAAATTAGCTAACTCCAATGCTGTAAAAATTGTAGGTGGCGGAGACTCTGCGGCGGCAGCAGAACAATCTGGGTATGCAAGCAAGATGACTCACATCTCTACTGGTGGAGGCGCAAGCTTAGAATATCTTCAAGGAGATAAGCTTCCAGGATTAGAAGTTTTAAGAGCAAGGACGAAGTAGTCAGTAATTCAAAATTATTACTAAATGTAGAAAATGTGATTCAAATTTATTTATTTGAATCACATTTTTACTTAAGTTAACTTAACACAATTTGAAAGTACAATTGAAGTACCAATTTCCAAATTTGACATTCCTGCATATGCAATTCCATTAAAAATAACTAAAGCTGTTATAATAATTTTTTTCATGTTCACCTTTCCATAAATTATTTTAATTATTTTGTTTTATATCCATTTCTATTATGGGAATGGTTGTATCGCTAGTTCCAACTTCTTCACCATGCACATCAGAAGGTTGCTTGTCAGAATTTAACTCTGTTATAACTTTACAGTCTGGTGAAATACTTTTTGAAATATCAAAACCTGACAATACTTTACCAACCTTAAATACAAATTCACCAGTTATATTTCCTGATGAATCCTTTATAGGACATGTATATTTAACTTCGTACTAACTAAAATTATTTGCAACTTGGTGATTACTTTGAATATCACGATCATCAGCCATAATTATTTTGCTGGATAATATAATTAAAGTTAGCAGTATTAATTTATTATAAATTCTAGACATAATTATTCCTTTTAAAAAAATTGATATATATATGCACCAAATCTATATGCAAGCGTGCCAACATAAAAAATAGAAGAATTTTTAGTGAACTTTTAAACAGCTTTATACTTTATTGATTATATAATTAATTAAGATTTTGAGATCTATTTGCTTTTCTATATATAAATATTATTTTTACATCTACCAAAAATTGTCTCTGATTGAAGTTTTCTAGGTAAATTAGATTTTCATTTTGATAGAACATACTCCTAAAATGGCGTTAATATTAGGAGTATGGTCTATCCAACCACCAAGGAATTTCAATATGTTAACTCCATTAATTCATTATATAAAGACAAATGTTTTTTATTATTTAGAGCCAGTGAAACTGGAACATTTGTAGCACTTAATAAAATTTAAAAAACTTGGATCTACACAAAATTATTTTTTATTTTTCAAAACTTTTAATTGTATTGTAATAAAAGTTTAAAGTAAAATTTCCGCAGGATATAATCACGCAAGCCTATCAGACAATTAATCATGAACAATTAATATGATGCGTGTTAAAGGAATAATATAAAATGAAACCAATTTTGTTTGCTGCCAATTGGAAACTCAATAAAACTCCAACAGAAACTAAAACTTTTTTTACCGATTTTATTTCTAAATGTCCTCAAGATTTGCAAAATAAAATTTGTTTTTTTGTACCAGCAACAAGCCTTGAAACAACATCAAATTCTCTTAAGGATAGTGATATTCAATGGGGGTCTCAAAATTGTTATTCAAAAATATCTGGTGCATTCACTGGTGAAATTTCTGCAGGCGTTATGAAAGAACTTGGCGCCACTCATATATTAATTGGCCATAGCGAGCGTCGACAATTATTTCATGAAAATAACGATGAAATTGCAGGTAAAGGACATTTAATACAAAGCTTATCCCTGACTCCAGTATTGTGTATAGGTGAAACTTTAGAGCAAAGAGATCGCAATTTAACATTAGGAATCTGTGAGGATCAACTTCGTACTTTTATCGAACAAATTAATCCTGCTCAGCCTTGGGTCATCGCTTATGAACCCGTATGGGCTATCGGAACGGGAAGGGTTGCAACTTCTAATCAAGTTAAAGAAGTTCACGATTTCATCCGAAATTTTCTTATTCAAGAGTTGGGTACAGAAGTTGCCCAACGTATTTGTATTTTGTATGGCGGAAGTGTAAAACCAGATAACGCAAAAGAATTACTTCAACTTGAAAATGTAAATGGATTTTTAGTGGGCGGAGCCTCACTTGAGGTTGATTCTTTTCTAAAAATTTGTTTATCCTAATAAGGATGATTAATTTTTCATTTTTAAGTTTTTCAAATAAAGTTCAGTTAAAAATAATTTTTTTAAAATTTATAATATTATTAAATCTATTATTAACTCCAAATTTTGTTTTTGCTGCCTTTGCCAATTATAATTCAATCTTAATTGGCGACCAAGCAGCAGGCTTGGGAGGGGCCTACACCGCACTTTATGGCGATACCGCAGGTGGGCCCTATTACAATCCCGCTGGCTTAGCTTGGATGGAAGGCAACAGCTTCTCTGCCTCAGTTTCAATTTATAAAAAATTTGATACCGTTATTGGTTCTGAAGAAGATTTTATTAAAGCACCATTAAGAGTAAACCAAGGCTTTTTTCAATCTATTCCTTCATCTACGGGAAGTTTGTTTAAGTACGAGGACTTCACTCTAGGAATGTCAATTGTCGTTCCTGATTATGAAACTTTTAAAGGCGATATAAGTAATGCTGGAAATAATACATCAACACTTAGCTATCTTGATCAATCACTTTGGGTTGGTGGAACAGCAGCCAAAAAAATTGATAAATGGAATTCATTGGGTTTAACTGTATATTATACAGCAAGAGATTATAATAGAACAGTTCAAGATCGCACAGTTGATATTCCTAATAATACTGTGAATCTTTACTCTGAAGAAAAGAGTATTTTAGGAAACTCTGTCGTAATAATTCTAGGTCATCAACATCATTTTAATCAGTATTTTTTTTCTGGCCTAAGCGTGAGACTCCCCTCTATCGAAATCTCTGGAACAGGTTCTTATTTTAGTAATGAAGTTAAAACACAAAAAAGCACAACCGATAATTCTTATGCATTAAGTATAACACCTGTTTCTCAACCTTCTTTAGCTTCGCATACGCGTATACCAGGAAAAATATCTTTAGGTTTTGCCTACCAAGACTTTCCAATTAAAATTTCTTTAGATGGTTCAATTTATTTTGCAGAAAAATATTTTGATATTGATCTACCCACTTATCGTTCTAAAGTTCAACATCAACTTATGGGAAATGGTGCTTTTGGTATAGAATATCAACCATTACCTAACTTAATCTTAAGAACTGGGTGGTTTACCAATCTAACCTCATATAAAAATTTAAATATTGACGATAAGTATGGAGATCGCGTTGATCAATTGGGTTGGGCCGCTAATTTTACATTTATAACAAAAGAACAAGTTCATTTTACTTTTGGTGGATACTATGTAGGTGGTCGAGGCAAATCCATTCAAAGAATTAATCAAGAATATACAATATCATCTGAAATGCAGCAGGTATTTACAATGCTATTGAGCACATCCTATGCCTTCTAATATTAAAAAAATCTTAGTAGTACAAACTGCTTTTATTGGGGATGTGTTTTTAATGATACCCTTGTTAAAGGCAATTCGAGATCTTCATTTAAATTGCGAAATCTCTATTGTAGTCAGAGAGGGTCTTGGTGAATTTCTAAAAAATTTAGGTACTGTCGATTATTTTGTAGAGATTAGCAAATCGAATAAAAACTCTTATCAAGAAGCACAACAAAAATTAAATTCTAAATTTGATTATATTTTTTGCCCCCACGAATCTTTACGTTCTGCTCTGTTTGTTAGTAAATTAAATTCAAAAAATAAAATTGGATTTAAATCCTGGTGGAATTTTTTATTCTTTGATATTCGAATTAAAAAAAATTATTTATTAAGTGAGTCGTTGCGGCAACTTCAATTAATTCAAAATCAAACAAGTATTTTTAATGTCTACTTTTCACAAACAAATACTCGCGAAATGGATTTCCAAGTTCCTGATCACCTTTTACTTTCAAACTTTAATGATATTCTAAATAAATATAAATCAACTCAATCACGATTAATGGAACAACTTGGATTAATTTCAAATAAAAAATATATAGTTATTTTTCCAGGAAGTGTTTGGCCCACCAAACAATGGACTCTTGAAGGATTTAATCAAATTGCCCAAAAATTTATTGATAATAATTTTGATGTCGTTTTGATGGGTTCAAAAAACGAGTTTACTCTTTGCGAAAATATAGAATCAGCAACTCAACACAAATCCATTAATATTGCTGGGAAATATAAACTATGGGACTCTTTTTTAATTTTATCTAAATCACAAATTGCAATTACAAATGATAGTGGATCCATGCACATGGCTGCTATCGCAAATATTCCAACGGTGGCAATTTTTGGTCCTACAACTTTAAAATTAGGATTTAGACCTTGGCAGAACAAAGCAAAAGTGGTTGAAAATAATAATTTAAATTGCAGGCCTTGCGGTAAACATGGTCACAATCAATGTCCTTTGAAACACCACCATTGCATGACAGAAATTTCTGCAGAGCAAGTTTGGGATTCAATTCAAAACTTAATTTAAATACTATAAAGCAATGGCTCTTAACTCATTAAGTTTTTTTTGTACATCTTGGGGTAAATACAAACCACTTGTCCCACTATATCCAGATATTAAGCTTTCTTGATATCTTGCAAAACATTTTTGTGAAATTTCAGTATGTGGATCTATGCGAACACAAAGTTCATAATAATCTTCATTCATAGACCACGCCCCTATTTCACTAACATTTTCATAAATTAAACCTAAATGGTATAACGCTTGGGCTTTAATAGGATTTGGTTTTTCTTTAGCCAAAAATTGGTGAAGCAAATGTGCTCCTCGCAAGAAATCGACAGTTCCACCTTCACTTCTGGAATCTTTCTGAAGTTTTTCAGCTTTCGATATTAAATCATTAGCCACTTTTAAGGATGGAGTTCCTTGTGGTGAATCTTTCCAAGTTTTAAGACTTGCATTCCAAAACTCTAAGTTTCTTTTTATAAAATATGGAAGATGTGAGTTTTTAGATAATTGAGTTACAAAATTTTCAGCACCTTTAACATCACCTTTATAACGAACATGTAAAACAAATCCCAACTGAACTAGTTTTTGCCAAGCAACTATTGATAAACTCTCACCATTTGAAAAAGCAGAATTAATTTCATTAATAGCATCTTCAAAATACCTACTTGCGATTAAAAGTTGAATACGTTCTACAATAGAAATATTTTGAATTGATTTAACAAAATTTGGATTAGATAGAGAGGGCCCAATTTCCATTCGAGTATGACACTGAACACATTGGCTCATTGCATTTTTATAAACACTTCGTGCAAAATCATAATGACCAGATTGAAAAGACTCTAAAGCTAACCCAATATTTTCTTCAAATCGATCTGAAATAAATTTAATACTTGGATCTTTATCAGGACGTACAGTTTTTTCATTTATATTATGGGCAAGAGTTTTAATTCTCTCAAGTTTAAGCTGAATATCTTTTTTTGATTCTGGGCTTTGTATTTTACTTGGTTCAGAAAGCAAAGGCAGTACTTCTCCAAATTGAGCTGTTAACAATTGCATTTGTATTGGCCATGAAAAAACTGCCTCAGAATTTTGAACTTGCGATGTTTGTGAATTTGGCTCCTGCGAATTTACATTTTTATTTGTAGACTGACATGAACAAAAAAATATTACCGTCATTAAAACATTTACCAAATTTCGCATTATTCCCCCGGTAGAAAAATTATTATGTTTCACCAATGTTCATGATTAAGTCTGATCGCTTGGGCGATTATATGCGAGACAAAATCATGCGCCATTATTTTCTTGTTTGTTCGAGGTGATTTTCAATCACCTCGAATTATATTGTATCTACTTTCATTAAGTGTGGTCAATTGAGATTTGTCACCATTGAGACAAAAAATGTTAACTATTATGTTTTTTTAAAGTAAAAAAAATAAAAAAAAACTATAACTCCCCTCTTAGATTTAAGACTTTATATTTTATTCTTTAATAAAAGCAATGGCATCAGAGTTGCTTATGCTTAAATAGATTGGGTCGACTTAGCTATTCTTGATCCACTTTTACATTTTAAATTATCTTGAGGAATTTTGAATTTATGAAAAGCAAGTTAGATTTTCTTATAATTAATTACTATAAATCTTTAAAAAATTCATTAATCATATTAGGATTCACTCCGTTAATGATTTTAAGTTTTTCAAACAATTCTCAAGCTGAATCTCCATTTGGTTTTAGGGACGATATTCAAGAACAAGAATTTTTTGGAAGTTTATGCAAGTCTAATGAATCTCCAACTTATCCGAAATCAAATTATTCTTCACAAAAATGCTCTGACACCACATTTGATGTCGCTAATTGGGAAATTCCAAAACACAATTCTTTTGGCTATCAAGATCCTCAATTTTCAGAATTAGATGGTTACAATATTTTAAATCCCTTAAAAATACCAGAACTAAGAGATTATAAAGTTATTATTGTAATTAACAAAGATACAAACAAAAACTTTGGAGTAGGGCAAAGAGTTCAAGTTTATGCTCGAGATTATGCTCTATCTGATTTATCGCCAAGTAAAATGAAGAAAGGTAATTTAAGAGGTTTATTGTATTATTGGAAAACCTCAACAGGAGTTCCTGGTCACGAAACTCCAGTTGGCCTCTATAATATTCAAGGGTTCTCACCTAACCACCAGTCTTCGAAATATGGCTCTGTAGATATGTATTGGGCATTATTTTTTAATGGCGATATCGCCCTTCATTCTTTTAATGAATTTGAAATGACCTTTGCTTCACGAAATTTAGGAAAAAAATCTTCACATGGTTGCACTCGATTACAATCTCATAGAGCTCAACGCCTCTATCATTTAGTTGGCCAAGTCGGAACAGACTTAGTTCCTGCTACTAGAAAAGGGAAAGTAACTGGTGATTACGCATATAAATATTCTACTTTGATTATTGTGACTGATAAAAATTATGATCTCAAAAAAGCAGTGGCTCCATTAACGATTGATGAAGATAGTAATTTTTCTTACTAATGCTCATGATTAAGTCTGATTGCTTCGCAATTATATGCGAGACAAAATCATGCGCCGTTATTCTTTTGTTTGCTTGGGGTGATTTTCAATCACCCCGTATTCTTTTGGAAGGGTTTTAGAAACTGAATTAAATCTGAATATGATTTCTCACGTTCAATATCATTGTAAATTTCATGAAGTGAATTATCATAAACAATTAAATTTTTAATTGTTGAATTTAAAGAATTAAAAAAGCTTATTGCAGATTCATTTGAAACAACTGTATCGTTTTTTCCCAATTGCATTAATGTAGGAAGATGACTATTTTTTGCCATTATTTCAACTTTTTCTAAAGCTTTAAGAACTCCTAAATAAACTCCTGGTGAAATTTGATCATGTCTTAATGGATCTCGATCATACTCTTCAAGAACTTTAGCATCTGAAGTAAATTGCGATTTTTTAAGTTCATTCCATAAAGTCAATTTTGGATAAATGTGATATGCCATTAGTGCGGCTAAATCTTTTACTAATGGTACATCAACACTTAATCCCATAAGAGGTGCACTATATATCTGTGCCTGTATTCGACCAGATAAATTTGCTCCCTTATCATATAAAGTTTTAGCTTGAATTAAACCACCCATAGAGTGACCAAGAACAACAACAGGTAAGTCAGCTACATTTTCTTGAGTTAAAATAAAATTTAAAAATAAATTATAATCCTCACAATAATCAGAAAAATTTGCGGCATAACCTCGTTTACCATCACTTCTTCCATGACCACGCCAATCCCAGCAACAAATAGACCATCCACTTGTAGATAACCCATTCACTAATCTTAGATAACACTCAGAATGCTCACCGTGACCATGAGTTATAATTAATAATCCCTTAGGATCTTTACTTAACCATTCTTGATAATATAATGATGTATTTTGAAATCCTTGAAAATGTCCTTCAAGACGGTTAAAATATCGATCGCTCACACTAACTTCCCTTCTTAATCAATTTATTGAGATCTGAATCAATTTTCTCTAATTCGTCAAGCGTTGATATATCGGGTGGTTCATTTTCGTCTTTTTCTAAAGTGGGAACTAATTTTAAACTCGGAGCTTCTTCAATTTTTTCAAGTAAGGAATTATCAGATTTATTATCCAAATTATCATCAATTACAATTTTTATTGGAATATTTAAATTTTCTTTTATCTTTTTTGCAAGTGCTTCTAATTGTTTAAAATCGTCACTTGTTCTCAATTTAAATTGACGGTCTTCGCCCTTTAATAATCCAAATATATATTTTTGAAAAGCATATATTGGACCAGCAGTCCGATGTGATAAAATCCTCCCAACAAGAATCAGTAATAAGCAAAATGATAAAGTAATAACAATATAGGTGCCAATAAATGGAATCATAAATTTACTTAGTATATAATTATTCTTTCCTATTAATTCAATTATTGTAACTCGCAAAAATGTGAATGCAAAAACTCCAGCAATTAATGATATTGATGTCGTCATAATAATGAGCAGCCATATATATCGATATTGGAACTTTGGATCTATCCAAATATTTTTACGAGAGTTCTCTGTCGGCCAAAGTAAGTTTCCATCTCGAAAAACAGCAACGCAAATTAAAATATAACCAACCCACTGTAAAGCATCAGCAAGATTAAAGGGTGGCGACATAAAAACTTTTTCTTTTCCAATAATTAAAAAATCAACAACATATCCCCAGCGTATGCGATCAAAAACATTTCCAATAATACCACCAATTAAAATTGCTGAACCAATTCTAAGCTTCATTGATCTTATTGGTAAAATATATTGTAACATTGCAAATGCAAAAACTAAAAAGGCTCCAAATGTTGATAAGGTCACAACTCTTAATAGTGGTGGTAAATTTGAAAATAAACCTAAAAATGCACCATGATTATGACTAACTACAAAATGAACATATTTAAAACTTATAATTTTTGTTAAACCAATAGCCCATTGTTTTGTCGAAGCATCTACAAACCAAACTAAAAACAATGGTAATAATATGTAAATCCACTCTCTTTTTTTCATACAATACCTTCTCGTCATTTTTTGTAACTTCAAAAGAAAATTTTAAATAACTAGTCCGACGCCTAGCGTGTGTGGTTGAGTAATATTTTAATAGAGTTAAACTTTAGCTATAGTCATAAAGACTTAAGTCAAGTTTACGAAAGTGATGGCAATCATATGCGAACTTATATTTTAAAAAAAATTTATTCAAAAACAATATTCCTAACTTTGATTTGTATATTCATTGATATCACCCCTATTTCTTTGCAAGCAGAACAAAAAAATTGTTTCAATTCAGATGTTACTAAAAAATGGTCACAAATTATTGATAAACAAGTTCAAAATATTGGAGTTAATAAATCTGATCTAGGAATTGTTTTTTATTATAATGGCTCTGAACTCTTCTCTACAAATTCAAATAAAATGATGATCCCTGCTTCAATTACTAAAATCGCAACTACTGCTGCTGTTTTTGATCAACTCGAAAACTTAAATAAATTAGAAACTAAATTTGCAACAAATGGAACTATTGAAAACGATATCTTAAAAGGAGATTTATATCTCATCGGAGGAGGAGACCCTAGCTTTGTGAGCGAAAGTCTTTGGTATCTTATTAACGTATTAACTCGAACAGGAATAAAAAAAATTGAAGGAAATTTAATTATTGATGATTCTTATTTTGATGATATTCGCTTTGATGAAAGCAGAGAAAGCGTTAGAGTCGATCGCGCTTATGATTCACCAGTGGGAGCCATGTCTTTAAATTGGAACACTATAAATATTTTTTTAAGACCTGGAGATAACATTGGAGCTAAAGCAAAAGCAATTACAGATCCAGAGAGTGATTATGTTGAACTTGTGAATAATTTAAAAACAGGTTCTAAAACAGATTATTCAGTTGAAAGAAAATATAATACGAAAACTAAAAAAGATACTATAATTGTGAGTGGAAAGATTGATCTCAAAAGTCCTGAAATCGCTGTTTACAAAGGTGTATCAGATCCGATTTCATGGGTTGGCGCTAATGTGATTAGTTTTCTAAAACAGAGAAATATTTCATTATCAGGTTCTATACAAACTGGAAAAGCACCTACTTCAATTAAAATTTTAGCAAAATCTGAAAGTAAACCACTTGAGTATATTGTTGCAGATATGGATAAATTTTCTAACAATTATGTGGCAGAAATGCTCACTAAAAACTTATCTGCATATAAATATGGTCAAGGTACACTAGCAAAAGGAATTGAACTCATCAAAGAAACTCTTAACAAGGCCGGAGTTACCTCACAGGAGTTTGAACTCTATAATCCATCAGGCTTTACTCGAGAAAATAAATTTACTCCCAACTCAATGATCAAAATACTAGAAATGATGAGAAAAGATTTTAGAATATTTTCTCATTTTTTGAATGCACTTCCAATTTCTGGAGTCGATGGAACTCTTAAAAATCGAATGAAAAACGGAAATGCTCGTCGTTGGATAAGAGCTAAAACTGGACTCTTAACAGGTGTGAACACATTGGCTGGCTATATGGGGTTAGAAAATGGTGAAGTTATTACTTTTGTACTTATTCATAATGGTCCTCAGGACGGGGCCAAAGTCCGATCATCTTTTGATAACTTACTAAATAATTTAACTGAAAAACTGAATTGAAATAACTGCTAATAATTAAGTCTGATTGCTTCGCAATTTTATCAGACATAATTATTAGCAGTTATTTTCCTGTTTGTTTGGGGCGATTTTCAATCTCCCCGTATTATGAAAATACAAACTAAAGTTTGCATTTTCATAATAACATCCAGAAACATCCAGAAATTAGCTAGTTTTAAAACAAAGTTTTAATTTTTATGTGAGTTGATTTAAAATATAATAGCCAAACCAAATACAGAAGAAGTTTGAGACATTATTTGAAAAGGAATTCAAATGATTTTTATCAGAAAATTTATTTTTTTAGTTTTTAGCATTATAGTTTTAATAGTTATAAATTATCAAATGGCACTTGCAAATGACCCTCTTAATTGCAAATCGATTAATGCAGATTTACTAGAAAATTATATTCCATGGACTGCTCCTTCTTTTGAAAATCAAACTAATACCCTTGGATATGCGGATAACACTTTCAAAGTTGAAGATCGATTTAAATCAAATGTAGACTTCTGGATTTCAATTTATACAAAATATTCAACCACTGAAGGTGTAATACATAATATTGACAATCCTTCTATTGTTTATGAAACCTTAGATTTTAATTCTATTATTGAAAATAATAATATTTCAGCACGAGAAAAAGAAAAAGCTAAAGAAAATCTTATTCAACAAGCCAAAGAGCGCATTGCTTTTTCACTTACTAAATTAAGTACAAATCCATCAGCCTCAGATTTAAATTCATACGATGAAAAAATAAAATCTAGTTTTCCAACTAATACTTCAAGTGATGATTTTGCAAATGCAGCACATTTAAATCAAATTCGATTTCAGCTTGGTCAAAGTAATCGGATGAAACAAGCAATTCAAGATTCTGGTCGGTTTTTACCTTACATTGAAGATATTTTTAGAGGAGAAGGTTTACCTTTAGAACTTACACGGCTCCCCTTTGTTGAAAGTTCTTTTAATGTTTTTTCAATCTCAAAAGTTGGAGCATCAGGAATTTGGCAAATAATGCCATCTGTTGCAAGAGGACAACTAAAACGAAATAATTTTATGGATTATCGTAATCACCCTCTGGAAGCTTCCAAAATGGCAGCAAATATTTTAAAGTCAAATTATATAAAATTAAACAATTGGGCACTTGCTTTAACAGCATACAATCATGGTGCAAATGGGATGGCAAGATTAGTTGTTAAAAATAAAACAAACGATCTTCACCAAATTATCAAAGAAGGAGATGTGACAAATAGTTTTGGTTTTGCTTCTAGAAATTTTTATTATACTTTTTTAGCAGCACTTGAGGTTGAAAAAAACGCCGATAAATATTTTAATGATATTTGCAAAGTAAATACACTTCAATTAGATAATATAAAAACAAAATCACCAATTGGATTCACCGATATTATCGAATTTTTTAAAGGAGATATTCAACTTGCAATGTTTTATAATCCTCATTTCACAAAACGAATTTATTTAAACAAATCTAAAATTCCAGAACATACAAAAATTATAATTCCAAGCAGTGATAAGTATCTCTTCCTCGCAAAAGAAAATCAGATTTCAATAAAAGGTAGTAGCTCAAATAAAAAAGTTATTTTTGCAAAAAAATCAAATTTAAGAAAATATAAAATTAGTAGAGGAGACACATTAATTAGAATTGCTAAACAATTTAATGTTCCATTAAATAAATTGCTAGCACTAAATGATTTAAAACACAAAAATGACATAAAAGCGGGTCAGTTAATTTTTATCTCCGAATAATAGCTAAATAAAAGTCTGATCATTTCGAACTGGGTATATTAAAACTCCGCTTCCTAATAAATCAGTTACACTCAGAAGATAAAGAATCTTGAAATGAGTCGTTATCGTATATTTTTGAAACGAATTTTCAATTTTTTTGAACTCGAATTATTAAACATGTTAAACTTGTTAGGTGCTAGGAGGGACTTAAAAATGATTTTTTTGGGACGTTATTTGAAAATCATAAAAATCATTTTGTTATGTCATTTACTTTTACTCACTGGTTGTTACCTTCGTTATTCATATGAAGACTTAAATCCAAAGAACATAAACCAAACTGATTTAAACAAACCAACTGCGCCAACTTTACTTGAAGATGGCATTTGGTCAAACTCTACAAATCAGACCCCTAATTTAACTTTTATAAATGGAACTGATAGCGGAAGCGGTATTGCTCGTCACGAAGTAAAAATTATTGATCACACGAATACAGATCTTGATGTAACTAACTTTGCAACTTTTGAAAGTAATAATACAGTTACAGGATTAACTCTAATCAATGGTGTGAACTATCGATTTGCAGTTCGAGCTGTGGACAATGCTGGCAACTATTCAACTGAATCTGTGAGTGATGGTTGGACTGTTGATACAGCAGCGCCAACAACTCCTGGTTCAGTTACAGTTGGTACTGTTCCAACTGTATATAAACAACAAACTCCAACTTTTACTTTTACTGACAGTACAGATGCTCTAAGTGGTCTCGCTTTTTACCAAATAGAAATTAGAAAAACCTCAGATAATTCGGTTGTAAAATCTTATGTGACCGCGACAGGTGATGGCTCTGGATTAGTTTATAATGAAGGTTCAGATTTACTAACAGGTGGTGAATCATACTATGCTAAAATCCGAGCTGTAGATAATGCAGGTAATACTGGTGTTGCTGTACAAACTGGGAGCTGGGTTGCGCTCACATGTCCAACTAATTTCATAGCTGTTCCAGCCAAACCTCCATACAGCTCGATGCCATTTTGCGTTTCTAAATTTGAAATGAAACTTCAATACAACGGTAGCATTGTTGCAGACGGGAATTTTACTAATGCACACGATTATGATGGTGACTATGAAACCCCTATTGAAAGAGCAAAATATGTTACGGTGTCTGATCCGAGTGGCCAACCATGGACATATATTTCTCGTGGAGAAAACGGAATAACTGGTCAAGGAGCAATCGAAGCTTGTCAAAATATGGGTATAGGATTTGACTTAATATCCAATTCCCAATGGCAGACCATCGCTCAAGATGCAGAATTAACACCATCAAATTGGACGAGTGGAGTCGTTGGCACAGAAATGATGTATCGTGGTCATTCTGACAATAGTTCAATTTCATTATCTGTAACAAATATTAACGATGGCTATGATCAAACGGGTAATAACGCTGGTCAAGCTTGGGGCAGTGGTAAAGAACAACGTAGAACACTCACTTTGTCTAATGGTGAGATTATTTGGGATTTTGCAGGCAACGTTTGGGAATGGGTAAAAGAATATAATACAACTAATTTTGGATCGAGTAGTTACATTTCGCAAATTACAGATACAAACCATGCAATCACAGGAACAGTTGGCCCACTAACTGGGACAACAAAATACTTATTTGGGCCATCAGGCACCTATACGGGTCTTGGTGCTTCTCAATATGGTGGTCTTGGAAATGGCTTTGTATTTTTTAACGCCGGCGGTATCTTTCGTGGTGGTGGTGGTAATTATGATATTAGTTCAGGAGTATTCTACGTAAATTTAAGTTTTGGTTCGGCATATCTAACTCCCGGAAGCGGCTTCCGCTGTGTTTTTCAACCTGCGCCAACCCAACCAGGGGTGATCACTGTTGGAACTTTGCCCACTCTTTTTAAACAAGCCACACCAACTTTTACTTTTACAGATAGTGTAGATTCTAGAGGACAGGATATTTCATACAAAATAGAAATCCATCGAGCGAGCGATGACCTTTTAATAAAATCTTTTACTACTGTAACAGGATCTGGAGCTTCTGGAATTAATTATAGCGAAGGTGCCGATTTTCTATCTGGTGGAGAATCTTATTACGTAAACATAAAAGCCATTAATACCAGTTTGGAAGAAGGGCCCATTCGAAGATCACCAAATTGGACTGCTCTGCAATGTCCAACTAATTTCATAGCCGTTCCCGCAAAATCACCTTACACAACTTTACCTTTTTGCGTTGCAAAGTTTGAAATGAAGCTCAAGTATAATGGATCAATTGTTGCTGATGGAAATAACACTGGAGCTCTTAACTATGATACTGACTACGAAGCTCCAGCAGAGCGAGCAAAATATGTTGCAGTGTCTGATCCCAGTGGTCAACCTTGGACAAACATTACTCGTGGAGAAAACGGCGCAGCTACAGGTCAAGGTGCAATCGAAGCTTGTCAAAACATGGGCGCAGGCTATGACCTCATATCCAATGCCCAATGGCAGACCATCGCTCAAGATGCAGAGTTAACACCATCAAATTGGACGAGTGGAGCTGTTGGTACAGAAATGATGTACCGAGGTCATTCTGACAATAGTTCAATTTTATTATCAGTTTCAAATGTTAACGAGGGCTATGATCAAACAGGCAATAACGCTGGTCAAGCTTGGGGTAGCGGCAAAGAGCAACGTAGAACACTCACTATGTCTAATGGTGAGGTTATTTGGGATATGGCTGGTAACGTATGGGAATGGGTAAAAGATAACAATACAACTAATTTTGGATCGAGCAGTTACATTTCGCAAATTACAGATGCAAACCATGCAGTAACTGGAACCGTTGGCTCACTGACAGGAACTACAAAATATTTATTTGGGCCGTCAGGCACCTATACTGGTCTTGGTGCTACTCAATATGGTGGATTGGGCTATGGATATATTAATTTCAATGCCGGCGCCGTCCTTCGTGGTGGGGTCTGGCACTACGCTACGTACTCGGGCGTTTTCGGCGTGCTTTTGGGCGGCGATCCGACGAGCCTGAACTACGCTGTGGGCTTTCGTTGCGCTTTCCAATAGTGCTTAGATAGTCATCACTAAATTAGTCTGCACTATCATTAGTTAGTTTTTATTAAAAAAATCCCACCATCTTTAAAGCAACAAAATATTTCACCAAAATATTAAATAACAGATTAGTTTGTAAGTGAAAAGTAGCCTCTATTACAAACCCATTAGTTAGATTTGCACTAAAGAATTTTTTATCTAGAACTATTAAGATTTGTATCATAGATCAAATATGAATTCTCATTTTAAGTCGGAAATTTAATTAGAACTCAACTATTAGAAAAAATATTTTTTATCATTCGAACTGAATTGAGACTTTAACATTTTTTTTAGAGAAAATTCTAAATTTATGATAAAGTATTTAAGATAAGTTAGTTTGAATAAATTAGTATTTATAAGGG
Source organism: Bdellovibrionales bacterium (assembly GCA_005793345.1). Classification (GTDB taxonomy): domain Bacteria; phylum Bdellovibrionota; class Bdellovibrionia; order Bdellovibrionales; family Bdellovibrionaceae; genus SXSU01. The sequence goes on from SXSU01000041.1 coordinate 39,689, forward strand.
AGATGTTCCATGAGTTCTAAAATTTCAAAAAAAGTTATTTCTACACTTCCTAAATTTATGAAACTTCCAATTATACGATCGACTTTGAAATTACCTATGGATACTCCAGAGGGACTTGAATTTAGATTTGTTTCATCAAAAGAAGAGTTTTTAAAAGCGTCAAGATTACTTCATGATTGTTATGTTGAATTTGGATACATGAAAGAAGATCCTCAAGGTCTTCGCTTAACGCCATATCATCTTCTTCCTACTACATTAAATGTAATTGCTCTTTGGGAAGGTGAAGTTATTGGAACATTACTTATAATTAGAGATAATGTATCAGGTTTACCTATGGATAAAACATATGACTTATCCCCTCTACGTAAAAATGGTAAAGTTTTAGCTGAAATTTCTGGATTAGCAATTCACCCGAAATATCGAGCTTCTAAAGGTGCTTTATTCCATTATTTTATACGCTATTTTTGGCGGTATGCTAAAGAGTGGCACGGACTAGATTATTTTGTAATTGCAGTAAACCCTGCAATGTCTGATTTCTATGAGGCATTTTATATGTTTAAACCTATGAATTTAAATCATGTAATAAATGGTTATGAATTTGCTAATGGCGCTCCAGCTGTAGCACTTAAAATTCCAGTTGAAACTTCATTTGATATTTTTAAATCTACTTATAAAAATAAACCTGATGTAAATAATCTCTACACATTTATGACTAAATCACAACTTTCAACAGAAATTTATCCATTCAAAGAGTATTATACTTTATCAGATAATTATTTGAATCAATTTACGTTTAGAGATATTTATAAATCAGTTCCAGATTTCAATTCTAGATTTTCTGAAAATATTAAAAATGATTTTAGCAGAATTTATGGTTTTAAAAATTTTGAAGATTTAGTTGATAAACAAAAAACTGCTCGCCTTAGACACGAAATTAGAACTTTAGGATTAATTTCAGATGAAAAATCTAGACACGAAGGTGTAAAACTAGCTCCCGTATTTGATATTTCTAAAAACGGATTAAAGCTAAAAGCAAATGAAGTACTAGATAAAAATAATTATTCACTTACAGTTACGCTTGGCCCAAATAAAAAGTCAAACTTAATAGCAGAACCAGTATGGAACACATCAACAGGAGAAACTGGATTGAAAATAATTTCACATGATGATGAATGGGAGAAGATGAATAATTCAATCGAATTGAAAATTAAAGCTACATTACCAAAACCTATTGAGAGTAATTTAGAAACTTCTTTGCCTTTCAAGAAGGCCGGATAACCTTTAATTAATACAATTCATCAAGTTCAGCAATTGTAAAGGTTGACAAAAGTGTAGTAATATATGTTCATTACTTCATGAAAAAACTTATTTTAAAAAAATCTATTTCATTGTTTCTATTAATTTTTACTTCAACTATTCATGCAGAATTAAATGTGCACCAAGCCTTCCAATTACCACTTGATCTTACAAGTCAAGAGTATCAAAAGTTAATTGATAAAAATACATTTAATTACTTAGATTTTAATCTAGATTCAGAAACCAGTGATTTGCAGAAAATCTTAGAATTAGGGAAACGAAATCTTGAATGGCTTAAGTTTATTAATCAAAACAAAGAAAACCCTAATGCGCCAGATATTAGCTTTTCATCTTCTGAAACGCAAAAAGGGTACCCAATCGAAAAACCATCTATTTATAATTATCAAATTATAATGGAGCAATATAAAAATTTATTTTTATCGCTTCCAACAATATATAAAAAAATATTAATTGAGAATCAGACTTATACCAAAACTCCACCTGAAGATATAAAAGATTATATTAAAAATGGCCTTGCAATTGATCATTTATATCAAACGGCAGCGAGATGGATTCTATTAAAACCTTATTTAAATTATCTCGAAGAAAATAAATATAATGATATTCGCGGATATTATTACTTTAAGAAAATTCACAATATAGAAAATCAATTTCAAAATTTTAGAATTTTGCCAATAGACCAACAAAACGAAATTCGGTCCAACATATGGCTTCTTTGCTTAAACTCCAAAATAGAAAAAGATGAATGTGAAAAATTTATTAATGATGAAATTTCAAAATTCAATAATCTATCTCATTTTTATGAAAATCATTTTAAAACATTCATGAAGTTTTCAGAGGGGATTTATAATTTATTTTTTGATATCCCTGTTGAAGTCAAAAGAAATGATATAAAATGGACAAGCAATGGTTCTACTTTTTTAACCACGGTTCCCTTTCAATTTGTTGAAGATCAAGCTATTGAAAATTTTCTTAAAAAAAATATCGAAGAAGAATGGGCATGGAAAAATTGGAATTTAAAACTCGATTTTGAGAAAAATGCTGATATTCATATAGAATTTGAAGAAGGAACAACTCCTCACGTAAATGGATTAGGTGGAAACACAATTGTAATGGATGCAAATGCACCACTAACAGAATACGATGTGCAATGGACAATTAGACATGAATTTGGTCATGTGTTAGGTTTTCCAGATTGTTATTTAGAATTTTATGATGATTCTACAAAAGCAATAATTGGTTACCAAATCGATACAACTGACCTTATGTGCAGTCGACAAGGACACATTAAACAACGGCATTTTGATGAGCTTAAAAAAATATATTCAATTGAATAGATTTTTTTAAGCAAGTAGCAAAATCCAGCAAATAAATATTAACTAAGCTCTATTGTTGCTGCTAATCTTGCACCTTGATCTATTGCTCTTTTTGCATCAAGTTCTGATGCCACATCCGCCCCTCCAATTAAAATAGTATTACTTTTAAAATGTTGATTACTATTTTGAAGCTCACTATATAATTCACGGTTAGACTCTTGCCCAGCACATGTTACAATATAATTAACATTTAATATTTGTCGTTTCGATTGATGAGATATGTGTAATCCCTGATCATCAATTTTTTCATAAGTTACTCCATTTAACATTTCGACTTGTTTATCTTTTAACATCGCACGATGAATCCAACCTGTAGTTTTACCTAATCTCTCACCCATTTTACTTTCATTTCTTTGAAGTAAATAAACTTTTCGAATTGGGGGATGAATATTTCGTTTTACCCCAGTAACACCACCACGAGATTCTACGGTAAAATCTATTCCCCAATGTTTAGCAAACTCATTTTGATCCAAACTTAAAGAATGATCTTTTTCAGTTAAAAACTCAGCGACATCAAAACCTATGCCTCCTGCACCAATAATTGCTACACTTGCACCACTTTCAATTTGTTTTTTTCCATTTAATAAATCATAATATGAAATTACTTTTGCATGGTTGATCCCTTCAATATTTGGAGTCCTGGGCTTTACTCCAACCGCCATTATTATTTTGTCATATTGGGACTCAATAATTTCGTGAGAAGTAATTTTATGATTTAATTTTAAATTAACATTATATTTTTGAATCATTTTTGAAAAATATCTTATACTCTCATAAAACTCTTCTTTGCCAGGAACTTTTTTTGCAAGATTTAATTGTCCACCTATCTCAGAGTTCATATCAAATAAATGCACCTCATGACCACGTTGAGCCGCCACAATTGAAAATGATAACCCAGCAGGACCTGCTCCAACCACTGCAATTTTTATTTTTTTCGATGTCGGTAAATATTTAAGTTCAGTTTCATTACACGCTCTAGGATTAACTAAGCAGCTTGCAATTTTTTGTGCAAATATATGATCTAAACAGGCTTGATTACAACCTATACAAGTATTGATTTCGTTCTCAATTCCTAATTGAGCTTTATTCATAAATTCAGGATCAGCTAAAAAAGGGCGAGCCATTGAAACCATATCAGAATCACCTTGGCTTAGAATTTTTTCTGCAACTTCAGGAGTATTAATTCTATTTGTAGTTATAAGTGGGATTTTGATTTCTTTTTTTAACTTATGTGTCACTGATGTAAATGCACCACGGGGAACCATCGTTGCAATTGTCGGAATACGAGCTTCATGCCAACCAATACCAGTATTTATAATAGTAGCGCCAGCGGCTTCAATTGCTTTTGCTAATTGAACTACTTCATCCCAGTTACTTCCATTTTCAATTAAATCTATCATAGATAATCGAAAAATAATTATAAATTTAGGGCCGACCTTTTCTCTTATCTGCTTAACTATCTCAACTGCAAAACGCATACGTTGAGAATAATCTCCACCCCATTCATCTTTGCGTTTATTTGTTTTACTTACTAAAAACTCATTAATAAGATAACCTTCTGAACCCATTACTTCAACGCCATCGTATCCAGATTTTTGCGCAAGAGAAGCGCAATTAACAAAATCTCTTATTGTTTTTTTTACTCCCCATCCACTCAATGCCCATGGTTTAAATGGACTTATAGGTGCTTTTATAGAAGACGGAGCAACTGATAGAGGATGAAATGCATATCGTCCAGCATGTAAAATTTGAAGAGCAATTTTTCCACCTGCTTTATGAACAGCATCAGTAATTTTTTGATGATTTTTAACTTGCCAAAAAAAGCTTAACTGTGCCGAAAATGGAGCAACTCTCCCTGCAAAGTTTGGTGAAATACCGCCTGTAACAATTAGCCCTACTCCACCCCTTGCTCTTTCTTCATAATAAGCAGCCATTTTATCAAAGCCATTCTTAGTTTCTTCCAACCCTGTATGCATAGAGCCCATAACGGCTCTATTTTTTAATTGAGTAAATCCTAGATCTAAAGGTGAAAATAATTTAGGAAATTTTATTTGAGTCATAGACAAATGTACTCCCTTTGATTGGTATCTTAGTTTGTAATTATAATCTTCTAACTAAAATAAAAATTATGCAATGTTTTCAACTTTTAATTTCCATATCTACTCATGATCAATAGTATCAACCAAACGGTTCAAAGTCTGTTTGCTACTAAGAGGAATAAATATTTCTCTTCTTTTTTGAAATAAGTTTTATTTTCGACTTAAGATCATGCAAGTTTGTGGGTATTTAAACTCCAGATTTATAAGGACAGAGAATCAATTAGTTACACTTATTTGATGGAGACCCGAAAAGTTGTTGATTTTTTAGACATCAAACAAGGTTCTATGCAATTTAACACTAAAAGAAATCTAAATTTTTAATTTCCATTTGAATTATATCAGGAAAGAGATTTGCATATTACATTAAATATGAAACTAATAATTTTTTTATTTCTTTTCATTTTCAATGTTAATTCTTATGGAACCCCAGACTCTGCAATTATATCTGAATTAATAGAATTATATTCAAAAAAACCAATAGAAACTTTAGAATCCTTAATTGTTGAATATAATAGTCAAATTCAAGTTAAGAGCAGTCATTTAACAATTGAGTCTGATGAATTCATAACTGAGGCACTAAAAAGAAGGTGGAAAGAGGAACTTGAAACAGCTAAGTATTTTTTGAATCGGATTTTAAGACCCGCATTGCAAAAAGCTAAAACTATTCCAGGACCTCCAATAGTCAAAACTGCGGTACTTTTAACTTTGACAGTTTCTTCGATCGCAGCAATGCAACCCTTAGAGTCTCAGGCTTCAGAAAAATTAATTCCTGTACTCCTCAATCAAAATACAAATCCAAATAGCTTTCATAACTACTCTAATGTTAATACAAACCATACTTCATCTTTACAAAATTCCAAAAAATAATCGATTAATTAATTTTATTAACATATGAAGATACGATTTCTCAATTCATTACTTAAAAACTACTTTGAGTTTAAAATAACTGCAGCTCTTTCAGAAGGGCTACTGGAAAGTACAGCGGAAGCCGATAGTATAGCTCATAGCCGTCGGATTGATGCTACTAGCGCCGAAAACGCCCGACGAAGTATGGCTGCCCCAATACCCACCACGAAAAACGGCACCAGCGCTGAAATTAACATAACCATAGCCCAAACCACCATATTGAGAAGCACCAAGTCCCGTATAGGTGCCTGATGGCCCAAATAAGTATTTTGTTGTCCCAGTTAGTGGACCAACTGTTCCGGTGACTGCATGGTTTGCATCTGTAATTTGCGAAATGTAACTGCTCGATCCAAAATTAGTTGTATTATTTTCTTTTACCCATTCCCAAACGTTACCTGCCATATCCCAAATAACCTCACCATTAGACATATTGAGTGTTCTACGTTGTTCTTTACCACTCCCCCAAACTTGACCAGCGTTATTACCCGTTTGATCATAGCCATCGTTAATATTTGTAACAGATAATAAAATTGAACTATTGTCAGAATGACCTCGGTACATCATTTCTGAGCCAACGACTCCACTTGTCCAATTTGATGCTGTTAGCTCTGTATCTTGAGCGATAGTCTGCCATTGGGCATTGGATATGAGGTCATAACCTGCGCCCATGTTTTGACAAGCTTCTATTGCACCTTGACCTGTAGCTGCACCGTTTTCTCCGCGAGAAATGTATGTCCAAGGTTGGCCATTGGGATCAGACACTGCAACATATTTTGCTCGCTCTGCTGGAGTTTCGTAGTCAGTATCATAATTAAGTGCTGCAGTGAAATTTCCATCAGCAACAATTGATCCATTATACTTGAGTTTCATTTCATACTTAGAAACACAAAATGGTAAATTGGTATAAGGCGGTTTTGCTGGAGCAGCAATGAAATTAGTAGGACATATAGGTGCAACCCAGCTCCCAGATTGTACAGCTAAACCAGAATTACCGGCATTATCCACAGCTCGAATATTGGCGTAGTACGATTCACCACCTATTAGAAAATCTGAACCTTCACTGTAAACTAATCCAGAGCCATCACCA
>SXSU01000042.1 GCA_005793345.1 Bdellovibrionales bacterium
ACTGGGTGCAAAAGAAAATTCTAATTCTTTATATATTAAATCAAAATTTCAAGGCGAACAGGTTATTACTAGTAATTTTAAAAATTCCGTTATTTTACGGCCCAGCATTGTATTTGGAACTAATGATAATTTTTTTAATTTATTTAATAAATTAATAAATCTTTTACCTATCATTCCGCTTGCTGGTGCCAAAACAAAATTTCAACCTTGCTATGTAGGAGATGTTACTGACGCAATTATTAAAATAATAGAAGATATCAATCCTAGTCAGGTTTATGAATTGGGAGGGCCTAAGATTTATACGTTTAAAGAATTAATTGAGACCTTGCTGGTCTCTCTAAATAAAAAAAGATTAATAGTTGAACTTCCAGATTTTATTTCAAGAATACAAGCAAAAATAATGCAATTATTTCCTAATCCTTTACTTACAGAAGATCAGCTTGAAATATTAAGATCAGATAATATTTGCTCTAATCACTACCCAGGTTTTTCAGAACTTGGCATATATACAAGAAGCGTTGAGATTATTTTACCTAATTATATTTTTAGCCAAACAAATCGTTAAATAAATAATAATATTATTACCCCGAGTATTATTCTGTAATAAATAAAAAAATTTAAATTAAATCTTGATATAAAAGATAAAAAATATTTTATTGTTAGATAAGATGAAATAAATGAAACTATAAATGCAACAATGGCAATATAATTAAAATCTGCACTATCCATTTTTATTAAATCTAAGATTCCAAGAAAACACGCTCCAGCTGTAGTGGGTATTGATAAAAAAAAAGAAAACTTTGCAGCATCGAGTCTTGAATACCCAAGAAAACGACCAGCTGTTAATGTAATTCCAGATCTACTTACCCCTGGAATTAAAGCTATCACTTGAAATATTCCAATTATAAAAGAATTCTTTGTGTTAAGGTCTAAATATAATTTTTTTGTAATTTTTATTTTATCGCTTAAAAATAAAATAATTCCAAAAATAATTGTGGTTATCGCAATTATTTTAATTGGAAAATTTCCATAGTCTATAAGACGAAATTTAAATACAAAATATCCAATAATAACCACTGGAAGAGTTGCAATGACCAGATTTAAAATTATTTTGGGTTTTTTTAATAATCCTAAAAGTTCTGAAAAAAAATAAGTAATAATTGCAAATAAAGAACCTAAGTGAAAAACAAGATTTAGTATTTCATTGTTATTTTGGTAATTTAATAATTGCTCTACTATTATTAAATGTGCATTGGAGGAAATGGGTAAAAACTCAGTAACACCTTGGACAATGCCTAGAATTGTAATTTTTAATAAATCGTCCATGAGCAAAGCTTTAGTCTAGGAAAATGCCATTATAAATTTAATAATTAGTTATAAACTGTTTACAATGAATAATTGAAAAACAATAATTGGTCGATTTTTACGTAATTAATTACTAATTGTGTCAAATTTGATCATAATTATTGACCTAATTAAGGTTTTAAAATTGGTACTTTTATGAAAATATTACCAATAAAACAGTAAATATGGGTATTTAAATTAATGTCAGAAAAAATGCTAAAGTTTGTAAAAACTAAGGGACAAACTCCTGAAAAATCTAGCGTGGATGAGAGAGTGAAAAGTTTCTCCGAAATTTACAAAAATTATATTGCCCCAAAAGCAGAAGAACAGTCAAGTAGATGCTCGCAGTGTGGAGTTCCGTATTGTCAAATTCATTGTCCACTATCAAATAATATTCCTGACTGGTTAAAATTAACTGCCGAGGGAAGACTGGAAGAAGCTTATGAAGTTTCTTCAGCAACAAATAATATGCCTGAGGTTTGCGGAAGAATATGTCCACAAGATAGACTTTGCGAGGGAAATTGTGTGATCGAGAGAGCAGGACATGGAACAGTCACCATTGGATCAGTTGAAAAATTTATAACAGATACTGCATTTGAGAATGGTTGGGTAAAACCAATTGAAGTCAAAAAAAGTTTGGGACAAACAATTGGAATAATTGGAGCCGGGCCCGCAGGTCTTGCAGCTGCAGAGCAACTTAGAAAAATTGGATATGAAATTACAGTTTATGATAAATACGACAGACCTGGGGGTCTACTAATTTATGGAATCCCTAACTTTAAATTAGAAAAAAATATTGTTGAAAGAAGGACTAAACTTTTAATTGATGGTGGAATAAAATTTGAGTTAAATTTTATTGTTGGAAAAAATGCAACTTTATCCGATCTAAAAAAAAAACATGATGCAATACTTATTGCAACCGGCGTATACAAAGCAAGAGAAGTAGAAATTCCAGGATCCGACTTAAAAAATATTTATCCAGCAATGGAGTTTTTAACAGCATCGAATAAAAAAGGATTAGGAGACAAAGTTAAACTATTCGATGAGGGATATTTAAATGCTGGGGGCAAAGATATAGTTGTAATAGGAGGTGGCGATACAGCAATGGATTGTCTTAGAACTTCAATAAGGCAGAATGCAAAGTCAGTTAAGTGTTTATATAGACGAGATAAAAAAAATATGCCCGGATCAGCAAGAGAAGTAAATAATGCTGAAGAAGAGGGGGTTGATTTTCAGTGGTTAACAAATCCTAAAGAATTTATTGGAAAAAACGGTAATATTAGTGAAGTTGTAGTAAGTAAAATGAAATTAGGAGAAGCAGATGTAACCGGAAGACAAAAACCAGAAATCATTTCCGGATCTGAGATTAAAATTAAAGCTGATATGGTAATTAAAGCTTTAGGATTTGATCCTGAGGATATTCCAACTATGTTTTCAGAGCCTAAGCTTGATGTATCGAAGTGGGGAACAATCAAAATTGATCTTAAAACAATGCAAACAAATATAGAGGGGGTTTTTGCAGCAGGAGATATTGTAAGGGGTGCATCTCTAGTCGTGTGGGCCATTAAAGATGGAAGAGATGCTGCGGAAGCAATTGATGTTTTCTTGAAAAATAAAGCTTTTAAATCAATAAAAAAAAGAATGGTGGCATAAATTGAGCGATATTTTAAAAAAAAATTTAAAAAAACTTACAGATGCTGGAGTTTATAATAAAGTGGATGAACACGATGCTTGTGGCGTTGGATTCGTGGCTTCCATTGATGGCAAGCCAAAAAGAGAAGTGGTTGAAAATGGAATCGAAGCTCTAAAAGCTGTTTGGCATAGAGGTGCAGTCGACAAGGATGGAAAAACTGGTGATGGAGCTGGAATTCACGTTGAGCTATCAAAAGTTTTTTTTGAGGAGCAGATAAAAATTACAGGACATCATACTCATAAAAACGATCAATTATGTGTCGGTATGATTTTTTTACCAAGAAATGATTATGGAGCACAAGAGGCATGTAGAACTATTGTTGAGCACGAATTATTATCTAATAATTTTTATATTTTTGGATGGAGACAAGTTCCAGTAAAAGCAAAAGTTCTTGGAGTTAAAGCAAACGATACTAGACCAGAAATTGAGCAAATTTTATTTTCTCCAATAAAAAAAACAGAGCCAGAAGAATTAGAAAAAAATATTTATATTGTAAGAAAAAAGATTGAAAATAAAATTACTCAATCGCAACTAAAAGATTTTTATATTTCATCAATTAGTTCAAGATCAATTATTTATAAAGGAATGTTTCTTGCTGAACATTTAACGGATTTTTATCCAGACTTATTAGATAAAAGATTTGTTTCTAGATTTTCTATTTTTCATCAAAGATATTCAACAAATACTTTTCCAAGCTGGGAACTTGCGCAGCCTTTTAGAATTTTAGCACATAATGGCGAGATCAACACTTTAAAAGGAAATGTAAATTGGATGAGGACCCATGAACAGGGGCTTGAGTCTGATTTATTTAAAAACGTTGATGATTTGAAACCAATCTTAAAGTCAGGAAGTTCTGATACAGCCTGCCTTGATGCTGTTTTTGAATTGTTAACAAGATCAGGAAGATTATTGCCCCTTGTTAAAATGATGTTGATGCCAGAGGCATGGTCTAAAAGAAGCAAAATTATCCCTCAAGCTTATAGAGATATGTACAATTATCTAAACTCTGTCATAGAGCCTTGGGATGGACCGGCAGCAATTGCAGCAACAGATGGCAATTGGATTTTGGCTGCAACCGATAGAAATGGATTAAGGCCTTTAAGATATACTATTACAAAAGATAAAATTTTATTTGCAGGTTCAGAAACTGGAATGGTTCCAGTGCAAGAAGAAAATGTTATTTATAGAGGAAGAGTTGGACCTGGTCAAATGATTGCCGTTAACCTTGATGAAGGCACTTATTATAATGATAAGAAAATTAAAGATTTTTTATCTAGAAATCCTATTTACAAAAAATTTAGTCAAAATTTAATCGAGATCAGTAAAAAATTTAATAATTTACAAGAATTTTACTCTTTTGAAGGAGATAAGTTAAGACAAAAGCAATTTGCTGCTGGAATTTCCATTGAAGATTTAGAAATGATTTTACATCCAATGGTGGAGGATCAAAAAGAAGCTGTTGGTTCAATGGGGGATGATACTCCAACAGCTGTTTTGTCTGATATTTATAGACCTTTATCTCACTTTTTTAGACAAAATTTTAGTCAAGTAACAAATCCACCAATAGATTCTCTAAGAGAAAATAGAGTGATGTCTCTTAATACAAGAATTGGAAATTTACAAAATATTCTAGGTGAAGATTTATTTAATAAAAAAAGTTACCTCTTAGAAAGCCCAGTGTTATCCAATGCTCAATTTAAAAAATTATTTGAGGTTTTAAACGAAGAATATAGAGAAATAGATTGCACATTTAATTCTGAAGATTCAGAAATTTCTTTAAAAGAAGAATTAAAACGAATTCAAAAAGAGACTGAAATCGCAGTTAGAGAAGGTGCTAAACATATTATTCTTACCGATGAAAAAATTTCAGCAACGAGAATTGGGATACCAATAATACTGGCAACAGGTGCAGTACAAAGTCATTTAGTAAATCATGGTCTTAGAAAATTTGTTTCATTAAATGTTAAATCAGCCGAATGTTTGGATGTTCATTACTTTGCAGTCCTAATTGGTGTTGGCGCTACTACGGTTAATCCTTATTTAGCATTTGATTGTATTTATCAGAGACATCAAAAAAAAATCTTTGGAAAATTAACTTTTACCGATTGTGTTAACAATTATATTAAAGCCGTTAACGATGGATTATTAAAAGTAATGTCTAAATTAGGCATCTCTGTTATTAGCTCTTATAGAGGTGGTTTAAATTTTAGTGGACTTGGATTAAGCAGGTCTCTAGTAGCTGAATATTTTCCTGGAATGTATTCAAAAATTTCTGGGATTGGTGTTTCTGGAATCGAACAAATGATCAGAACTCAACATCAAAAAGCATTTAGAGGTAATGTTATAAGTTTGCCAATTGGTGGATTTTATAAATTCAGAAAAGGTGGAGAACAACATTCTAATCAAGCCATGACCATGCATATGTTACAAACTGCTGTTGCAACAGATTCCTATGGTTTATATAAAAAATATTCAAAAATTATTAATGAGCAACGCCCTTTAAATCTTAGAGATCTTTTAGATTTTAATTTAATTAAAAAACCAATTTTAATTGAAGAGGTAGAATCTATTACAAATATTAGAAAAAGATTTGGAAGTGGCAGCATGTCTTTGGGGGCTCTTTCTAAAGAGGCGCACGAAACATTAGCAATTGCTATGAATAGAATTGGTGGTGCATCTTGTAGTGGAGAAGGAGGAGAGGATGCAAAAAGAGCAATACCGAAAGATAATGGTGACAATGCTAACTCAAGAGTGAAGCAGATTGCATCGGCTAGATTTGGTGTAACTGCAGAATATTTAAATAATTGTGATGAAATAGAAATTAAAATATCTCAAGGAGCAAAACCTGGCGAGGGCGGTCAGTTACCTGGTTTTAAAGTTACAGCTGAAATTGCAACTTTAAGACATTCAACACCTGGAGTTACTTTAATATCTCCGCCACCTCATCATGATATTTATTCAATCGAAGATTTATCGCAATTAATCTATGATTTAAAACAAATAAATCCTAAAGCAAAAATTGGAGTCAAATTAGTTTCCTCAACAGGAATAGGAACTATTGCTGCAGGAGTTGCAAAA
>SXSU01000043.1 GCA_005793345.1 Bdellovibrionales bacterium
TACAATTTTTTTACGCTCCACAGGGGAATACCGACGGGGTACTCCTGCTGGACGATTTGCTATCCATATCCAATTTTTAAATGTTTGTGGATTAATATTATGCTCTCTTGCAAACTCATCATATTTTAATCCCGATACATGAAATTGCTTTAATAGCCGATCCCTTTCTTCAACTGTGAATGCTGATGAAGTTTTAGCTACTTCTGACATTTTACCTCCTCTGCTTGATTTTTTAACCAAGCTTGTGAGGCAATCTTTTCACTTATACTTGATTATCAAAGAGGAAGGAATTTCGTTGCACACAACAATTTACGCTGGCTTCAAATAGCGAATAATTCGAATCGATTTTTCCAAAATTATTTTGAATCGCAAACCTCAGATTCAATTAAATTACTCTCTGAGAAATTTAGTTGATGAAATCTCTACTGACCATCATTCACTTGTTCAAAGCTCGAAACATGTATCGTAAATTGCTGAAATTAAATTTTAAACAGTTAAAAAATATTAAATAGAAAAGACTGCATTTTAAAGCAGTCTTTTCTATTTTTCAGATTACCTAGTCAATCAATTGGAACTGGCTTATCAATCAAATTTAACCAGTTATTATTTAAATAAACTCTGCGTACTGCTGCAGACCAAGGAGCAATATAACCTGCGCTTCCATTATTATAGGATTTATAGTCTTCATCTAATTGACCCGCATAAACATCATGAATTTCAGGAGTTGAACCTCTTCGGAGGTCGTACAATGGATTAATTAGACGCCACTTACGGTTTACTGTGGGATCAAATGATTCTTTACCCCCTTTCAAGGTTGGGCTCCCTGAAAGACCAGGATATTCAAAACCAGTGAGGAGTGCCTTTACAGTCGCTAAAACACTAGTGCCGGTTAGCTTTACGTAATAAAGATCCTGTGGAAGAACAAGATCCCCATTAGCATTAACATTCCGCCATTCACCAAAGCCAACGATAAGCTCTAGTGGTATAATAAATACCTCCTCTACAAGCTTTATCTCATTATTCAAATAAACAAGAATTTCGTATGAGTTCTGTGCTTCGGGTTGCGAACCTGCATAGCTTAACATGGGACTCATTATAAGAAGATTAATATTTCCATATTTCACAGTACGAACAATGCCCCACTTGCTGATCAAGTTGTGATCGGAAATTTCTTCGCCTGATTTAATAAGACCATTTTTTTGTAAATAGGCTCTTGCTAAGAAATTTAATTTTTTATCAATTCGTAAATCAGAATTACTGATAAATTTTGGATTAAAATCAGTAATATCTATTCTAGTAGTAGATGATTTATCTGATACGGTCTTGCAGTTCGAACCAAGAACTGAATGGGAGTTTGCTAAAAATAAAACAAGAAGAAATATATTTTTTAAAATCATAAAACACCTTAGTCCTTTTTAATTTTTTAAACATACACTATTTTTTGCATATAAAAGTTCAGGATTAATTTCTCTTTTAGCAAGGATTTGAGACCCTCTCATTGCATAATCATATCGAAGCATTTTGAATGCATTTGGATTTAACATTTTCAGGATAAGAACACTAATTATATAATCACACTCTCGAGCAAGAAGTTCCCCGTCAGTTCCATACAAATACTCAAAACAAGGTTTTAAATTATTTGATGATGGAGTGCAATTTTTGATTTTATCCTCAGTAAATATAAATACTCCCGTATGATCGTAAAATGTAAATTCGCTAAAAGATGTTCTTTCTGCTTCTCGCAATTTCTGAGTATCGTTACAAGGTTTTGAATTATCAGAAACTCCTTTCACAATTATAGAGTTCTTGAATAATTTTTTGCGCCTTGTTAGCGTTCTGAACTCTAACTACAGCAGCACCAAAACTAAATAAATTTCCAAACATAGATGATAACATGCATTTAGATTTTTTTGCAATATTGCATTTAATCATTTGTAGATATTACTTTATTGTAACTTAGATTCGGCCAAATTGTTATAAACTCAAAAAGGATTCATTTTAAATTGATAGTTTGTAAAGATAACCTCTAAGTTTCAATAAGGTTATGAAATTTCAAATTCATAAACTGTATCGATGACTAATCTTTTAAATTAAAGTAGCTTCAATTTAAAAGTAGCTTAAAATCGTTTATAGGACCATGAACAAAAGACGAACTTTAATGACTTCTATAATAAATTTCGATTTTAAATAGTAGCACTTGGTGAATTAAAAGATATTTCAATTGGTGTTGTAGCACCAATGGCTTTTTCTAAAATATTTACATCTTTCAGTGACAATCATGATTTAGTACAATTCGAATAAAATGGCATCATTAAGTAGCGACAGCGAATTCACCAACTCCAATTTGCCGACGAGTTATCGATTTATAAAAGAATTAAACGATTTGATTATTGATCATCAAGGCGTGATCTGTCATAATTTTCAAATGAATGAATCTAATTGGTGCTGGGTAAAAGATGAGAGTTGCGGTATTTGCCGACAAGGTCGACGCTTACTAATGCGTAACTTAGATTCGAATCAGATTTTTCTAATGTGCGAAGAGTGTGAATCTTGTTGGGACGATCCTAAAAATCTCGATTACAAATTGGCTCATAATATAGTTAGCAGCAAAGGGATCGTTCATGTTTCATGTGAAGAAATGTCTGACCATGCATGGTTTTTCTTATTGATCAAATAACACTTGATTGAGATTGGTTGTTCGAATTTTAAATTACAAAATTTGAATTTCGAAAACTTAAAATATTTATTTAGAAAAGATCTCATTTAAATGCAGACAAATTTAAAATGAAATGTATAAAAGATTTACTTTAGAAGTTTCTTCTTCATTATATACACCTTCAAAAGTTGCAGACCAAGGACACCATTCATTTGTTTGATCATCAAAAGCACCATCATAAACTTCTGGACAACTTTCAGTAAGTATGTCGCCTGAGCTTTTGTGCCAAGGAATAAATTTTCTACCAAAACCGAGATAATAAAATCGTATTTTTAAATGATCTATTTCTTGATTTACATTTATACAAGTGCGACCTGCTTTTGTTCTTTCATCGCGATATGTAACCCAAAAGCATGCCTTAATCGGACTTATAGGTAAATCTTTTTTTGTAACATCTGATATTGTTTCGAGAATACCGTTAACTTTATAAACTAGGTCATAAATCCTTACATTCTCTGTAACCCAAGAGGATGTTGGAGTATTTCGACCATTTTGACCAGCGACCAAAGCAATGCGAAAATAATTTCTTCCATTTTTTTGATAGTTACCATCTAGTAAAATTGAAATAATTATATCTCGAGATGAATTAGAAATAAAATCAGAAATTTTTGAATCAATTAAGTATTGCTGTTGAGCATCTCTAATTGCAGCATAGTTATTGATAATCTCACCACTAAACGCAAATGTACAAAACAAGTTGCAAATTAAAAAAATAATATTTTTTAAAATTAATTTTAAATCCATAATACCACCAAAATAATAAATTTCTTAAAAGCTTATTAAGAGATTATCGTATTAAATTGGATATAATATAATCTTATTCTAATAAAATTGCCACTGTAGAGATTATTCAGTTAAGCAATAAATGTCACAACTGCTATCGAATTGTAACATTTAAGTAAAAATTATAGATTGATACAAGGATCCCATGGTGGAGGACTTGAATCCAAAAAAGACAGGCAATTGCCAACATAATTATTTTCATCTTTAAGGCAAAGTTTATAAGAATATATATCAATAATTAATTTTGAATCACTTTTGTCACACAAGGTTGGTCCGACCCAAGTAAATCGATTAACTTTAATTTGCACAGACTTATACTTTGGATTTCTGTGAACTTTTAAAATTTCTAAAGGAACATAAATCTTCATTTCTTTCTATAAAAGAACAATTTGACACGTCAACTTCTGCCGGTCGTATGATGATACATGTGATGGTGACGATGGCGGAATTTGAAAGAGAGCAAACGGCTGAACGAGTGTTACTTTCTAAATTATTTTAAGTATAAATTTTTACTTTATTTCGAGTAGAGCTAATTTATGCAACCTTCATTTTAAATCCAATTTTAGTATTTTTACGATTTTCAGTGATTAGGTTTTTAAGGCATAGTTGACTCCA
>SXSU01000044.1 GCA_005793345.1 Bdellovibrionales bacterium
ATACGTGCAAGCGTTACCCTGTTTATCAAGCATATATTCAATACCTGCAACTTCAATATGATTGGCTTTTAAAAATTTTTCATAATTTACAATGAGTGGATTTTGATAATTTTTTACAATCATAAACTTATTACCATCAGGATTAGTTGGGCAAAATTGCTCTTCGATGTTACAAGCATCAGCCGGACATAATTCAAAGCTATCACTTGCATCCACTTGCACAGCGTAGAAAAATTTTGAATCAATAAACTCCACACGTGTGACCACCTTTGGATCAGCCTCAATATATTCTTGCAAAATTGTTATCCCATCAACGGATTCTTCAAACTGGCTTCCCCGCACATACTTTTCAAGTTCAGCTTTATTTTGAAATAATTTTACCCCAAGACCTCGTCCAGCTCTATTATGTTTAGTGATAAAAGGTTTAGTGAAATGATCTGCGGCTGATAAAATACTTTCTATTCCTGAACAAAAAATAGATTTTGGGGTTTTAATATTATGCTCGTTTAATTTTTTATATTGTAAAGACTTGCTAATCTCTAATGATAAAGCACTCTCATTATTAATAATTCTTCTTTTATGAGATGAAAGCCAATTTAAAATCACCGCTGTATACTCAGGAGCAAACCGATGTCCTCTTGAATGGGAAGAAGCGCTCATTCGATTATAAAAAACTCCATCTGGAGGAGTAGATGCAGTATTTAAATTAACCTTTGCCATGTGCCAATCTTCAAACGGTACAGATAATTTTTGTAAGTTTTCTTTAAGAGGTGCTGTCCATTCATCATTTTCGTGAATAATATAAGCTTTCATAAATTTATTTTTAAAATGCTAGTATATGTTAAAAATAATTTTTATTAAGAATTTCATATATAATAGCTTAGCTTAAATTTTAAAATCTACCTCGTGGGAAATTATAAATAACAATAAATAAGACCACGAGTAAGACGACAAGTTGAATAAGTTCTGGCTGGGTTAAATTCATAACTTTTATCAAACAACAAAGTCTTTATAGCATATTCACCTAACATTTATCAAAAATGTATCTTATAATGGGTTTTATTCATGGATAAAAAAGTAAAAATTTTAGCCACCTTAGGCCCTGCCATATTTAAGAAAAATACTATTCATAATTTAATTCATGCAGGAGTAGATGGATTTAGAATAAATTTTAGTCATAATTTAACAGGTATAGAAAAAGTTGTTAAAATTATAAGGGACTGTGAAAAAGCAAATAATAAGCACATTGCAATTGTTGCAGATCTTCAAGGCATTAAACTTAGAATTGGTAAAATCTTAGGTAACCAAATCTTACTAAAAAAAGGTGATATTTTTAATTTCGATTTAAATAAAAAAATTGGAAGCCAAAGTAGAGTGTATTTACCCTACCCAGAAATTTTTAAGAAAATTAAAAAAAATAATAAAATTTTAATTGATGATGGTAAATTTGTCTTTAAAATCGCAAAACTTTTTAAAAATTCTATTCAAACGATTTGTCAAAATGATTGCACGGTTAAAAATTTTAAAAGTATTCATATCCCAGGACTTGAAGTTAATTTTGATAATTTAACAATTAAAGACAAACGCGATATTCAAATTGCAAAAAAGCTTAATTGTAATTGGATTGCACTATCGTACGTAAAAAATTCTAAAATCATACAACAAACAAGAAAACTTATTCCACGTGATGTCGGTATTATTTCAAAGATTGAAAATAAAAGTGCTATAAAAAATATTAAAGATATTATTATAAATTCCGATGCCATCATGGTTGCACGAGGTGATCTTGCAGTTGAGATTGGTGCCAATGAAGTTCCCCATGTTCAATTGGATATTGTAAAAAAATGTTCTGAACTTGGTAAACCCGTCATCATCGCAACACAAATGCTTGAAAGTATGATTGAGAATAACAAGCCAACCCGAGCTGAAATAAATGATGTTGGCACTTCAGTTTTTCAAGGAACAGATGTGGTGATGTTATCTGCTGAAACAGCGGTTGGAAAATATCCTCTGCAAGTAATACAGGCAATGAAAAAAACTATTCTCTCAACTGAAAAATATAAAAAAGAAAATATAGATTTATTCAAGAGTAAGACTAAAATTAACAAAGATCCTGTAAGAGCCATCGCACTTGCAATTAAAGATATTGCTTACAACATTAAAGTTGAGGCTATTATTGCATTTTCAGTTTCGGGAAATACTGCAAAATTAGTTTCTGCTATTAGACCCTCTGCAAAAATTATAACTATCTCTCCAAATATTAATATCTCAAGACAATTATCATTATTGTGGGGCGTCACCTCTATTACTAGTAAAGATGCTAAAAACTGGACACAGATGATGAAAATTTCAAAAGAAATTATTAAATCTAGAAAATTAACTAAAGTTGGCGGCTATGCCATTATTACTGCAGGACTTCCTTTTGGAAAATCGAAGATGACCAACATGATTAGATTATATCAGTTAGGTAAAAATTAATGCAAAAAGCGCTTATAGTTTTTGGTATTTTAATATTATTAGTTGGCTTATTTTGGCCAGTTGCAAAAGAATTACCCATTGGAAGATTACCGGGTGATATTAGTGTAAAGGGAGATAAATATTCTTTTTATTTTCCAATTGTCACTTGTATTGTCATTTCAATAATAGTTTCATTATTCTTTAAATTCTTCAAATAACCGTTTATAATTATTTTCATGAAAAAAATATTACTAACATTTTCAATCATTCTTCTCTCAACTGTGTTTGCATTATCCTCTATGCATGACATTCATAAAGGGCATGGCTCAATGCCTTTTCAAAAGGCCATGGATAAAATGCACAAAGATATGATGGTTAAATCTTCAGGCAACATTGATATAGATTTTTTAAAAGGCATGATCCCTCATCATCAAGGGGCTATTGATATGTCTGAG
>SXSU01000045.1 GCA_005793345.1 Bdellovibrionales bacterium
TGAAAGGGAAAGTCAGGTCAAGAAAAATATTTTGAAGGAGGAGTTTGATACATCACCGGTAGCGACTCCTAAGGATTTGTTTTGCCTAAATATTTTCAGTTTCATTTTGAATCGGATCAAACGTTTCATAAGGAATCACTGAAATATCAAATATTATATTAACTTTTTAATATTTTTATCCGATGAATAAATATGTTTAAATTTTCAATAATGAGAATTATAAAAGCATATAAAATTACTAAAGTAAAAACATTAGTTCGTTTGTCTTGTCTCTTTGCTTTAATTTATTTAAATATTGGTTGTTTTTTTTATATTAAATTTGAAGACCTTGATAAAAAGTCTACTGTCAGTTCTGACACCAGTGGTTCGAATGACTTAATTTCACCAAGTCCTGTAGAAAATGTAGTGATAGAATCTCATTCTGTTTCTGCTAATTTAAATTGGCAAAATAAATCTAAGCCAAATTACTATACCATAAAATATGGGTCTTCATCAGGTATTTATCCAATATTAATTAGCATTCCAATAATTGAAAATAATTTTACATTAATTGATTTAAACTATGATGAGACTTACTATATGATTATCACTTCTCATTTTGATAATGATTTACAGTTAGATAGTGAAGAATATGTTTTTTCAACTGCATTTTCATGTCTCGATTTTTTAGATGAGTCAAACCTAACTCTAAAAGGCACCGGAACAGAGTTATCTCCGTATATAATTTGTTCAGCAAATCAATTGATAGAATTATCTAAACCAAGTTCTATTACTTTTTTAGATAAAGTTTTTAAGTTAGAAGCTGATATTGATTTCAATAATAAAGTAGGATTTACACCAATAGGATCATCGACCGATCCCTTTCGAGGGTATTTTCAAGGAAATAATCATACAATTAAAAATTGGACTTGGGATTCTTTATCCACAGATCAAATTGGATTATTCTCATATATTAAAAGTGCAAAAATAAATAAAATTAATTTTGAAAATATAAATATAAATTTTGGTTCTGGTAATAAAATAGGTGTATTGGTTGGAGAAGCAAGCTCAGGAAGTCAGATTGAAGATATCTTTATTGATAATGTAAATATAAATGGAAATGGAAATGAAGTCGGTGGAGTATCTGGGTTTGCATCGGCTGGATTTTTAAATATTACTGTTGGAAGCTCTGTGAATATAATATCAAGTGGGACAGGTGTAGGTGGTGCAATTGGAAGTTTTATTTCTGAGTATAATCCCTCAGGAGCTTGTTTTCAAAATTACTTTTTAAATTCAAAAGTTTCTGCATCAGTAAAAGGAGAGTCTGATGTTGGAGGCGTAATAGGTAGAACTTCAGTTTGTTCAAGTTATTTTTTAATAACTCATAATGTAGAATTTGACGGGTCTGTCATGAGTTACGATTTAAATTCTGGAAATAATTTTGGTGGAATTGTTGGTATGAATTCTGAAAATATTTTAAATAACACACATTTTAAAGGCACAATAGTCGGTTATTCTAAAGTGGGTGGAATTATAGGTAATTCTAGTTCTTTATTTGCTGTTGCTTTAATCGAAAATATTTCAACAGGAACAATAATTGGTATAAATTTAGTCGGCGGTATAGCTGGTTCAGCATTTAATACAAACTCACATAGAAATATAAGTAAAGCAACGATACAGGGAAGTTCTTGGGTGGGGGGCATTTTTGGGTATTCCGGTTCAAATTATATTTATCACTCTATTTTTAATGGTACTATTAAAGGTAATCCAGGTTTAGAAGAGTCTGGGGGACTCGTTGGTCGAACGATGTCAACTTCTATTTATTATTCCTATTCAGCACCTTTATTTTTATCTGCGGGAACATATATTGGTGGTATTGTAGGTAACTCAACGGGGATGATTGCACTTACAATAGGAAAATCATATTGGGATAAACAGTTAAGTGGTATAACTAATTTATGTGGAAATTTTACCAATGTGAATTGCAATACTCCTGGGGATTTAGCTCTTGGATTAACAACAGGTACATTACAAGATCCTTCAGCACTATACTCATTTAGTGGAAATGATCCTAATTGGTCATTTTATGGAATTGTCGATGCAGCTTACAATTCTCCGAATGATTTTTGGAAACAAAAGAGTATTAACGAATACCCGGATTTGCTTTGGAGTAATTTTGATCCAATTGCAGATGGACCCTTTGGTATCAATCAAGGTCGTGGTTCAATTGAAGATCCCTATCTTATAGATCATCCAGATGATTTAAATAGTATTTCTCAAAATAAAGAATTACTTAAAAAACATTATAAATTAAAAAATAACATTGATTTAAGTTTAATTTCAAATGCATTTAAACCATGGCGAGATTTTACTGGTTCATTGGATGGGAACAATTTTAATATTTTAAACTTATCCCTCAATTCACCTGGAGTAAGTACAGTGGGATTCATTTCTGGCGATTCAACTTTAGATCCTTTAAGTTATATTAGACCAATTGTAAGTATCTCAGGTGAAAAATATTTTGTTGCAGAAATTAAAAACATTACCTTTGATAATGTTTCAATTACTGGAAATAATTTTGTTGCTGCAATAAATGCGACAACTTTAGGAAATTATAGTTTTAATAAGGTACATGTTAAAGGATCTGTGATTGTTCAAGGAAGCACAGGTGGTGGCTTAAGTACAAATTGTTTTGAAGT
The DNA here is from genome assembly GCA_005793345.1 of Bdellovibrionales bacterium. Classification (GTDB taxonomy): domain Bacteria; phylum Bdellovibrionota; class Bdellovibrionia; order Bdellovibrionales; family Bdellovibrionaceae; genus SXSU01. The sequence continues at coordinate 2,679 of SXSU01000045.1, forward strand.
AAATTCAAGTTCATTTTTTGGAACAGTAATTGGCGGAAATAATATTGGTGGAGTTTGTTCAAGTGTTTATTCTTTTTCAAATGTAAATTCTGGCTACTCGGTAACAGGAAATAACCAAATTGGAGGAGCATTTTCAGAAATAAATTATTATAATAATGATATTCTAGGAATAATTGATCCCGTAAGATCTTTTGTTCATTATGATGGCGAAGTAATAGGAACAGGAACACTTATTGGTGGAGTATTCGGTAGCTTAGTTGAATCAAAAGTCGATAACCTAACTGTAGTGAATACAAATCCAAATCATAAAATAAGTGGTTTGCAAAAAGTTGGTGGACTAGCTGGGTCTATGCGTTCTGGACAAATAACAAATTCATATGTGAAAGGTGTTTTTTCTCCCTTTCAAATTACCGCATCAACAAAAGTGGGTGGATTGGTCGGCCATATTGGTTTGGATTTAAGTTTAGATCCATCAGTCAGAATTCAAAATTTAATTTTAAATTCAAAGGTTTCAAGTGGTTCTCTAGGCAGTACAGCTAGTGAAATGGGTGGTTTAGTTGGTTCTATTGATAGAACTTCTGGGATTACTATTGAAAATTCAAGTTTTGCAGGCGATATATTGAGCTCTTCACAAACTGTCGGTGGGTTAGTAGGATATTTTAGTATTTCAGGTCCAATGGTATACAATAGAAATACAATTCGAGATTCATATTCAGTTGCAAATTTAAGTGGGACTGCTCAATCAACAGGTGGAATTATTGGAGCAATTGATTCTTCAAATGATGTTACCATTGAAAGAGTATATTTTGCGGGAGTTAATTCTTGTACAGGAATTTCAAAAGGGGCAATCATCGGACTTAATAACAACGCTATTGATACTATTTATAGTTCTATTTTTTGGGATATTACTAAAAATAATACATTGACTGACCTTGGCTCTGGTAATTTATCAGATTTATCAAAAATATCTTCTCAATCAACAACTCAATTACAAACTAAGTCTACATTTGAAAATAATGGTTGGGACTTTAATTCTGTTTGGATTATTTCGGGAACTTTAAATTCAGGGTACCCAACATTTAATTATTAATTATTAAACTTTGGCGCATCTACTTATTAAATTAAGAAAAATAACTCCAAGCCGGAACAATTCTTATAATACCTTCTGAAATGTTTATTTTACCTGAATCGTTTAGTGTAATAATTAGACCTTCATTTATTTTATATTTCATCATAGCTTCCCTTAAACCGTTAATTTCTCTTTCATAAGTGTCTTTATTGTTTAGAGATGTAGTAACTTGAATAAGTTGAACCGGTTTATAATGTTCAGTAATAACAAAATCACATTCATATTTCTCTCTATGGTAATAAATTTCCTTATTCTGTTTTTTTAATTCAAGAAAAACAAAGTTTTCAAGTAACTTTCCTTGGTCATCAGAGCTACTCATACCATTTATATTTCTAAATCCAGTATCGATAGTATAAATTTTAATTGGATTACGCGATTGTATTTTTAAATTTTTACTATACATTTTAACTTCAAAAATTAAAAACGCTGAAACTAACGCACGAGTGTAAGAAATCGCAGCATTGATACTTATATTGAAAGCATTTTTAATGCTATTATAAGAATGCAATGATGAAATATTTGAGAGATAAAAGGTAAAAATAGCAAGTAGCGCTGATACATCCCTTATTTGGTTTCGATTTATAACATCTTTTAATGTTGTGTCAGAATAGTATTGTCTTAGTAATTCCGTCTTTAACTTTTCATTTGACTCCAAAGTTATACGCGGAAACCCACCCCATTTAAGATAATTTATTAGCTCAGATCGAAAATTTTCTTTTTTGATATTTAAAAATTGTAAATACTCAGCAAATGATAATGGCCAAACTTCCTTTGTGAGATTTCTTCCTGTCAATGAAGTACTAAGTTCTGAATTTAGTAATTTTGAACTTGAACCTGTAATAACTAAAAATCCTTTTTTTTGATCTATAAATTTTCGCACCCAACGTTCCCAATTTTTAATATTATGTATTTCATCAAATATTATAAACTTTGGGTTTTCATTATAAATATTAAAATATTCATCTAATAAATCATCTAGAATAATATAAGAAGAATACTCTGAAAAAAATGGATCTTCAAAATTCATAAATAAAAACTGTTGAGTGTGAGTCGCAACTTGCTGAATTGCTATTGTTGTTTTACCTGATCGCCTAACTCCAATGATTGCATTTACTAAATCTTTAGAAAAACTCAAAGAATAATTTCTATCTAGTGTTAAACTAATTTCTGATATTGCAAACTCTCTCCATGATTGAATTATTCTTTGTAATTGTATTTTTTTTTCCATACTGTAATAAGTTTATCATTTATAAGTGATAATTTCAATTTATTTTATCACTTATAAATGACAACACTGTATCTATATGATATTAATATATATATATTTAATATTTTTTTTCTAAATCATTTTATTCTACGACTTTAATATTAGTTAATCCTAATAATTGATCACCATCATCGCTACTGTAATAAGAATTAAAATTAGATAAAATCAAGTTAACTGTTTTTCCTTCATAGGATCTTTTTGCTATCTCTAGAGTGATCTCAGAAAAATCATCATCATAAATATCATACCCTTTATCTCGCTCACCATCCCTATTATCCCTATAAAGACTTACTTCTTTCGCATTATCATAACAATTTCGTGAATTACTTTCTAAATCAAAAGTATAATAGACTGTTCCTAAAGGCATTATTGTATTGGTAGTTACAGGTTCAAATTTTATTCCACATATTTTTACTTTTTCAATTATAGTGTGTGTTGGATAAAATTTTTCTTGCCAACTATTATAGTCAATTTTTATTGGAAGTCTCAAAACTTTCTCTTCTTTTAGCTTCCCAGTTATTTGTTTTGAATAATAATAATCAGAATGAGCACCATTATTTTTCTCAATTCCCACAAGCCCAGCATATTCATGATGAACTATTCTATATTTCCTTGCTTGTCTATATTTCTTTGATTGAGATAAAGATTCGAAACGCTCTAAATTACATAAAATATGTAGTTGTTTATCTTTTACAGACCTAAATCCTCGACAAGTTTTTGGTTTATTTTTCACATTTACTTTTAATTCTGGATCCGTGGTAGCAATTTCTTGTTGAGTTGTAATGAAAGTTACAGTGACAAGATCTTTTTCTAAGATTTGCAACATACCCGGCAGTTAAAACTTCATTTTGTTTTACAGCTACAGTACAAAATACTGCTTCACCTAATTGTTGAGAACTTAGAATATATCGCCCATTTAAGCCATTCGCTAATACATTAGTATTTACAAATAACAATGCATTCATTCCAAATATTAAACCAATAGTCCAAGTTTTATTTTTAAGTAATTCTATTTTCATATTTTCTCCTTATTGTGGATTTAATTTTTTTACTCTAAAACAGTTTATTTTGTTTTCTAGTAATGAATTTAAAATACAAAAGTTTTTAATATAAAATTCTTCCAAAATACTTCCTTAATTATTTTAAAGATTTAATTTTTTAATAGACAAAATAAATAACTAATAATTTTAATACAATACAAAAGAAAGTGTAAAAATTAGTACATCATAACAAAATTTACATTTATAAACAGGTTTACAGAAGTACAAATACTCGTTGTTAAAATTAGAGGGTGTTACATGCTGAATTAAATTGAGATAAGGACTAGTAACAGTTATTTTCATGTTTTAATAAGAGGTGATTTTTAATAACCTCTTATTAAAGGTATACCATCATTTTGCAAGTCAATTACTTTACCTCCAAATTTTAAGCTTGGAACTTTTGTAACTTCTACTTGATAAGTTGTTATAATTAATTCTGCAGTAACTGCAACTTCTGCTTCGATTAAATGACCACCAACGACACTCCAACCATTCCCATTGGGAATTGCTGGTTCCGCAACTCCTGCTAAAGCAATATGACAATGAGGTGGCGGAGTAATTGGTGATTTATCTTTCTCGATATATTGAGTTGTTAAATTGCAATTTAGACTTACAATTTCTCTTGGGTCTTTTACAACATCATCAGTATGAGCTCCTCCACCTGGTGTACCATCTTCATTAAATTTGTAAAAACCAAGGGTTGTATTTCGAGTGACCCCAACACCTGTTATTGAAGCACTTTTAATTTGTAAAGTCTTTTGAAATAGTGAAAGGCTTTCAATTAACTTTGATGGAGGGTTTAGAACTAATAAATACACACCTGGTTTAAGCGTTTTATAATACCCCATTTGTCCATTTAAAAAATTTTTATCAATAGCAAATGAACTGAGTGAGTATATAATTGTGCTAAAAATTATCATTAATATTTTTAATTTAAAATTTAACTTTTGATTTGTCGAAGTCATACTTTTATCCTTTTTTTTCTTTTTTTATTCTTTATATTTTATCAAATTATTTAATAAGTTTATTGCACTCGGGATAACTAAATATCTTCATTGATTTTCAATACCATGTGCAATTTTAACAATTTCTAGTCCTACATCATAAGCCGAAGCTGGATTTTGTCCCGTAATAAGTCTTCCATCTACTACAACATTTCTTTGCCAAAGATCCATTTTTTCATACTTAGCATTACGATGAACTAATTCATTTTCTAAAGAAAATGGAACAATTGAAGTGAGGCCAACAGCTTCTTCTTCGAGATTACTAAATGCAGTCAATTTTTTATCTGATACTAAATAATCGCCGGTTGTAAGTTTAAGATTAATTAAAGCCGCAGGACCATGACAAACAGCTGCAACAATTCCTCCACTTTCATAAATTTGTGTTGCTGTTTGATTAATAAATTCATTATTAGAAAAATCCCACATTGTGCCGTGCCCTCCTGCAAAAAAAATTATATTGTATTGTGAAGGATCAATATTTTTGATTGGAATTGTATTTTTTATTTTTGAGTAAGAATCTGTATCATCTACAAACTGTTTATTCATTTGATCACCTAAATCATAACTTGAATGGTCCATTGGAGCTGCGCCACCTAGCGGACTTGCAAAATCTATTTCTATTCCTGCTGCTTTTAGTGGTTGGTAAACATGACTCACTTCTGACAAATACCAACCTGTAGATTTTCCTGTTTTTCCAAGCTCACCATTACTGGTAACTACAATTAAAGCTTTTAAATTATTAATTAAACTCTTATTTGATATAATATTATTCATATATATTTCCTTCTTAAATTGTTTATTATCTCGTCTGAGACAAAATGTTTATGCTCTAAATTTTTATAATTGTAAAATTCATAGCTTTCATATAGGTTATGAATATGGCTCATTTAAGAAATATTGATTTAAATTTAATTGTTATTTTGGAATGTCTTTTTAGGCATTTAAATGTTTCAAGCGCATCACAAGAACTTGGATTAACTCAATCAGCAGTCAGCCATTCTCTTGTTAAGTTAAGAAATCATTATAAGGACCCATTATTTGTTCGAATCTCTAAAGGAGTGCAACCCACTAAGTTTGCAAAATCAATTCGTGCAGAAGTAGAAGAGTTTGTTAAAAGAGCTATACATTTGACCGACAAACAGGATCACTTTAATCCTACCCATGAAAAAGGACGTATCGTAATAGCAACAACAGATTACTTCGAAGTGGTTGTCGGACCAAAATTATTAGAGCGAGTAAGCAAAGAAGCGCCTCATCTTCAGTTATCATTTCGTCCTACATTTGGTTCTCTACCTAAAGATTCATTAGAAGATGGAGTTTTTGATTTAGCTATTGCTGGCTTCTATAAAAATCTACCAGAAGGATTTTATCAGCAAAAACTTTTTTCCGATCACTTTGCAACAGCCTACAGAACGAATCACCCACTGCTCAAAAAAGGATTAAACTCGGTTGATTTTTTTAAACTTGAACATGGTCTTATTACATTGCAGGGAGATTTTATTGATAATCTCTCTAAAAAGAAGTTCCGTAATATAAAATATGGAACTTCTAGTTTTACAGCCATCGCTTGGATACTTGCTGATTCAAATCTTGTACTGACAGCCCCTTCGTTATTATTAAATCGTTTCAAGGAATTTTTTCCTTTAACGATTGAAGCTTGTCCTGTTGAAAACAAACCCCTTGAACTTCGCATGATATGGCATGGTCTTACTAATCAAACACCCCTTAAAATATGGATTCGTCAAATTATAAAGGAAATTAGCGCTAATTTATCTTAATTGATATTGATGAAATATAATTATTAAAAATAACCCCAACTTATAAAAAGTTGAGGTCTTTTATTCTGCCCATCTAATTAGAGTACAGAGCTCAAAGTTAATTTATTTTAAATCCGAAATATAAAAAATTATATATTTTTATTGTTCAACTACACTTGAGTTTCTAGTTATATTATAATTCTTTTTGGATTGCTCTAACCATTGTTCAACAAATTGTTGAGAACGAGAAGCAATTTTTTGTTTTAAATCTTGAGGTGATGCTTTGGTTGTCGAACCACCTTGTTTTTTTTCTTTTAACATTACTAGATAACGAACCTGACCATCTCTTATAATTTGTGGAGCCCACTCACCTTGGTTTTTTAAATTGAAAATAGATTCTTTTACTGGTTCTCCACCACCAACTTTGGGTATTTGCTCTTCATCAAGACTAAAAAATCCAGTTTCTTCTAAATTTATATTTTTTTGTTTTAAACTTGAAGTTACTATATCAAATTTTTTAGCCGCAAGATTTTCTTCGATTTGTTTAAAGAATGAATCCACAGCAGATTCTGAAACTAATTTTCTTGCAATATCAGTTTTAACTTCATCTAACTTTTTCTCTGAAGCTTCTTTTCGACCAAGTACTTTAATTAAGTGATAACCAAAATTTGACTTAACAGGACCAACAATATCCCCAACTTTTGCAGAAAATGCAGCTTCCTCAAATGGAGGAACCATTTGTCCTCTTCCAAAAAAACCAAGATCTCCACCCTTTACTTTTGAACCTTCATCTTCACTGTACTCTTTTGCCAATTGTGCAAAATCACTTTTAGCTGATTTTATTTTAATATCATTTATTTTTGCTAGAGCAGCAGTCTCACTTGCTGCATCCTCTGGTTTTGTTTTTATTAAAATATGTTGAGCCTGAACTTGTTCTTTTTGAGTATAAGTATCATTTTTATGTAAGTTATACTCATTTTCTATTTTTATAGCTGAATCTTTTTGAGCCAAGAAATCTTGAACATCTTTTTCTGTAGTTAAAAATTGCTTTTTAAAATTTTCTAATTCAATTTTATAAAATCCAACATTAATTAGAGTTGTAGCTAATTCTTTTAACCAAGTTTCTTCCTGAGTTAATGCAGGAGCAACAGCAAATAGTCGATTGACTCTTTGATAAGTTTTTTCTTTTCGTAATTTATTTTCTAATTCTTCAGGAGTCATTCTCATAGCCTCTAAATATTGAAAGTACCTACTACGATCAAATTGGCCATTTTCTTGAAATGAGGGAATATCTTCTACAAGATAATCTTTTACTTCTTGGTCAGAACAATTAATTCCCTCTTTTCTAGCTGAGATAAATAATAGTTCACCCATTATTAAATTTTCAAGAGCACGACCTCTTATGAAAGATCTTTGTGAATCATTATCAAAAGCACCACCCATAAATTGGCTATACATTTTTTCTAATCTATTAGCTTCTTCTTTAAAATCAGCTAAAGATATAATTTGATTTCCCACTTGTGCAGCTACTCCCTTTGGCCCAGCTCCTAATCTTTCATTTGGAAAGTTGAATAACACAAACACCAATACAATGGCCCCAAACACAAAATATGCAATAATACTTTTAAAATTTAAATTGTGTTTTTCAAGTCCGCTTTTCACTTCATCTTGAATCGACATAAAATTAACTCTCCTCAGTTTTGAATTAGAATCTAACGAGTTTACATTCCACTCAATTTTTTTTTAATTTTCAAGGATATATTACTGTATTTACTGCTCAATGACTCGTTTCGTAAATTTTATTTTTATCACTAAAAGTTATTGATCCCAACCCATTTGCATAGAATGATTTTAGAGATCTATCGGTATTGGTCATAAGGAGTTCGTTTTGAATTTTTTTAATTTAGATTTGCGTAAAATAATTTTACTTTTACCCATTATTGCACTTCCATTGATATCTATCAATATGCAACAAACTCCCCGTCCAACCGAATGGTATGGTAAACCTTTCGCATATCTAGCAAGTATATCTCAATCTGGTTATTTTAGTTTTTCAAGTGAAGTTAGAAATGTCACAGCATTATACCTGAACCTCATTGATATTAAGAAAGAAAATAATCAACTTAAACATCAAAATGCTGAACTTACAACTCAATTAACCGCAATGACTGAGTTAAAACTAGAAAACGAACGTTTGAATCAGCTTTTTCAATTTAAACAAAAATCTAAAATGGAACTCCTCGGAGCAAAAGTCATTGGGCGTGATATCAGTATTGATCATGCCACAGTACTGATTAATCGTGGCTCTAAAGATGGAATTAAAAATGGATTAGCTGTGATGACAGTAGAAGGAGCTGTTGGTTATATTTTTAGAGTCACAAACAAAACATCAAGAGTCATGCTGATCACCGATCGCTACTCTGTGGTTGATGGAATTGTTCAACGCAGCCGCACTCGAGGCCTAGTCGAAGGAAAATCCAGTGATACCTGTTTACTTAAATATGTGAATAAATCTTCAGATGTAGTAACAGGTGATCTTATCGTTACGAGCGGATTAGATAATTTATTTCCAAAAGGTTTGCCCATTGCCACTGTTGAGCTTGTAAATAAAAAGCCATATACTGTAAATCTTGAAGTTGAACTCAAACCAATAATTAATCCAAATAAGCTTGAAGAACTTTTTGTTGTCCTCAATGCAAACAATCAAGATTTAAATCCAGAAGAAGCTGAAGAGGTTAAAAAACTGTGAAAAAGTTAATCCTTTACTTTGTTTATTTTTTTAGCCTTCTGTTATTTACAGTTTTTGCAACAAGCTTACAAACAACGCTCTGGTATCAGCTCTTCGGATCTATTCCTGGTCCATTGCTATGGTTATTAATTATTTGTTATATAAATATTTATAAAAAACCCACCGAGGGAATTTTATTAAACTATTTTTTAGTTATTCAAATTTATTTTTTTGGATGGCTTCCTATAGGATTTTTATGGTTTTTAATTTTAATTCTATTTGGTATCACTATGTTTATTAAAAAAAGAATCTTTTGGGGTGGACCAAGATATTTTCTATATGCAAGCACTCTAAGTGTAGTTGGCTATCAAATTCTTTATTTATTGTGTTCTTATTTTTTTGAAAGTATTTCGGTTCGCGAACTTGATCTCTTCGAACGCATTTTTCAAATTATTTTAACCCCTCTATTTAGCGTACCTGTTTATAATTTTATGAAACTTCTAGAACGGTGGACTGATCAAGTTCCACTCCTTGAAACCGGAGAATACACTTATGAGCAATCAATATATTAATAATCCGGAAGCAGCCAAGGAGTACTTACCAAGGTATAAGCTCGTTTATTTTTTAATGGTATTTACAGCAGTAGTCTTTTTAAGCCGACTATGGTTTTTGCAAATAATAAAGGGAGCTGAACTTCGAGAATTTTCGGAAAAAAACCGAATTAAAGAAATAAAAGTAATGGCTCCACGTGGAATTATTTTTGACCGTGACGGAAAAGTTCTTGTTGAAAATCTTGCAGCCTATGATGCTGTAATACTTCCGCAATACGTTGATGATTTAGAGGTGACATCTAAAGCTGTGGGAGATGCTCTAAAAATGGAACCTGATAAAGTTCTTACTAAAGTTGTAAAACGTAAAAAGCAATTTGGTCCATTTACAGTTGTGAAAATTAAAGAGAACTTATCTTTAGATGAGGTATTTGCAATTCAAAGATTACGAATTGACTATTCTGGTGTGGAGGTTAGAGAAAGTACCATCAGAAACTACCCATTGAAAGAAAATGGGGCCCAAATGTTTGGTTACGTTTCAGAGGTATCAAAAAAACAACTGCCAACATTAAATCAGCAATATAAAGATATTTTTACTTTTCAACAAGGTGACATCATAGGAAAATCAGGTGTTGAAGAACTTCTTGATATAGAAATCAGAGGACGTGATGGTTATTCTTTTATTCAAGTCGATGCCCATGGACGTGAAATCGCATCAGCAGGAAGTAAAATTTTAGGACAGCAAATAAAAGATATTGAGACAACACCTGGCCATAATGTTCAATTAACAATTGATAAGGATGTGCAAGAAGCCGCTTACAAATCTTTTAAAGAACTTGATCGTATTGGTGCTGTAGTTGCAATGAAAAGTAATGGTGAAATACTTGCTTGGGTAAGCACCCCATCTTTTGACCCCAATGAATTTGCAAAAGGGATTTCAGCAAGCATTTGGTCAAAACTAGTTTATGATCCTTTTAAACCTCTTCGTAATAAAGTCATTCAAGATCATGCACCTCCAGGATCATCTTTCAAACCTTATGTCGCAATAACAGCTCTAGAGAGCAAAGTAATTACTCCTACACAAATTGTAAATGCCCCTGGTTCAATGAAGTTTGGTACTCGTCTTTATCATGACACCTTAAAAGGGGGTCATGGTAACATTACACTTTTTGAAGCCATTGAAAGATCTAGTAATATTTTTTTCTATAAGCTAGGAATTTCTTTAGGAGTGGATAGAATGTTTAATTATATTTCTCTCTTTGGCTTAGGCTCAAAAACAGGTATTGAGTTAAAAAGAGAAAATTCTGGACTTTTACCAAATAGCGTTTGGAAAAAACAAACAATTGGTGAAGAATGGCAACCCGGTGAAAACCTCAGCAATGCCATTGGGCAAGGTTTCGTAACTGTAACTCCCTTACAAATGGCTGTAGGTTATAATGCTATCGGTACCGAGGGAAAAGTTGTAAAACCATTTATAATTAAAAAAATCATTGATCCTCAAGGACAAGTTTTAAAAGAATTTCAACCGCAATTAGTTCGAGACTTAAAACAACTGCAGCCCAATGGAATTCAAATTCAAGAATCAACCTTTGATACTGTAAAAGAAGCTATGCGAAGAGTTGTTCAAGGAGCAAGAGGAACTGCTAGAAATTATAAAGTACCACATGTTGAAATGGGCGGGAAAACAGGAACGACTCAAGTGCGCTCATTCTCTTCTGACGATATTTATACTGAGTGCTCTACTAGACCAATTCAATTAAGACATCATGGTTGGTTTGTAGCATTTGCACCAGTTGAAAATCCTGAAATAACTGTAGCAGTTCTTGCTGAGCATTCTTGCCATGGAAGCTCAGGTGCCGCTCCGACAGCAAGAGATGTGGTTTTTGCTTATATGAAAAAAAATCACCCTGAACTTTACGAGAATAGTTCAGATTTGAAAGTGGGGATAAAGCCTTTACCTGTTCCACCTCCACCGACGGAGCCAGACTCAGAATAACTGCTAATGATTAAGTCTGATCAGCTTGCGCTGATTATATGCAAGACAAAATCATGCGCCGTTATTTTCCTGTTTGTTTTGGGTGATTTTTGAATCACCCCGTATTATGAAAATCCAAACTAAAGTTTGAATTTTCATAATAACTGCTAATGATTAAGTCTGTTCAGTTTGCGCTGATTATATGCAAGACAAAATCATGCGCCGTTATTTTCCTGTTTTTTGGGGGCGATTTTTAGTACTCACTTTTACTAACTTAAAGGAATTTATTAAATGAATTTATCTATGCGAGTCGAAGAAAGAACACTTTTTAGTAAATTGGATTTTAATTTTATTATTATAATTTTAACTTTAAATTTTGTTGGATTAATTAATTTATATAGCGCTACTCATGGTATTAGCGCTGAATATGTCGGTGGTTTATTTATACAACAAGTTATTTGGCTTACAGTCGGTTGGACTTTATTTTTTATTCTTACATTTATTGATTATCAAATTTTTTATCGTTTTGCTTATGTTCTATATTTTATTAATGTCATTTTACTTGTGGTTGTGGAATTATTCGGAAAAGTTGCATTGGGCGCGCAACGATGGATAGATTTTGGCTTCTTCCGATTTCAACCCAGTGAAACTATGAAACTAGCCGCAATTATTTTATTTTCTCGACTGCTTGTTGAAAAAAATCCAAATGGTTCAGGAATGTCTTTTAAAGATTTAATAGCACCCTTGTTTTTTATAGGCATTCCCACAGCAATGGTTGCTATTCAGCCAGATTTAGGAACAGCAATGATGTTAACTGCCATTGCAGGTAGTATGTTGTTATTTGTTAAAATCAAAAGATCAATTATTATAGGTCTATGTGTAATTGCAGCGGTATCTCTTCCTGTTGCATGGAATTTTATGTTGCGTGATTATCAAAAAAACCGTGTTTTAACTTTTATTTCTCCAACTAATGATCCAAGAGGAACAGGATATAACAGCATCCAATCAAAAATTGCTGTGGGCTCTGGACAATTTTTAGGAAAAGGTTTTAGAAAAGGGACCCAATCACAACTTGAATTTTTACCCGAACGTCACACTGATTTTATTTATAGCGTACTTAGTGAAGAGTATGGATTTTTAGGAAGTAGCATAGTAATAATTTTATTTATGGCCCTATTTTATTTTATGGTTCAAATATCCATGCAGGCTAATGATAAGTTCGCAGCACTTCTCACGACAGGAGTTTTTGCTTACGTGTTTTGGCATATGTTCATAAATATTGGAATGGTTATAGGGGTATTGCCAATAGTCGGAATTCCCTTACCTTTATTATCATATGGTGGAACAAGTATGTTAACCACAATGGCTGGACTAGGAATCGTTTCCAGCGTTGCCTATCGTAGATATCTTTTTTAATTTTGATCAGTTTCTCCAATTACTTTTTTTTGTTTATTAGCCTATTTAATTAAATTTTAATTCGGCAGTTTGGATAATTCTAATTGATTATTATCAAAATCTTGTCTTGATTTTTTAATATCCGATTCAAAATTTCGTATGTTAGATCGTATGTTATTTAGTGAGGAGCTTAATTCATTTCTTTGTGATACTATATAACTTGGCTCTTCACAATTCTGATGTGATTCATTTAATTTAGTTTGAGAATTATAGACTGTTTTGGTTGTACATGTTTTAAGATTATTTGGCAGATTTGAATACTCACGCGAAACTTGATACTCTCTAGTCTCAAGTTTAGATTTTTCAACAGTCAATTCAGAAATTTTTTGAGTTAATCTTTGATTTTCTGAAGTTAAAAACTCTCTGCGCCCTTTATTATAACTAGGAATAAATATATTTTCTTTATCAGGGGAACATACCTTTTGATATATTTTACCAGACTTACCATATGTGTAACCGACCTCCGAGGTACAAAAGACTATGAGTCCATCATTGTAGCTTTTTTTCATTTTAATAGCTTCTAAACCATCACAAAATTGAAAAAAGACAGGCTCACCATCTTTTCCTCGTTGATAAATTTCTCCATAATTACACATTTTTTCACGTCCTAATTTAAATCCTCTATCGAGTTGATCATTTTGTATGCGATCCACTCCCCGACATTCTTTGACAAAAGAATCTTCTTCTAAGTATTTTCCTGTAAAGGCGATATTTTTTGAATACTCAAACCAATTGGTTTTTTCACATCGATCTTTCAAATCCCAACTCGCACAAGACGTTAATAAAATTAGCGCAATATAAAATAATTTTCCTGTTTTTTGATTTTTTAATATTATCATTAGAAAATTCTCCCACTTAAAATTCATTTTTAAAATAGTGCAAAATAAATTTTTTCGCAACCAAAAAGGATTTAATTAAACTCAAATAACATTAATTATAGATTAACCTACAATAAATTATAGGTTGATCTATAATTTATTGTAGGTTAATCTATAATTAATAAAAACAATTGTAAAGGACATAGGACTAGAAACTCATGCCAGAAATCATTTTGCCAATAGTTCAGAATCTAGCGGATAGATTAAATGAAAAAAGACCATTAATCCAGGTTATTAGGGGACCAAGACAAGTTGGAAAAACAACAAGCTTAGAACAATTATGCAAATTGAAAGTTTTTAAAAATAAAATACATTTCACATCAGGAGATGGCATTCAAACAAGTTCATGGATTGAAGAACAATGGCAATTTGCCTATGATCAAAATTTAATATTAATTATTGATGAAATACAAAAAATTCCAAATTGGGATGAAACGATTAAAAAACTTTGGGATGAAAGTATCAAAAAGAATAGACACATTAAATGTGTTTTAACAGGCTCTAGTTCGTTAAATCTTCAAAAAGGGTTAACAGAATCACTCACTGGTCGTTTTGAAGAGTTATCACTTTTTCATTGGGATTTTGAATTATCAAATAAATTACATCCTAAAATGACATTAGATGTTTTTTTAAAATATGGTGGATACCCTGGTTCTTATCAATTTATTAATGACACTACGAGATGGACTAAATATATAACACAATCCATTGTTGAAACTGTTATTGGAAAAGACATATTATTCCAAACATCAGTAAGATCTCCGGCCTTATTTAGACAAAGTTTTAATCTAATTTGTAGTTATCCTGCTCAAGTAGTAAGTTATAATAAAATTTTAGGTCAACTTCAAGATAAAGGAAATATTGATCTTGTTAAACACTATATTGATTTGTTTGAGAGTGCATATTTAATTAAAACTATTCCAAAATTTTCAAAAAATGAAATAAAAAAAAAGGGATCATCACCCAAAATAATTCCATTTGCACCAGCTTTATCAACTTTTTTTAGAACTGACGAAATCTCACCGGAAACTCTTGGCCGAATTTTTGAAGCACATATTGGAACACTTTTTTTAAAAAATGGATTTAATATATATTATTGGGCAGAGGGAGATTATGAACTTGATTATATAATTGAATATAAAAATAAAATTATTGTATTTGACGTAAAATCAGGCCGTAAGCGAAAATCAAATTCAATCAATGAGTTTTTAAAAAAATACCCGAATGCCAAATTAATATTTATTGATAAATTAAATTATTTAAATTTTAGTAAAAATATTGAAAAATTTATTAATGATCGAGTTTAGGATTAATAACTGCTCATGATTAAATCTGATCGCTTCGCGATTGTATGAGATATAATCCTTCGCCATTATTTTCTTGTTTGTTGGGGGCGATTTTCAATCTCCCCGTATTAGCTGCTCATGATTAAATCTGATCGCTTCGCGATTGTATGAGATATAATCCTTCGCCGTTATTTTCTTGTTTGTTGGGGGCGATTTTCAATCTCCCCGTATTAGCTGCTCATGATTAAATCTGATCGCTTCGCGATTGTATGAGACATAATCCTTCGCCGTTATTTTCTTCTTTGTTGGGGGCGATTTTCAATCTCCCCTTAAACTAAACATAAATCACATTTACCACAACCCTTTTCTAAAGGGGGATGGCCAAAGTAATTATAAATTTCGTTTAATCGGCACCCTTCTTCTTTTTGTGCCCACTGAACTATTGATAATAATTTTTCATGCTGATGTTTCATTAATTCTTTATGCCACTGATCTTGAAACTCTGCTTCTGGAAACTCAGCGGTTAAAGTTTTTAATTCCGCATCATAAACACCTGCTCTTTCAAGTTGATTTAAAGAAGTTTCAACTCGAAAATCGCGACTGTTATAATAGTTCATTTGTTTTCGTAAAAAATCGTTTCCCTCCTGAGAAAACTGCAATGGATTTTTTTTAATCAACTGATAGACTGATCTCACAAAAGATGGCTCTGGGCATGACCATTTTATAAAATCCATAGCAATAGAAATATCGTCAACATCAAAAAACAAATGTCCTTCACTGCTCAGCCCATCACGCCCCCCACGACCCACCTCTTGATAATAAGACTCTAATGAACTTGGTAATTCAAAGTGAATCACACCTCGAACATCAGCTTTATCAACTCCTAACCCAAATGCAGGAGTAGCTAGCATCATTAACTCATTTGATGATTGAAATTTTTTCTGAGATGAACGCCTTTGATCTTTTGCAAGCTGTCCATGATATTTTAAAAATTGAATATTTAATTTTTCAAGTTGAGAGGCAATTTTTTCTAAAGTTTGAATCAAACTAAAGTATACGATTATAGGCCCTTTAATTTGATGTCTCAAGGCAACTAACAATTTTAATTTATTCTCTAAGCTGTATATGTCATGAACATTTAAAGATAGTTCAGGTCTTTGTATGCCACCATAAAATATTTTTTCTGGTATTAAATTTAATTGAGTAACAATATCTTTCTGAACATGGGGAGTCGCCGTAGCCGTAAGAGCTAAACACAAAGGTTTACCTAAAAGGTTTCTTTTTGAACCTAATAATGAGTAATCAGGACGAAAATCATTTCCCCATAATGAAATACAATGGGCCTCATCAATTACAAACAATCCAACTTTCATTTTACCATTTAAAATTGAATTTAAAAACTCGTCTTTTCTAAAGCGCTCAGGAGTACAATAAAATAAATAATATTCACCCTCAGCCAAACCCTTATAATTGTTTTCGCGCTCTTGTTGACTCTGAGATGAGCTTAAATATCCTGTCTTGATACCCATTTTTTTTGAACGCTGAACTTGATCTTCCATTAATGCAATTAAAGGTGATATAACTAATACTAATTTTGTTTCTGATTTTTCTTGCCACCATCGCGCCATAAATTGAAAACACAAGCTTTTACCCATACCCGTTGGCATAAGTAATAGTGCATCTTTACCTTCAAAAAGATGTTCTATCACTTCTTCCTGTGAATTTCGAAAAAAACTTATATTAAAATATTTTTGCAAAAAGTCTTGAATCTGATTTTTTAATGACATGATTAATACTCTACCAGTCGATGGGTTTGTAGTCTTTTAAAAATTTTCCCGACCAATGGTGCCCTGTCAACATTCCATAAAAAAATGGATCACAAACACGAGCCGCACCATCAACAATATCTAAAGGAGGTTGAAAATCATGGACAGCTTGGGATTTTTGCGACATCTCTGCTGGGTTTTCATCCGTCACCCACCCCGTATCAACGGCATTCATAAAAATTCCGTGTTTTGCTAGGTCTGCCGATGCTGTATGGGTTAACATATTCAATGCCGCCTTCGCCATATTTGTATGGGGATGGCGTTCTGATTTTTTAAAACGATGAAACTTTCCTTCCATTGCTGTTACATTTACAATGTGTTTATCGCCTGTGTAATCTTTTTTCATTAATGGAATGAGTTTACTCGAAATAACAAATGGAGCAATGGCATTAACCAATTGAACTTCAAGTAATTCTGCAGTTGGCACATCTGTAATTTTATAACGCCAACTATTTGTCTCCCTTAAATCAACTTGTTGAAGATCCGCATCTAATTTTCCGCTCGGAAATATTTGACTCAATTCAATTGCAGTTTCATCCTTATAGGGAATTTGTGAGAGTTGGGCTGAGGCACATAATCCAATACCTGTAGTTCCACCTGAGGGCAATACAGACAACGATAAATCATTGTGAAAAACTTTGTTTGATGAATTTTGCTCACCGTGATTCATTGAAAGAAAATCCTGAGTCTGACTATGTGAACTTTGACTCTGAGTTAAAATTGTTTTCTTACATGATTCATAATTAAATAATAATTTTTGAAGATCAGGATTAAGATTTTCAAAAGGTTTTAATTCTTCTTTCATGAGATGAGTATAAAATCCTGGTGGACGACGCACTGTTTGGGCCGCATTATGAACAATAATATCAAGTCGAGATAATTTTTGTAGTAAGTACTGACAAAAGATTTCTACACTTGGAGTATGACGTAAATCCAAACCATAAATTTCTAAACGATCTTTCCATTCATTAAAATCTGGTTCTCGAGAAAATCGAAGTGCAGAATCCACCGGAAATCTTGTCGTTGCAATAACGTGAGCACCAGCTTTCAACATCATTACAGTGGCTTGATAACCAATTTTTAAACGTGAGCCAGTAATTAAAACAACACGTCCCTTTAAAGAAGCCATTTGAAATCTTTTAGAATAATTTAGGTCACCACAATCCGCACACATTGAATCGTAAAAAAAATGCAATTGGGTAAATTCTTTTTTACATACATAACAATTACGAGGAGTAGAACATTCACGCTCTTTTTGTTTTAATTGATTTAATGTATCTTCTGGTAGTAGCAAAGGAGCCATAAAAACAGTCTGTTGTCTCGCTTGGCGAATACCCGTTTCTGCACGTTTTTGGCGATCTTTAGAAACTATGCTTTCTTTGTTTATTTTTTTCTTTTCTTTGCGACGAGCTTTTAATTCTGCTTTTGTTGGGTGTGCAATTTGCGCAGCTAACTTCATGAGTGATACTCGATCATTTTCGTCCATTTTGGCAATTATTTGTGGATTTTTAACTAGCTCTTCTAACGATTTAATTAAATTTTTCATTCGCCCACTTAAACACTATTTCAGATAAAAATACAAACAAGAAAATTATTGAACTGGCTTTTTACTTGCAAAATCAATTTCTTCAGTTCCTGAACCCTTTTTAACACTATCCATGAGATTTTTTCCAAATTGGTTCATTGTATTATTTGAAGGAGATCTACTATCTGTATTTAATTGTCCAGGAATTCCACTCGCTGAACTGGTAGCTTTAAACAACTCGCTATCAGGTGAAAACCTTTGAGCATCAGTTAAGTTTCCTGCCTTAACACCTGTCACACCTTCTCCACTGTCAAAAAGTGTCAGGGCTTTGTAAAGATTTAATTTTCGTGAAGTTCCAGTTTTGTTAAGTAAACTTATTTGACTATCACCAGTTGAAAGCAAATATTTTTTCACATCTGTAGCAGAAAAGTTTCCTTTATGTGCCATTACTACTGAAGCCGCTCCAGAAACAAAGGCCGTAGCTTGTGATGTTCCAGTTAATAATCCATAACTATTATTTGGTAATGTAGATAATATAGCTTGCCCAGGTGCCGCTATATCAACAGTTTCTACACCGTAATTACTAGATGCCAGTACTTGTTCATTAGGATCAATCGCAGTTACAGAAATAATATTACTTAAACCATAATCTGCAGGATAATATTTTTTTCGATCGGAGTTCGATTTTTCGTTGCCAGCTGCAGCTACAAATAAAACTCCTTGAGCCTCGAGAGTTTTTATAGAGTCTTTTTCATCTTGAGAATATTCAAGCCCACCACCACTATAATTTACAATATGAATACGAAAAGGCTGCCGGCGTTTCTCCCAAAGCGTATTTAATTTTTGAACATACTTAATAGCAGCAATTGTATTTTTTAAATTATCAGTTGGGGTGCTTGGATCATAATACTTCAAACACATGATACTCACTTTAGGAGCTATGCCAGATATCCCTCTAGTATTTCCACCTTCAGCGCCAATAATACCTGCAACATGGGTCCCATGGCCATGATTATCGTCTAACTTATTATTAGTTGATACAAAATTCCAACCATGAATATCATCAACAAATCCATTTTCATCATCATCAACACCGTTGTTCGATTTATTTTTACCAATTGGATCTAACCCAGTTTCTCCTGGATTATTCCAAATATTTGACTTTAAGTCTTCATGGTTCACATCACATCCAGTATCAATAACAGCAACAACAATCTGACGACTTCCTTGTGAGATACTCCACGCTTTTAAGGCATCAGTTTTTTCTAAATCCCATTTAGAAACCATTGCTGGATCATTAAATACTACGCTCTGTTCGTTTTTAACTTCTTTTACAATTTGAGTTAATTTTCCTAATTCTTGATATCGTCCAGGTTCTCTAGAAGAATTGCCGTTAAAATTAATTGCATTTCTAGAATCAGTATTTATTTCACTTTCATTATTTGATTTTTTATTGAAATTTCCAAACTTTGCTAGTCCAATAATGATTATAAAAGAAACTAGCGCTATTCGGTTTATTCTTTTTGATTCCATTTTGACTCCAAACTTATTTTGCTTTTTCTTTTATAATTATTAAAAAAATTATTATGCTATTTTTTTTATTCGTTCTAACTTATCTCTATAGATTGAAATTTCTTGTTTGAGTTCAGAATTTTCAGCCATTAATTGATGAATTTTAATCTTCAAAGAACTGACCTCTTCTGAAGTGACACTTGGTTTAGCACTCATTTGTAAATTAATATTTGAATACAAGGAATTATGATCTCCAATATTTGATTCTAAATTATTAATGGAAGTTGGAGCTGGTGAAACAGAATTTAAAATTTGATAAGTATTGAGTTTCTCCTCCATATCATCAAAAATTTCCATTGAGGGATCTATTTTATCCATCTTTAAAATATTTTGTGTGATTAGCGCTCTTGTTTCTGTAAGAAACTTTTCTACACTTGTAGATATTTCTGCAGGTGTAAATTTTTTAGTATCTATCATATCCTTAATTTTTTTTTGAACACCAAAAGGACATGATTTATAAATTAACTCTTGTTGTTTTGAATCAGCACTCAAATAAACACCAGTTAATGATAAAATTTGACAACGACTTGTTACTTCTGCCAGAGCAGCAGGAGGCCATGACATTATTTTCTCAACTGTTAAAACTTTTTGTCTTAAAGCATTTTCCCAGGCTGAGTTTTCTTCTTTAATCATAGCCAAAAATTTTTCTTTTTTTTGAGGTCCGCATGTTTCTATGAGACTTAATAATTGAACAAAACCCCCAGTTTTTTTATAACGCTCCAACATTCCCATCTCAATGCTCCTCAAAATATATAATTAGGTATCGGATAGAATTTTTAAATACTTTAGTCTCAAATTAAGACTCTTTCCCCAGGAGTTTGATCTAGGTAACTTTTGTTTATTCGCATCAATAAATCCATCTTCAAACACTTTCTAAGACTGGACTTTATCTTTTTTAACAGCTAGCATTTTTATATGGATGAATTTAAATTTAAAATAACTTCACAACTTCTTACCAAAACCAAAAATAATAATCTGATTCATTACTGGTCCTGGAATAATTCAAAAATTTGCTCTTCACCAATATTATTTATTGGTGGAGTTCATGGCGATGAGCCAGAGGGAGTTTGGTTAGCCGAAACACTTTTAATTTGGCTTAAATCATTTGAATTTAAAAAACAATTAGATCATTTAAATTCATTTATACTCGTACCATGCCTTAATCCAGATGGTTTTTTAAAAAATCAAAGAGTTAATGGAAATGGCGTTGATTTAAACCGCAACTTCCCAACACCTGATTGGTGTAAAGATTTTAAGGCAGATAGATATTTTCCAGGAGAAAAACCAGCAAGTGAAATTGAAACAACAGCTTTGATAAATTTAATTGACCAATATAAACCAAGTCTCATTATACATTTTCATTCTTGGAAGCCTTATATTATTTATACTGGCAATGATGCTAAAAAATTGACTGAGCTAATTTCAAGTATCACCACTTACCCCGCTCAAGATGACATTGGTTATCCCACTCCAGGTAGTATAGGACAGTATGGCTGGTTTAACAAAAAAACTCCTGTTATTTGCTTTGAAGAGTTAGAAGGTACTCCTCATAGTCACATTTGGAATCGCTGGCAAAAAGTTCTCAAAATAATAATGTATAAAAAATTATTAAAGACATTTTTAAAATGAATAAATTAAAATACATTTTTTTTGATCTTGATGATACACTTCTTGATACACATAGAATATTAATTCCATCGGCGGTCCAAAAAGCTTGTCAAGTTATGATAGATAATGGACTCAATGTTGACTTGCTAAAGTGTCTCAACTCATGGAAACAATTTCACTTATATTTTACAGGGCAAGAGTTATTTTCGAGAATCACCCAAGAACATTTGATCGCAAATAATGTAGAAATTCTCGAACGCCAAAAAATTATAGCTAAACTTGGATATGAAAGCTTTTTAAATCCAGTTTTACCAGATGTATTACCTGTTGAATTTCAAATAATTGAATTACTTAGAAAATTAAAATTAAAATATCATCTCATACTTTTAACACAAGGAGATCCAGATATTCAGAATCAAAAAATTGTCAAAATGAATATCGAAAACTTTTTTGAGGACATTATTATTATTCACTCATTAAAAAATGAAACAAAGCTAATTGGTTTTAATAAAATTATTTCGAAATACAATATTATTGAAGTTGAACAAACTTGTTTAAGCGTTGGCAATCGTCTGAGTCATGAAATCGCATTTGCTAAGCAATTAGGTATTAAAACTTGTTATTTAAAAAAAGGGGAGCACGCTCATGAACTTCCTCAAAATACTTTCGAGATCCCTGACTGGACCATATTAAATTTAGTTGAACTTGAAAAAATTATTTTACCTTAGAAAGGATATCAGTTTTGAAAATAGTCGCTATAAATTTAACAATAAACGATTTTGTAGAAATTGATTCTTTACCTGAGCTGCAATTCGTCGATCAAATAAACAACTTAGAACTGTCATATACAAATTTATATATTATAAACTGTAAAAATTTAGACTTAGACTTAGTCAATTTTATACCTAAAAAGGAGAATAATAATTTTTACCCACATTTAATTTTACTTAATGCAAGCACAATTTCAAATAAATTATTTAATAACTTCATAAATAATTTTAAATTAATTCAAATAATTACATATGAAACAAATAAAAATTCAATTGATAAAATAAATTTAAACAATGTAATTGTAAGTGGATTATTTCTTATTCGAGAATGGCTTCAAAAAGTTGATCTAGAAAAAATGATATCTGAAAAAAATGAGACTGATTCAATCAATCTAAGAAGGTTACAAGAAACTAGTGACCGCAATCAATTGGATATTATTTCAAAGCAAAAAGAACTTTCAACAATAGAAGTTAACAGCGCCCTTCTTCGCCAATCTCTGTGGTTTATTCATAGAAGCGAAAATATATTAGAAATTGAAGAATTACTTTTTGATATTTTAAAAGAAAACTTTCAACTTAAATCTCTTCGAATTCAAATTAGTTCAAACATTTTTTCTAATCTCAAAGAAATTAAAGAAACAACTGATAGTCTTAAAATAGAAATGATCATAGGTAAAAATTCGAGAGCAACATTAATATTAAACAAGTTCAATCAAACTATTTTTAAACCATCAGAGATTTCTTTTTTTAATCACTTATCTGAAGCTATAGAATTAGCTTTAAAAAGATTTATCAATATTGAACAATTACACGAGCTTCAAAATCAATGGCAAAAAACATTTGATTCAATCACAAAACCCATTTTTTTAATTGATGATGAGTTTAATATACTTAATTTAAACATGCATGCAAAAAAATGGCTTAATCCAAATACACATCAAAGTATTAAAAACAGAAAGTGCTTTGAAATTTTATTTAATAGAAATATCCCATGTTCTGATTGTCGTAAAAAACAAGAATTTGAACTCTCAGTTAAATTAGATCCAAGTTCAACAGATACTTTAATTCAAGTTTCATCGTATAAAATTAAAGGTCATTATTTACAAATATATGAAGACATTACAGACACAAGAATCCTAGAGCAAGAGGCAATTTCTAATACTTTACAATCTGAATTAGGAATAGTGAGTGGCAGTATTGCTCACGAATTGAATAACCCTATTGGTGGAATTTTAACTTTATCTCAAGTTTTAAAAATGGATTACTCAGAAAATACACCTGAATTTAATAAATTCTCCCAAATTGAAAAAAAAGCGTTAGAATGTAAAGAAATCATTGAAAATGTTTTAGAATTTACTCATGCACAATTTAATGAAAATATTTCCGAATTTGATTTTATACAAATTTTAAATGAAAGTTTAACAAGCAAAAATCCATTTCAAAAAAATCAACTAAAAATGTTTTTCAAAATCAATACCAACACTATCTCAAATTTTAAAATTAAAAATAGGCCTAATTTGATTGCTGAAAATTTTTATATTTTATTTTACAATCTTCATTTAAAATTAAATTGCAATTTTGAAATCAATTTATTTTTAATTAACAATATTGATAATGTTTCACAATCAAAATTAGAAATAATTATTTCTCCTATTGATCAAAACTTAAAATTTCCAACAGATTTATTATCATCAAGTTTAATTAAGCTATTTGAAAACTTATTCGCAAAGTTTAAAATCGAAGACTCAAGAATTATAATTGAAATATTTTAACATTAAAATAACTGCTTATGATTAAGTCTGATCGCTTCTCGATTATATCAGACATAATCATAAGCAGTTATTTTCTTGTTTGTTTGGGGTGATTTTTGAATCACCCCGTATTATGAAAATCCAAACTAAAGTTTGTATTTTCATAATAATTAGTATTATAATTATTATTCGCCATACATCTTAACTCCAATTACTTTATTTGCTCCAATGCCATCTTGATAAATACAAGAGTTGTATGTTTTACTTGAATCATATAATGAATAACCAATATTTGGCTGATAGAAGCAGCTTTCATTTGAATCACATAACCCATCATCATCACCAATATAATCACCAATTATTTCTACAGCATGAAGAAGAAATGGATTATAATTATTAGTAATTGAAATCAAAGATTCATCTCCGCTCACTGAAATGGGACATGGTTGGTTCGGTATAAATATACCATTGATATTTACAAGTTCACTAACATTTGATTTTAATTTCCAGTCAAAAATACCACAACTTTGACCATTACTATTACAAGCCCCTTTTTGATTCGAATTTAAAATCCAAAATCGATAATTATTTTCAAAACTAAACCAGTCAGATATTAATTCAAATAATATCGAACCAGATGAATGTATGTTAATTAAATCAGATTTATAACCTTCAAAAATTGCGCTCCCATTGTGATTTGTTATTAATGTTGCAGTACTTGGACCAATTGGCTGGCAGTTTGTATCTAAACCTCGATTATTTTGTGCACCATTTAGTGCATTACAATTGATTGTATTATTCAAAAATAATTTACCCTTCCAATTATCATTTTTAAATGAAGATTGAAGTGTTAATCCTGTTCCATTACCCCATAGGTATATATTTTTGTAATTAGAGCTAGTTGATGCATCTAAATTTAAATCCAAGCCATAATTATTATTATTTATAATGGTATTTACTATCATTCCCTCTTCTTGATGGAGAAACAATCCAGTTCCACTTGTATTGTTAATTATAGAATGCAAAATTGTAACTTGATTACTTGTTAAGGTATAACTATAATTATCAAATCCATAATTAATGTTATTTGAAAAGTTACAAGATATAAAAATACTAGAATTTAAAATACTACCATGAATATATCCACGAGGATTATTATTAAAATTAGAATTTATAAAAATATTATTATTTCCGTTTCTAAATCCTGCTATTGAATTTTGAGTAGCACTTATATTACTAAATATATTATGACTTACTGCTGATTCTAAATAAAAACCATAGCCTTGATTTAAATAACTTTCAACTTTATCAAACTTAAATGAATTTAGATATAACAAATAAATCCCTCGAAAATTTGCATTATAGACTTTTACCGATTGAAATTCACCACCAATGGTATTTTGCATGAATATTCCATTTTCTGCACCATTCGCATTTACTTCAATATTACGTAAAGTTAACCTAGAAACACCTGGGATATCGTTTATATTTACTATAACACCTGAAAAGTTATCAGTTAGTCCTGCATATCCTTTAAATTTACCTTCGAGCCATGAGTATTTTCCACTTATATAAATTAAACAGTGTCTTCCAGTGATAACTCCATTACAATTTACTGGTAAAGTAAGATTTGTATTCGCTTCCAATTGTGTGCCAGGCATAACAACTAAACTTACCTTATCCGCACTTATAAAAATTCCTCGAGTTTGTTGTACCCCTCCACCACTTATTGTATATATTGTATTTGGTGAATTTAAATTAAGAGGAGGATCAGAATCACCCGAGTTTAAAGTTATAGGCGTGATTGTGTTTGTCCACCAAATTGATAATTGAGAAGAGTAGGTTAACAAACTATTTTTGTATAAATTTACTTTATTTTGTTTGAAAGAATTATAATCAATTAAATCACTTAAGTTCTTATTGGCTTTAAGACCTAAAGAATAAAATGCAACGGGCATTGTAGTCTCTAAGCACTTCCATTCAAATATGCCAAGGCTATCTTCCAATGTAAGATTATTACAACTATACTCACCTGGAATTATAACCTTTTTTAATTCACCTCCATGAGCACAATTAACAAACAAAGTAGAGCAGGGTGCATCTAAAGAATTTGAAACTAATTTGGTTATATCATTATTTAAATTATTTGGCACTAAGTCTCGCCATTGACTTCCGTTAATAGGAAACAAGGGATTAACTTGTAAAACAATTGGATCATTATCTTCAATAAATCCTTGTGCTGTTGACGTTAAAGCGAGATCTGCATTTACTGGGTTACTTAGAGTTACTTGAAATATTTCTAATCCCTCACCAATTGTATCACCAACAATTGTATATTTAATAAATTTAGAAACCTCACCTGGATTAAAAATTAAATCACCTTCTGGTAAAATAAAATCAATTCCATTTGTTGCATATAAAGAACTCGATGTATAATGAACCGTAATAGTCTGATCAGAGCTACGATCTAATGTTACTTGAAAACCATTTGTTGACTCAAAGTTTGAATCAGTTTCAATTTCAGTTGAATTTGTAATTGAAAGTGTTGATATAAAATCATTATTTAAAACATTAAACATTAATTCCGAAGTCGAAAGCAACAGATCAATACCAGCTGAATTTTGACTATTTTCAGAATATGTAAAATTAATTGCATAAATCTTATCAGACTCAATATTAAGATCATGAAGAGTTTGCAAATTGAGTTGATACGAAGTTGTTCCAGGTAAAAAATCCAAAAAATCTGATTGTATTGCAAAATCTGAAGTATCTACAATTGGATTTAATAGTTTAATTTCATAATTAATTTTAAAACCAAAGTGGTTAGGGTTATTTATATTAAAATTTAAAAACACAATTTCACCCTCATCCACATCCGAATTTAATAATGAAGCAGTGATAATTAAAGGTAACTTGCTACTAGAGTTTGAAGAATGATCTGTGCTTTCAACTGTTAGATAAAAATATGAACACCCACTACAGCCTGAATTTAATAGAAAATAAATAATAATTATTAAAACTCTAAAATAATTTTTATAATTAGAAATCATAGGTAATATATCGGCAATAATTAACAACTACTTAATGTCATTCTTTAATTTTTTATAGGCTTTGATATCAAATGTCGTTGAAACGGTCCTGAACGTATTGAAAATAAAGGAAAACTCCTGAAATTGATGTAATAATTATTTTAAGAGAAATGAAAATTACAAAACAATAACAGGAGTTTAATAATGATTCTCAATTTGACACATTTACGAGTTGATTTCAAAAAATATCGTAAGATTTCAAAGGTATTAGCCTTTCGTCTAACAACTCTTATTGAACTCACCAAAACCCGATCTAAGTTTGCTACGTTCCATACTGGTGCAGATTATTTTAAAGTTAGTCAAAAGTATGATATCTCAGAGCGTACAATTCAACGCTGGAGTAAGTCTTACGCTTTTGGAGGAGTGACTGAATTAAATTCCAAAAAGAAATGTAATAAAGAAAAAATAATTATCAAAGGTTGGGCTGCACATTTAATTTTAGAATATCGAA
>SXSU01000046.1 GCA_005793345.1 Bdellovibrionales bacterium
ATCAAAAACGTGTTTTTTTTTATCAGCTAAATCTTTAAATTTTTTAAAAGTATTATTTATTAATTCTTCGCTTAAATCTGGATAACCTAATTCTGCAGCTTTATCTTTAAATGCATTTCTTCCAGAATGTTTTCCCATAACTAAAGAAGATTTTGTCACTCCAACACTTTCTGGAGTCATGATTTCATAAGTTTTTTTATTTTTTAACATTCCATCTTGATGAATTCCTGACTCATGGGCAAAAGCATTTTTTCCAACAATTGCTTTATTAAATTGAACTGGAAAACCTGTAACATTTGCAACTAATTTTGAACAACTGCTAATTTTTTTAGTATTAATGTTTGTTTTATAAGGCATCAAGTCACTTCGTGTTTTTATTGCCATTACAATTTCCTCTAAGGCAGCATTTCCTGCTCTCTCGCCAATACCATTAATTGTACATTCAATTTGTCTTGCTCCAGCCTTTACTCCCGCTAAAGAATTTGCAACAGCGAGTCCAAGATCATTATGACAGTGTGTTGAAACAATCGCTTTGTCTATATTTGGAACTTTATCAAATAATAACTTAATTGTTTTATAATACTCATCTGGAATTGTATAACCTACAGTGTCAGGAATATTAATCGTTTTTGCCCCACATTTAATTGCAAGCTCTACAGTTTTGCATAAAAAATCCGGCGTAGTTCTAGTGCCGTCTTCCGGTGACCATTCTACATCATCTGTAAATCTTCTAGCTAAAGAAACGCTATCTTTGATTAATTCCAAAACTTCTTTTGGAGTTTTTTTTAATTTGTGTTTCATATGCAAAGGACTTGTAGAAAGAAATGTATGAATTCTAAAACGCTTTGTGTGATTTAATGCATCTTTACATTTTTCAATATCAGCCTTGACTGCTCGAGCTAATCCACAGGGAATAGTTCTTTTTAAAATCTTTGCAATTTCAGATACTGCTTCAAAATCACCATTAGAGGCAGCTGGAAATCCAGCTTCCATTACATCGACACCCAAATCCTCAAATGCGTGAGCAATTTGGACTTTTTCTTCAAGACTCATTGAGGCGCCAGGAGATTGCTCTCCATCTCTTAATGTAGTGTCAAAAATAATGATTTGATTATTACTTTTTGCCATATTTTTTAAACTTAATTTAGCTAAAATTAAAAATCTACAGATATATATTCTTCAGTATTTGGTCGTTTTTTAAACTATTAAGAAAGCTTAATTTTATTAAATAATCTTAATTCTTGCTTTTATCAACGAGCTTATTTTTGCCAATCCAAGGCATCATAGCTCTAAGTTTCTCACCAACTTTTTCTATTGGATGCTCTGATAATTCTTTTCTCATTCTTAAGAAATTCTTTTGACCAATTTTATTTTCATCCATCCAAAGTTTAGTAAAATTTCCAGATTGAATATCTTTTAAAACTTCTTTCATTCTATCTTTAGTTTTATCATCTATAATTTTAGGTCCTGAAATATATTCTCCATATTCAGCGGTATTTGAAATTGAATAATTCATATTAGCAATTCCGCCCTCATAAATTAAATCAACAATTAATTTTACTTCATGTAAACATTCAAAATATGCCATCTCTGGCGTATATCCGGCTTCAACTAAAGTTTCATAACCCTTTTTAATTAATTCAACTAAACCTCCGCACAAAACAGCTTGCTCTCCAAATAAATCTGTTTCGCACTCTTCTCTAAATGTTGTCTCAATAATTCCAGACTTTCCACCACCAATAGCGCTTGCATAAGATAAGGCGAGATCTCTCGCTTTACCTGATCCATCCTGATGAACAGCCATTAGGCATGGTACTCCGCCTCCTTTTTGAAATTCGCTTCTAACTAAATGACCAGGTCCCTTTGGTGCAATCATAAAAACATCTAAATCTTTTCGTGCACTAATAAGATCAAAATGAATATTCAAGCCGTGAGCAAAAGCTAAGGTTGTTCCTTGTCTCATTCTTTGTTCAATATGATTTTTATAAATTTGAGATTGTAATTCATCAGGTGTTAAGATCATTGCGACATCAGCCCATTCTGCAGCGTCTGACAAACTCATAACTTTTAATCCACTAGCTTCTGCTTTTTTACAACTTAGAGAATCTTCTCTCAAAGCAACTACAAGTTCTTTAACTCCACTATCTTTTAAATTCAAAGCATGTGCATGTCCTTGACTTCCAAAACCAAAAATTGCAACTTTTTTATTTTTAATTAAATTTTGATTAGTATCTTTTTCGTAAAAAATTTTCATATAATTTTTCCTTTGTTTGCCTCAGTTATTTCTGCTCCTTTTGCCATTGCTAAAGGGCCTGTTCTTGCAACGCTTGCGACTCCATAAGGTTTTAATTCCTTAATAAAACGATCTATTTCTCGTCTTGTTGAATGAAATTCTACAATAAAAGAAGCGTCTGTTGTATCAAGATATTGTGCTTTGTAAGAATTACAAATTTCTTTAGCTTTTTCAAGATTTTTTTTGTCAGCTATAATTTTTACTAATGCTAACTCTCTGAAAATAGACTTGTCATCGACAGGAAAAGAGGCAACTTTATAAACAGGAATAAGTTTTAGTAATTGAGCTTTAATTTGTTCTATGACTGAATTTGTTCCATTCGTTGCGATGGTAATTCTAGATATATTTTTTTCATCATCTACCTGCGCAACAGCTAATGATTCAATATTATAACCTCGTCCCGAAAATAGACCTGAAACTCTTGCTAATACCCCTGCTTCGTTATCCACCCAGACAACCATAATATGTCTTTCAATTTCCTCTGTTTTTGTAGGGTCCGGATATGCTGATAATGGTTTTTTCATACTAATACTTTTCCTGCTTTAGAAATTTTATTTTCTTTCTCATCCTCTGGATTTAAGATCATTTCATTATGAGCTTTTCCTGAAGGTATCATTGGAAAGCAGTTTTCAACTTTATCTACAACGCAATCAAAAAGAGCTGGTTTGTCTGATTTTATCATTTGTTTAAT
>SXSU01000047.1 GCA_005793345.1 Bdellovibrionales bacterium
CTGCGCACAGGTTTAATAGTTTTAAATCATCTTCAAACGCCTTTAAAATGCTTTTTTGAGGGAAAATCTGACTTTAATGATGATTTAGAGTGATCTACGGTGATTTAAAGTGATTTCTTGTCGAATGGACCAAGAAAATTTATTCTCTCAATTATTTGATAATCAGTATTTTATAAAATATCACTGACGCTAACAGGGTCGAGAAAATGTTATTTTTAGATCGTGATTAAATTAGTGTGGCGGATTAGTGTGATGGGATTGGGATAATATGTGATTTATTAAAAAATAACGTTGAGCCTAAAAATGTATTAGGTAAATTCATATATAATAAAATTAAAATTCATGGCAAAGAACGTAGTATTTTTTAGTTTTTCAGAAACAGATCGTGGTGTTGTAGCAACAATTAAAGGAAGAACAGTTAATTCATACTATCCAAACCTTTCTTTTCAAATACAAGATCTATTAACTCGATGGAATACTAAAGATCCAGCAGTAATTCGACAGGCAATAACAAAAAATATAAATGGAGCTTCGAGAACAATTGTTTTTGTAGGGAATGATACTCATGATAGCTATTGGGTATCTGAAGAAGTAAAAATGACACTGGAAGAAGGAAAAGCAGTGTATGCAATTCGACTAAATGGAACAAATGGGCAGATACCGAAATGTTTAAGTGAAAATAAAATTACTATTGTCGATTGGAGTGAGGAGAATTTACAAAATCTAGCTACAAAATAACTTATGAGAAAAGTAAATTTTGAACGTCAACTAGATGGCCCAGATTCATATCAATATTTTAATACTATTTCTAAAATATGTCAATCATACTATATAGGTTTAATTCGTGCACAGCTTTTAATACTTTTTTTAATCGCAGTGATTTCAACTTTGCCAGTTTTATGCGACAGCTTGGAAAAAATTAAGCTAATTATATATTTAATTCTTATGTCATTAGTACTAATATTAATGATAATAGATTTCGCTAATAATTATATGGATGGTTGGCAAAAATCTAGATTTTTAGCAGAAAGTATTCTTAGCAATTGCTGGTTACTAATTTTTAAATGTGAAATCTACAACTATAATAAATATGATGATGCAATTTCTGAACTTCATAAGAGAATTAAATTTTTAAAGAAAGAAATAAATGTAAATAATTTTCTTTCATATACAGGAGTTATTAATCAAGACAATGACAGCCCGACTTGGATTTATGAAAATTTTAATGCTAATCTAAAAGCAAAAAAGCAATTTTATATTGAAAATAGAATTCAAGAGCAAATAAATTGGTATAATCAAAAAACTAAATCCAATAAAGATAATAGTAGAAATTACTTTATACTTGGACTAATCTCACTAAGTATTGGAATAATTTTGACAGCTTTAGTTTTAGCAAAGTTAATTCCAAATCTTAGTTATTTAGGTTTATTTACAACTTTGACTGCAAGTTTGTTTTCATGGAAACAAACAAAGCGATTTGATGAACTAAAAACAACATACAGCGTTACTGCGGATGAGTTATGTCATTTTAAAAATATTATTGAAATAGAACAGAATGAATCAGAAATTCAAAAAATAGTTTTAGATACCGAGAATTCAATTAGCAGAGAACACAAACTTTGGTTTAACAAGGTTGTATAATTTATTTATAATAAGTAAATCATATTTTTTAATGAGATTTGAAAATTTTTGGAACGAGTTCTCTTTTTTCACAAACCCTGTTGTTAAATATAGTGGTAAGCCGACTACATTAGATTTTTCATTTCCAATCTATCGGGCAAGAGAGTTGAGCGGATTTGAGTTAGTTAGAGAAAACCTTCAGTACCCAAGTAAGAAGGATTGTAAAAGAATTGGAAGAGCAAATGTGCCATACCATCCAGTGTTTTATGGATCATATTCAATTGATTGCGCAGTAAAAGAAATTAAAACGGATAAGCCTTATGCTTTATCTACTTGGACTTGGAAAGAAGAATTTAAAATTAATGTCCATCTATTGTCAACAAGAGAAAAAGAATATGAATCTGCTTTGAAATTATTCAATATAATGAATAACGAAGAATATGAAAAGAGGCTGATTGAATTAAAAAGAGATTTTAGTCCTGGAACGATGCATGGAGAAATGCTGGAAACAATGAGTGGTATTGCCGATTTGTTTCTAAATGAAGAAGACTATTTTGGCAGTGCCTTAATTGGATTTGAAGAGCTATATAGAACAAGAATAAATACAACATACCCCTCAACTGATGTAATAATTTATCCTAGCTTACAATTAGCAACAGGAATAAACTTGGCAATTCATCCAGAAATAGTTGATAAATATTTAGTGTTGACTTCGGTAGAAACTTATAAATAAAAAAGCCACCCGTTTTACCGAGTGGCTCCCTTACTAACCATAACATCCATTTTCTACCGTTTATTCTGCCATTTCTACGCTGTGTTCCATATCAGGTAATAATAACCCCGTCCTATACATCAAGCGCTCCTCAAAGATGAAATAGGGAGAAGACCTTAGATATATTGCACCATCTTCTTCGATGAAGCACTTAAGGAAGTCGGGGAACTGATTCCTGCACTTAAGCAGACCTTGTTCAGCGGCGCCAATTTGTTCAAAATACATATCAGGTTCGGCATCTTTACCAAAAAATTTAAGCTCCTTTTGGATTAAATCCTTTGCATATATAATTTGTGCAGTCCAGGCTACAATACGTTCAATAATTCGCAACTCACTGTCATTATAACGGTGCGTGCCGCTCATGTAAACCCTGTAGCCTTTTGTTCTAAATTTGTCCACGTAATCAACCACTGCAGCATGTGCTTCTTGTGAGTTGAACTCTACTGACGTTATTGCTAACCATGTAGCAAAATTTAAATCTTCGATATTTATTTTCTTTTTCATTTTACTTTTGTTTTTTATTATAGGGAATGTTACGGTAATATTTTTTAGGGACTTACCGCCCATAGAAATGTTTGTACGATTAATCATCTAATGGATTCTTCGCCCAAACTGCATTATCAGTCACCTCTAAATACTCTTTTGTCTTTAATACAGATTCACTAACATATAAGCCAACCTTATACATAATACAATCCTGAAAAAGAAAGTAAGGAGCTGTTTTTAAGATGATGTCATCACCATCAAGATAAAAGAAACGAACACCCTCTGGATAATTGACACGGCATTCCATTAGACCAATTTCCGAGTTGCTCATGTAACTATAAAACTGATCTAATTCCAGCTCCTCTCCATCATCAGCCATTCCATATCGTATAACCTCGTCTGCCGATATTGATTGTGATATTAACGCAGTAAGCCTATCAATTACTCGCATCTCGTAATCAGTGTACTGATCAAGTTCATCACCCTCGCATACATTATAGCCTTCGCTTTTGAGCGAATTGATAAACTCGCTCACTTCCTTATTTGCAGTATGCATGTATGCATCTTCCGATGTCATTGCGATCATTGTTAATTTGTTTAAATGATCGACTTTTTGGTTGATAGTTGCCATATTATTGATTTTTGTTTTTTAAAAAATTGCATAAGTGCATGCTCACGTTGTGAGCGTGCACTTATGATTAAAGACCCTTTTCTTCGCGCTCTTGCCATATCTTCTCCATCTTATCAGCAAACTGATCACCAGATACTTTAATGTATCGCATGAACGACTTGTATGATTTATGGCCACTAATAGACATGATTATCATTGGGTCCGTACCTCTTATATATTCATTGGAGCAGAACGAACGGCGCGCTGTATGCGTCATTAGAAACTCATACTTCATTTTCTCAATTTCAACCAGCTCGCGTTTGTATGTAATCTGTTTCGTAAA
>SXSU01000048.1 GCA_005793345.1 Bdellovibrionales bacterium
GGGGTGATTGAAAATCGCCCCCAACAAACAAGAGAATAACTGCTCGTGATTATGTCTGATATAATCGCGAAGCGATCAGACTTAATCATGAGCAGTTATTATGAAAATACAAACTTTAGTTTAGATTTTCATAAAACAGGGTGATTGAAAATCGCCCCCAACAAACAAGAGAATAACTGCTCGTGATTATGTCTGATATAATCGCGAAGCGATCAGACTTAATCATGAGCAGTTATTATGAAAATGCATACATTAGTTTAGGTTTTCAAATATTAATCACTACTTATATGATCGGAGGTTTTAATTGTTAACTGATTTATCAAATAGTTATAAAAATCGAAATAATAGTATGAAGAATCAAAATGAGAAATTAGTTCATTTTAATAAAGCAGAGCAATTTTGTGAAGAACAAAATTTATTTATTACAAAAATGAATCGAGAGATATTATCTAAAAAATCCAACTCAAATGCATTTAGCGTAAGTAATATTGTAAAAGATTCTTTTAACTTTTTGTTTAAAGATTGGATTTCTGTTATTCAAACACCATATATTTCTCAAAATATAATTGCAGGAATAACTGTTGCCGCAGTTGCATTGCCGTTGAATGTGGCTCTTGCTTTAGCTGCGGGACTTCCAGCAACCTCGGGATTAATGGCAGGAGCCGTTGGAGGAGCCATTGCTGCTATATTTGGTGGAAGTCGATTTCAAGCGACAGGTCCGGCAGCTGCATTAAATGCAATGGTTTTTGTTGTTGTGCAAAAGTTTGGTATAGCTGGAGCAGCTGCAACAGCAATGTTAGTGGGTTTAATACAAATATTACTTTCATTGTTTTCGGCAGGAACACTTATAAAGTTTGTGCCTGAAGCTGTACTTCTTGGTTTTACAACTGGAGTAGGAATAAAATTACTTGATTCGCAATTACCAAAATTATTTGGAATTGATTGGTCATTGTATCAAATGATTAATGATATAACTAATCCAATTTGGTTGCATGAGGTGTCTTTGCCCGCAGTTGTTTGTGGACTTTTTGTGTTGTTTTTTATTCTTGCTTGCAAAGCATTTGCAAAATTTCCTGCTGCTTTAATTGCAATTGCAATAACTACTCAATTAGCCATTTTTTTAAACTGGCCAATTCATAAAGTGGGTGAGATTCCACCTGTGGTATTTAACTTTGCGCTTCCTCATTTTACCAATGAAGATTGGTTTAAATTATTTCAACTTGCAATTCCTCTTGGATTATTAGCGGCGGCAGAAAGTGTATTATCAGCCCAAGCTATAGATCGAATGAGTGGAGATAAACATCATTCAAATTTAGAAATTATGGGACAAGGACTTGCAAATTTAGGTTCAGGTTTAGTTGGTGGAATGCCAGTGTCAGGTGTTATAGTAAGGTCTTCTGTGAATGTTCAGAGTGGTGCAAAAAATAGATTGGGAAGCTTGTTTCACTGTTTATTTTTATTTTTTGCAGCATTGTTTTTAACACAAGTTATTGCCAAAATTCCATTGGCTTCATTAGCTGGATTATTATGTATTATAGGGTTTAGATTAATTGAATTTAAAGAGCTTTTTCATTCTTTAAAATCTAATTTAATTATGGCTATGGCATTTATATTTGCTATGATTGGAACTGTTACAGATCACATTGTTTGGGGGCTGGCAGTAGGATTAGCAATAGTTGCAATTGCAAACTTTATTCAAACTAAAATATCAAAAAATATATTAGAAAATAATTTAGCTAATAAAAAAATTAACCCTGTAAAAATTTCGACTGAAGAAAACACTGTAAATACAATTGCAAATAATTCTAAAGTTTCATCTCATAAATTTTCTTCTTCTAAAAAAATAGTAATAAACGTTTTAGATAGAGGAGAACAATGGTTGCATCATTTAAAGCAACAGGCTAGCGTTCCTAATACATCTTACATTCATCCTAATGCTTCAGTTATAGGTCGAGTTGTATTAGGTAAAAATGTTCATATTGCTGCAGAATCTTCAGTGAGAGCAGATGAAGGAACTCCATTTTATATTGGTGATAATTCAAATGTTCAGGATGGTGTTGTTATCCATGCCTTAAAGCAAAAATGGATCGATGTACAAAATCAAAAATGGGCAGTTTATATTGGTAAAGATGTATCACTAGCTCATCAAGCATTAGTGCATGGACCCTGTTATATAGGAGATAATTCTTTTATTGGATTTAAGGCTGTAGTTCATGATTCTATATTAGCTCAGGGATGTTATGTTGGTATTGGGGCTATTGTTGTTGGAGTTGAAGTTCCTGAAGAACGTTATATCCCCCATGGCTCAGTGATTGATTCTCAAGAAAAGGCTAATCAATTATTAAAAGTTTCACCTCAGCATCAACATTTCAATGAAGATGTTGTTGAAGTTAATAAAGGATTAGTCGAAGCATATCACGAGTTACAATTTAAAAGTATAAAGGAGAAATAAAAATGTTTTTAAATTATGAATCCATCTTAATGGGGGTTCTTTTTGGAGTTTTAGTTGTAGGGTTTATTTTATTGTGGTTTACACACTTTAAAGTTGAAGAGGGGCATTTAGCAGTTCTTACTCGATTTGGGGCTGTGGTAAGAGATCCGATAAATGTTAGATTATTTGAACCTGGAGGACATTTTAAATTACCCTGGGATAAAGTTATTACCTTTTCAATTATGGAGCGAATTATTGATTTATCGGGAGAAAAAAGTGGAAAGCATGCCATGACTTCTGATGGAACTGTTGTTCGACTGGATTCAAAAATAAGGATTTCCCCAAGTAAGAATGATTGTTACAGTTACTTGTTTGAATTAAAAAATCCGATGGGATATATCCGTGAAAGTTTCATCTGTATATTGAGAAATGAAATAGCAAATTTTGTATTAAATCCTGATCAACTGGGTTCATATTTTGAATTGCGTCGAGATAGAAAACGACTAAACGATTTAGTAGAAAGCAGTTGTTGCGAACAGATTAGTGGAGGATTTGGAATTAAATTTTGTGGAGTAGATTTAATTGATATTGTTCCTCCCCATGAGCTTGAAGAAGCTTTAAACGGAATTCAGGATGCGAAAATTAACTCCGAGATTTTGTATAAAAGGGCAGAGGCGGATGCCAGTCAAAAAATTGCAGCAGCAGAACAAGGGGTTGCAATTTCGCAAAAAAGAGCTGAAGCAAATAAAAAAGAATTAGAAGCTCTTGCTCTGTCCATTAGAAAATTAATACATTCACAAATGATTGATAATTATCTTGAGCACAGACAAATAGAATTACTCGGACATTCAAAATTAATTTTAAAACAATATCAAGGAGAGGCTCAATGGTAACTTCCTCATTTATAATTGGATTATTTGGTTTTTTTGGATTACTTTTTGTAGGTTATTTTTTATTTCTAAAATTGACTATTCAAGTTACCGAACAAAATGAAGCTTTCATTTTAAAATTTGGCAAAATTGAAAAGAGAATTCAAAAACCAGGTTTAAATTTTTATCCATGGCAAATTTTACCTTGGTATGATGTGGTTCAAATAAGTAAACAAATTGATTTTCGAACGTATAAAGAAATTCAAGTCACTGATCGGTTTGGAACAACCGTAATTGTTGATTTATGGATGGAATTTAGAATAATTGATCCATTTAAAACTCTTTTTGGTGTTGAAAACTGGGAAGATTCGTTACAAGGAGTGGTTGTGCATGCCGTGGGTTCTATACTTAGTGCTAAAACATTTGATGAGATATTAAAAAATAGAACTGAACTTTCAAATCAATTGCAAAAGTATATTTCTTTTGAAACTGATAAATGGGGAATTTCACTTTTAGGTGCCATGATCCAAAATATAAATTTATTACCACATATATCAAAAAAAGTTTTAAATTCTGCTGTAGCTAATATTGATCAAACTAAAGCACTTATCGAAGAGGAGGGGCGCTTAAGTGTAGCAAGCTTAGAAGCTGAAACTTCTTCTAAAATTGCAGAGTTAAATGGAATTGCTAAATCCCAAAGGCAACTTGAAATTGGTAAATTTTATAAAACCTTAGAGAGTGAGCCTCTTGTTCTACAAAAATTTAAAAAATATTGGGAACTGTCAAATTTAGAGCCACGTAAGACTGTGTCCTTTATCGGTTTTGAAAATTCAAAATTAAATGTTGCAGATTCTGTAGAGATGATGAAGTCATTTGAAACGGCAACTCATACTATTCTAGAACAATAAAATCTTTAGTTTGGTAAAATTGGGTCTTTGAATTGAGATCCAATTTTATTTTCTGAAATAAAATTAACTCTTTTTTTGAATTTAAAGTATTATTTAAATTTACCAATTCAAGAGGCATGAGTTTAAAATATAGAACGGCAATGGATTCGTTTTTTAAACTATTAATTGATAGTACAGGATCAGTATTTTGACGTCCCTCTTGAATTGGTGATTTTGAAATATACCAAGGTATATTTTTAACTTTAAACGCCCATGCATCTTTTTTACATTTTGTCGATTTTATTTTTTCAAATTTTATTACTAATTTTTTATCTTCATTACTTTCAATTTTATTTTCATTATAATTTTCTGTAGAACGTATCATGTCACTAACACTAACACTATCACTTTCACCATCTCTAATATTAAAACGATTAAAATAAGAAAAAGGTGTTTTTTCACGTCTAGATAAATTAAATAACTCTTGCTCTTGATTTACAAAATTAGGATTCAGATGATTAATTATTTCTAAATAATCAATGACATCGTCATGGTCAGAATCTATTGAAGAATAAGAAACAGAATTTTTACTTTGAGTAGTAATAAACTCTTGGTCACAATCATTCAGCCCAAAACCAAATGGCTTATTTTTGCAATTGAGTTGGGTGTTAAACTTTAAACACTCCTCAGGTTTTAAGTATATAACACAAAGGCTATCAAGTATATATTCAGTTGATCGAGCATCTCTTGGATTTAACTTAAGTTCATTTTCTTCATCGTCATTGAGGCCGTCAAAATCAGAGTCTCGAATCCACTTATTATCTTTTACCTGGATTCCCATAGATTGGACAACTGCAGATTTTAAATTGTAATTTTCAAATAGTCCATCTAAGCAGAGTTCACCTTGGGCATCAGTATATTGTATATAATTTGAATTTATTAATTGAGTCCAATCTGAATGGTCACAATGACGAACATTAAATAAAATAAGTATGAGGGCTAAAAATATTATCATTAGATTTTGGATAGCGAATGTAAGGTTTTGTAATTCTATTCTTAGATTCGTCTATCATCTCCCATGATTAATTATAAATTGATAAATGATGAAAGTTCCAGGGGCGGGGTGTAAAAAACTTTTATACTAGCTAAATTTAATCTTTTTTCATTATAATTTTAATTACTTACTTATTGCTTTGGAGAATAAATAGATTTGTAATCAGTTTTTTAAACAGATTTGCAAATGTGCCAACGTTATTATGAAAACACAAACGTAAGTTTGGGTTTTCATAATACGGGGTGATTGAAAATCGCCCCAAACAAACAAGAAAATAACTGCTTATGATTATGTCTGATATAATCGCGAAGCGATCAGACTTAATCATGAGTAGTTATTTATGTTTTCTAGAGGGACATAATTAAAATAGATAATTGGGTTTGAATATGAATAAAAAAGTTGTAGTTATAGGTGGCGGAATAATTGGAATTAGCTCAGCAATTTGTCTTGCAGAAAGAGGAGCTAAAGTTATCGTAATTGAAAAAAATAAAGCTAGAGATATTTGCTCTTATGGAAATGCGGGTTGGATTACTCCTTGTTTTGCTCTTCCTTTAGCTATGCCAGGAATGTTTTTTAAATCTTTAAAATGGATGATAGATCCTAATGGCCCCTTGTATATCAAACCTTCACCCTCAGTAGATTTGATGAATTGGCTCATTCGATTTTTAAAAGCCATGAATACTAAACAAGCCATGTCTGCCACAGAAGCTTTAGTAAAATTATCTCGTAAAAGTTTAGAATTGTATCGAAACTTGGCTCAAGATAAAACTTTGTCTTTTGATTATCAAGAAAAAGGTCTTTTAATGGTTGCAGAGTCCGAAGAAAGTCATCGGGCCTTGCTTGAAGAATTAAATTACGTCAGCAAGTTTGGAGTCAGGGGTGAAGTTTTTACTGAATCACAGGTAAAAGAAAAAGAACCACAACTAAAATGTAACTTAAAAGGTGGATTATTTTTTCCTGATGAGGTTCATGTGGATCCAAATTTATTACTAAGTGCTATGAAGAAAAAAGCGATTCACTTGGGTGTAACGATAATGGAAGACACTACTTTTTTAAAAGTAAAGAAATCACAAAGCAAAATAACAAAAGTTGTTGTAAAAAATAATACGACATCGAATGAAACAGAATTGGATGCGGATTGTGTTGTCCTTGCAACAGGAAGTTGGTCTAAATCCATTGCTCCAAGTTTAAATATTACAGCTCCTATTTTTGGAGGTAAGGGTTATTCAATGCGACTTCCTAATTCACACCCACCAATTGGGCAGCCAATAATGGTATTGGATCGTAAGCTTGCAATAACTCCCCATGAAAATTATTTGCGAATTGCAGGTACATTAGAGTTGGTCGATCAAGATTTTTCCATAACGACAAGAAGAGCAAATAACATTTTAAAAGGGGCTCAATTTTGCTTGGGGCTTGATCCAAAAACAACACTATCAGATGTTGAAGATTTATGGGCAGGTTTAAGACCTTGTTCACCGGATGGCGTACCTATGATTGGTGCTGTAAAAAATTATGATAATTTATTTGTGGCAATTGGTCATCAAATGTTGGGATTACAATCTGGATTTGGAACAGGATATTTGATTGCAGATTTGATTGAAGGAAAAAAGTCTGATTTAGATGCAGCTGTTTTTGATCCAAATCGTTTTTAGGAATTCTTAGTTTAAGGGTAAATAATTATATGAAGTTATTGCCAATTTTAATGTTAATCATTTCAAATGTATTTATGACGTATGCTTGGTATGGTCATTTAAAGACATTTAAAGGTTCGGCACTTTGGATTGCAATAGTTGTGAGTTGGGGAGTTGCATTTTTTGAGTATTGTTTTCAAGTTCCCGCAAATCGTTTGGGAGCGGAGTCTTTTACAGTCCCTCAACTTAAAATCATCCAAGAAGTAATAACAATGGTAGTATTTGCATTTTTCTCAATATACTTTTTGAAAGTACCTATTACCAAAAACTTTTTTTTTGCTTCAATATGTATGGTCGCTGCAACTTATTTCATTTTTCAAGATAAATAAAAATATCAAGTGGGAGCCATGAAAAAAAATAAAATAAAAGTTTATCGTCAAATTAAGACCTTATTAACACTTCAAGGAGCATTTGAAAAAGGCGGCCGTAAAACTAAAGTAGAGGATTTATCTATAATTAAGAATGCATGTTTAGTTTGTGATGAAACGAGCGGTAAAATTTTATTTGTTGGTTTAGATTCAAAATTAAATTCATTTTTAAAAAATTACAGTTTCCAAAATAAATTAAAGTTTAAAGTGAATGAAGTATTATTGAAAAATAAAACTGTATTACCTGGTTTTATTGATTGTCATACGCACTCTGTATTTGCAGGTAATCGTTTTGAAGAATTTGAATTGCGCAATCAAGGTGCAACATATCAAGAAATCGCCGCTAGTGGTGGTGGAATACTTTCTACGATGAGAGCGACAAGGGAAATTTCATTCAATAATTTATTTGAGTTAACTAAAAATCGTATATCCAATTTTTATAATCAAGGTGTGACAACCGTTGAAGTGAAGTCTGGATATGCACTTAATTTAAAGCATGAAATAAAGCAGTTAAAAGTTATAAAGAAGTTAAATGAGCTTCGGGAATTTTCAAATTGTATACCGACATTTTTAGGGGCACATGCATTACCTCCAGAGTTTAAAAGTTATGAAGAATATTTAAATGAAATTGTTCAAAATTGGTTGCCTCAAATTAAAAAAAATAAATTAGCAAACCGAGTAGATATTTTTATTGAAAAAGGATTTTTCGAAAAGTCAGCTGCAGAAAAATATCTAAAATCAGTCAAAGCTTTAGGTTTTGAAATTGCAATTCATGCAGATCAGTTAACGTTGTCAGGAGGTAC
The DNA here is from genome assembly GCA_005793345.1 of Bdellovibrionales bacterium. Lineage (GTDB taxonomy): Bacteria > Bdellovibrionota > Bdellovibrionia > Bdellovibrionales > Bdellovibrionaceae > SXSU01. Next base: position 8,107 of record SXSU01000048.1, read on the forward strand.
GGAATTAGCAGTTGCACTTGGTGCATTCTCTGCAGACCATATGATTCAAGTTAAGGACAAAGAAATTTCTGCAATCTCATCAAGTGAAACCACTTCTGTATTATTACCAACAGCCGATCTATATTTAAAGTGCAACTATCCCCCAGCAAGAGCATTAATTGATAGTGGGGCAAGAGTAGCTCTTGCAACAGATTTTAACCCAGGCAGCAGCCCCACCCAGGATATTATGTTAGTAGGTTTGCTTGCACGTCTCTACATGAAAATGACATTACCAGAAGTCATTGCCGCATTCACAGTTAACGGAGCCTATGCCTTGGGTTTACAAAATCAAATAGGGTGTTTGCGAGTAGGTCACCAAGCTGACCTCATAGCAACGTCCGAAGATTGGCAAGGTCTCTTTTACCAAGCCGGCCAAAATCCGGTTGAACGAGTTTATTCAACAAAAAATATTTAAATAAATTTTATGTAGAAAATTTATTTACTGAATTAAGTATTATTTGGAGAAAATAATTGTGAATTTATTAAATATCGTAATCTATTAACCACAATGTAAAAATATTTTACAGTATTGAAAAATTGAAACTAAATTTCACTTTTTTCAATTGAAATTAATACTTCAGTGGAAAATTAAAATTAACTTTAGTAGAATATCCATAAAATAAGTTACTAACATAATTTTCATCTTTCTACGGAGCTTTATCAATGATATATAAAATACTATTATCAAGTTCATTATTAATTTCTGCAAATTATGCTATAGCTAGTAATTACAGTAAAAATATTAATATCGATAAGTTAAGTGAATCTGAATTTCAAGATTTAGTTAAATATCTTAATAATAATTCTATCCCGTCGAATATAATCGGCAATTTAAATAGTGGTATAATTCATATTGAAAAAGACAAGACAGTACTACTTATACCATCAGTAGAGGAGTCAATAAATAAAAATCCTAGTGAAGGGGATTCGATCTTTCAAGTTATAGATTTAAAAACACTTGAATATGAAGCAAGAGGGCCAGCTACAGGCATTACTTCGGGATAAAAAATGAAATATTTAAATTCTAAAAATATATTACCAGGTGATTTTCATAATTTTGGTAAATATGTTTTTCAAGCAAATGATAAGACTATTTATAAGCCTCGAAATATTTTTTGGGAATGGATATTTTTAGACTCAAAATCCCCATTAAGAAAACTATTTAGTCAAGATTTAAAATATAAAAATAGAGATCTTTTTGAATCATTTCCTGATTTAAAATTTTATTCCGATGACTTTTATAATAGTGGTTTTGTTGAAATTCTTAAATTTGATTCATTATTAGAACTAAATGATAATATTAATATTCAAATAGGTTCATTTGCAGCTATTATGGCATGGTTTGGTATTGGAGATTTGCATTTTGATAATTTGGCAATTGGTTATGAATACAAAAATCAAAAGCAAATTTTCTGTCCATTAGATATTGAAACAATATTCGAAGATATTTCTTTATTAAACGAAATTGCATTAATACCACCAATAATTCAAAATAATTCTAAGTTTGGATTTCATGAACTTGTTACTCTTTATAAAAAAATTAATCCTGAAAAATATTTATCTATTATTTTGAAAAACTTTGTAGATATAATTCGTTTTTTAGATGAAAACGAGAATAAAATATTAAATATATTTTATGGTATAGAATTATTTTATCAATCGAAAATCAGAATTATACCAAGATCTACAAATGATTATAAAATAGCTCTTGAAAAAAAAGGTGAATTGATGGACCCAAGTATTTATTTGTCTGAACAAACTCAACTTTTTAGAAATGATATCCCATATTATTTCAGGTTTATTTCAAGCAGAGATATATTTCATTTTAACTCACCTACAAATTTTATTTTATCAGATATAAGTCAAGATATTGAAAAATTTAAGATTTCAAAGTTAAGAGTTTTTGAAAACTCAAATTTGAGCAGACCTTTAAATAGAGATTTACTATTTAAATCGGGTTTACTTCAGATAGTTAGATATTTTACTTCTGACTTAGATTTTTTTAATATTTGTGACAATGGTATAGAAATAATAAAGAAAATTAACGAAATAAAAATCAATTATAAAGGTGAATTTAAAATAAAATGCGAAATTTACTAATTCTGTTATTCCTAGTTTTGAATAGTTTTAAATCATATGCCAAGAAAGAGACTTCTATGATTAGAGTAAGTGGCTCAACTCAAGCTTTTTTGTTTCAACCTACAAAGTTGAAGTCGTATCAACAATATTCATTTATACATTTATTTTTAGAGCCTTTGATTAATATAAGCAAAACTGGTTTAATCGAAGGAGGAGTTGCTTCAAGTTGGGAAATTAAAGAACATGGGAAAAAATATGTTTTTAATATTGATAAAAATGCAAAATTCCACGATGGGAAAAAAATTACATCAATGGACGTTGCATTCAGTTTGTGCCAACATTTAGATCCAGAATTGGATTCTTTACTGAAAGTTTATTTAGAGACCATACTTGAAAATTCAATTTATAATAAAAAAAGTAAAATCTGTAAATCAATTAGGTCAGTAGATATTGATACACTTGAATTATCATTGAAGGGTCCCTATCCACCACTATTATCAGATTTAGCACAACCTGGTTTTGGTATTATTCCGAGAGATTTTAAGGAACTTAATCCTATTGGTTCAGGGCCATATAAATTAGATTCGATGTCAGAAAATAATTTTATAAAATTAGCCTTGAGTAAGGATTATTGGAGAGATTTACCTAAAAACAAAGTATTTACATTTGAAATAATAAGGGAAAAACAAGATATTTTAAAAGCTTTTTTCGAAAATAGAATTGATGTATCATTAGGTGCACCAATAGACCTTGTTGAAGGAGGTAGACCTTCTGATATTGATTTTCAGTACATAAATGGAATGGTTTCAACAAACATGTATATAAATGGAAAATCAAGTATTTTTGAAAATACAAATTTAAGAAAAGATTTTAATCAACTAATGAATATATTTAGAAAGAATAAGGATCTTTATACTCGTTATGATATCCCAATATTTTCTTATTTACCAAATGGAATTATGCCAAGTTTTTACTACAAAAGAGATATTATTGATTTATCTATAAAGGATTTTAAGAAAAAGCATAAACATATTATAAATAAAAAAGTAAAAATTATAATTCCAAAACATATTTTTACAGATCGATTTTTGTCAAAATTTAAAGAAGCTATTTCAGAAATTGGTTTTATCGCTACATATATTGAGGAAAAAGGAAAAGCATATTTAGATCCAATAGAACAAGGCGGATTTGATTTAGTTTTTATTCCTTTTATGGGTATTGGATCTGACCCCGATGGTTACTTAGCAATGTTGGATCCTAACGGGTTTTTAAAAAAATCTAATATCCAAACGAATGATTTAATTAATAAATTAGCTAAGATTAGGTTTAATGAAAATCAAGAATACAGACTAAATGAATATGGAAAGGCTTTAAAAGAATTTGAAGAGACATCAATTGTAATACCAATTGTTCAGCAGCATTTGCCATTTCTTTTCCGAAAAGGTATCCAAGTTCCTGATTTTAATTTTAATAACCATACAATTCTCAGGGATTTTTTTTGGAACAAATAAAAAAAAGGAGAAGCATATTTGATTTAATTTTGAAGTATCTTTTGTTAATTAGTACAGCTTTTTTTTTATCGTTAATTTTATTTACATTTGTATTCATCAAAGAATTTAAATCCTATGTCGAAGAAAGGCAAAAGGGATATCAATTAGTTTTTGCAAATTCAATACGAAATGACATACATACTGGTGTTGAATATAATGTCTATAGAAAATGTCAGAACTTTTTTAATGATCCTGATATTGTATCTATTAAAGTCATTGATATATTTAACAAAACATATTGTAATTTAAATAAACTTACAGAAGTTAATTTTAAATGGTCAATTCCAATTTATTTTGATTCTAATAATAAAGAAATAGCAGCTCATGTCGAAGTTGAATATTCAAATTTATTGATACAAAAAGGGGTGAGAAGAAATTTAATATTTACTTTTATTATAATAATATTTTTAGTATTACTCGTTTTATACTTAAAAGAGAATTTAGATAAACAAGTTTCTAATCCTCTTAAAATACTTTCATTTCAAATGAAGGAATATGGAGATTCAAAAAAAAATCCCCCCTTGAATTCAACTATTCATTTAAATAATATTGATGAATTGATTTTAATAAATATTAATTTTAAAAATATGATTCAACAACTAAATTCTTATGAGGAACAATTAAAATTGCTTGCAAAAGAACAAGGTAAGTATGAATTGTCGTTACAAATATCACATGACATTAGATCACCATTATCTGTAATTGAATTGCTAACTACAAATTTATCTGAATTGACTGACGAAAAAAGAATAATTCTTAGATCTGCTGCAAATAGAATTAAGGATATAGCAAATCAATTATTATTAAGTTCAAATTATAAAAATAAAGTCATTGTAAAAAATGATTTTATTGATATATATGAAAATAATTTGAGTATTGAGTTACTTCCATTGATTGTAGATGATTTAATTTCTGAAAAAAGAGTACAATATAGATCTAGTGAAAATATAATTATCGATGTTGATTTTACAGATGCCTTTGGTGCATTTGCGAAAATAAATACTGTCGAATTGAAAATATTGCTTTCAAATTTAATCAATAATTCTGTAGAAGCAATAGAGAATAATTCTGGGAAGATAGTAGTTTGTGTTAAGAATTATACTTCGAAAAAGATTATAATTATTCGTGATAATGGACGAGGAATACCAGATCACATAGTTGAAAAATTGGGAAGCAAGGGAATTACTTATGGCAAGGAAAGTTCAACGACTGGCTCAGGCAATGGCCTTGGAATTTTCCATGCAAAATCTACAATTGAATCTTTTAATGGTAAATTTTATATTCAAAGTAAAATTGGATTCGGTACAGAAATTAGAATTGAATTTCCAGCTTGTGATGAACCTTCATGGTTTGTTTCAAAACTTGATTTAAGAAATATTAGTTATATTATTGCTATTGATGATGATCCAATTATTCTTGATCTTTGGGATCAAAAAATCAGAAATTATATAAATGAAAATCAAAAAAGTTTTAATTTTAAATTAATTACTTTTTCAGAGGTTCAGAGTTTTATTAATTGGTATGAGAAATTCGATAAAATAGAAACTCCTAACAACAGTATAATATATCTTTTTGATTATGAATTTAAATTGAACGAGGAAACCGGGTTAGATATTATTAGGAAATTTAATTTAAATCATAAACACGAACAAACTTACATACTAACCAACCGATATGATGATGTTAACCTTCGTAATGGATGTGAACAAATAGGGTTAAAATTAATTTCTAAATCATTAATAGGTTACTTACCAATAGAGTATTAGGTTATCTTTTTGGATTACTGCAAAAGATTAAAATTTAGAATGATTAAAATGAGGCAAGTAAGTTGATGAATTTTATCAAAGTATTATTCAATTAAAGTTAAATTTTAATTTTGAAGTTCCGTTTTTGAGGGGCACCTGTATAGAAGTTCTTCGTCTCATTATGATAAAAGGTGAATTATATTTTTTTGAACTGTAAAAAAGTTCGTCGATTCATTTTGAATCTAATTTAACATAATATTTTAATATAGAATATCGAGTAATTCTAATATATTGAATTGGAAAATTAAAGTGGTCCTACTTTTGTAATAGATAATAAGTATAAAACAAAATGTGAGGATCAAATGAAAACAAATACTTCAAAAAGCAATTCAACTAAAATCATAGGTCTAGTAACTGTAGTTTTATTTTCATCAGTAAGTTTCTCAAAAGTAGATTGTGGAATTCGAAAAAGCACCATTAGTGAAATGAGTAAATTGAAGTTAACATATAGAAGTTTTAGTGGTTGGGGAAGGGTTGATGATGAGCAAGTTAGAAAAGAATCTTTATTTGAAACATACAATGTAAATGGTAAATCAACAATTATAAAATTGTCAGACGAAGAGGTAAAAAATTTTAGTGGGCAATGTAAGGTTTATGTAAGACCATTTGATGAAAAAAACGGTCATAACTATGTCGAAGAGGAAAAGTTATTTAATCCTGAATTGTATAGTCTTTATAATGGAAGTGCTACATTATTTATTGATTCGACTAATAAAAATCTCAGATTGTTAACTAATACTCATGTTGTTCGTCAGTTTTCAATTAAATCGAAAGATAATAAATGGTCAGATGCCTCTCAACCAACAAAAGTTGGAGATATAGTTTTAACAAAATGTGGGGGAAAAACATTTTTTGCAAGAGTTAAATCACATAGACAAGAATTTGAAGTCGGTGAAATGCCTAATACTTCAAATGATATAGCTAGGCTTGAACCTGTAGATACTAACGGTAAAGTTAATCTAAATTATTACAAAGGATTGAAACCAGTTGAAATGTTAATTATGGGAGAAAAAGAAAGTGAAAATGTTTCAGGTCTAATAGAAACAAGTAACTCAAACGGCTTTGTATTACAAACTCAAGGAGGATACTTACAAGGCAACAAAGGTTTAGATTCAGATAATTTTTATAGATCTAAAATAGTTTGTAGAGCTAATACAAAATCATATATTAAAGCTGATTTGTTTAATAACTATAAAATGGATGATCTGGCTTTAGTTTGTGATGGTCCAGTGAGAATGTCTTCAGGTTCCCCACTTTATCTTTCCAAGGCAGATCGCTCAGGATTAGAACAGTATGATGATTCTGCTAAAAATTACGTTGTTGCGGGATTGGTGCAAAGTGGTGATTTGTTTGTAGATAAAATAGATGGTAAATTAAAAACATTTATACATGCTACAGTGGTTCGCCCAAGTGATTTAAATTAATACTAATGTATAGTATTAAAAGAAAAATAGCTAAATTATAAAATTTTAAAATAAGATAGAGGATATATGAGTAGATTGTTAATTCTTATCCTAATTATAGTTATAACTCATCAATTACGAGCTGATTTTTTTAATTCGGTCTTTGATCGTAAAGTTGGTATTTATAAAAGTTTAAAAACAAATTTTAATTTTTTATATTTAATTGATACTAATAATTCTCAAATATTATACAATTTAAATAATAAAAATATCTTACTTATTTTTTATAGAAATAGTTATAAGTATACTTTTGATTATAGTTTAAAATCACGAGGTTTATTTCTAAATACTGTAATTAAAGAACCTTATATTTTAAATTTTCTTTCAGCTTCTAAGAAAAATTTTGATTCTATAGCGTTACAAGATCAAATGAAATGTGAACTAGAAGCTAATAAGAAAAATAATACTCTTGATGATGTTATAGTTATAAATGCACTAACTTCATTAGGAGCTAATTTATGTCCTGCAAGTGATTATGAAATGTTGAAGAAATGGTTAAAAACTGTTTATTTAAATAGAAATTCTATGTACAATTTATTAAATGAAATAGGTTATGCAGAAAAGGCACTTAGTTATAAGACAAAAATTGAATCAATTTATTATGGACGATCTGATATTAAAATTAAATGTGATAACAAGTGTAATGAATCCAATACGACAGTAACTAATAAAATAGATCTTATTACTTTATGCAAATCGGATTATAATAATTTAACTTCATTTTGGATAGTTATGAATCATGAATTTCTTCATTCAAAAAAGATTGAATTCAATGATAAGCAGATATTAGAAATTGAACAACGATCTCCAATTCGGCATTTTAGTACTTCAGTATCAAACCAAGCCTCTGCAAAAGAGTTTGTACATAAAAAACCAGTTGCGCAAAAAATTTCAGTCCCAGAAAAATTAAAATACATTGAAGCAGATCTCCCCTCACGAGAGCAACTTGCTAAAAACTTAGATTTACCAATTGGAACGCAGCCTTATGTTTCTGAAGAAAAGCAAATTGAAATTGCAAAGCAAGAAGCTGCGCCTTTTGTTGAAGTTGCTAAACATATTGCGCAAGAAGCGTTTCCAAAAGCTGAAGCACAGGAGTTTTTAGATGAATTAGAACCTATCTCTCCATCACAGAAATCATCTGGTGGGGGCCTGATGCAAGCATTAAGCAATCAAGTGGTTAATCCATTTTTAAATCAGGTAACAAATCCAGCAAGCAATACTAAAGTTAATCCTAGAATTAATACACAAAATAATAATTTTCAAGAAACCCAAAGTAGAAACCCATCTAATCGTACAATAAAAATTACAAATAATTTTGATAATAATGATAATGCGAATTCTCAAAATGCAACATTAGATTCTTCTAAATCATTTGGAAAAAATTTAGATAATCAACAACTAGGAAGTAAATACAGTGCATTACAAAATAATGATCAAGTAGAGTATGGTGAAGCAGCGTATGGTGAATTAGAGATACTAGGCGAAGTAACCGAATTACCTGCAAATAACGGATTTAATGGACGCGCTCTTTCATCTGATAAGAATAGAAGTGATACCCAAATAAAATCTGACACTAGAAGTACTTTAACTGCTTCAAATAAAAACAATGATTCTAAAAAATCAATTGCTAGCGATCAAAGTGATAATGAACAGCAGTCAACTTTAACTCAACCTAAAAGTGGTTCAAGAAATACCAATAGTCAAGCAAACTCTACAGGTAGTAGCATGGGAGGAGGTGGAGGTAATGTTGCCGACGCCAGCGGCGGCGGCGGTGCAATGGGAGAAGGAAGTAGTCTGCAACACCAACCCCAACTTCAACAACCACCATCTCAAGTTCGTTCCTTAGCATCTAAAAATACCAATACTACTACTACTCCTACTACTACAAACTCTACTAGATCTTCATCTGGAAAAATTGGAACCATAGTTACTTCTGATGAACTTCTTCCAACAGAGTTATATTTTTATAATTCAGTTATTAAATATAAACCAATTTCCTTTTTTAATCTTTATCAGAGCAATACAAAATTCAAAAGTGATATCCAAGCTAATGTTGATAAACTAAATATTAAAATTATAGACCTTGATCGAGATATTCGAATTGTGCCAAAAGAAAGTTCAAATGTTAAGTATACTATCCAAGTTAAAGATAACCAATATTATATTACCAAATAAAACATATTACTTCGTTTTTTTATAAATTTTTATTAATTATATGTTTATATTAATTATATGTTTATATTAATTATAATAAATAACTTAAACTATAAAAAAATTATAGTTTAATATTTAATATTTAATTTTTAATATTCAAACTTTAAAATTTAAATATTAAAGTTTATTTACACATAAATCTTTCTTTTCACTTAAGTTTTAGACGAAATTTGACGATAAATTGTGTAATGAGTTCACCTTTGAAAAAAAAATCTTTTGTAGTCCATATTCTGTTTGGATTTTGGATCTTTTATGTCATATTTTCGTTAGGACTTTATTTCTTTAAAGCCCGTAATGACTTATCTCATTTTACTGAAAATCGAAAAGATCAACTTAATGTGTTTTTCACATCCATAAGTCCGTTTCTCGAATCGCGACAATTCATTGAAGTCAAAAAAATGCTCGACCTGAATCATGCAATTGGCCAATTTGATTTTGCAATACTTAAAGTTAATAATAAAACTGTTTATACTATTAATGGAAATGAAACCACTCTTGGTTCAGATCCAAGAGTAGAAGGGGATTATCCCCCTCGCACAGGTTTTTATGAATCGAGTGATGTAGCCCTTAAAACAGTTGAAGTGCTTGATTACAAACTTACTCTTGGACTTCAAAAGATTTCTTCTGACTTTTATGTACACTTGTTTAAAAAAGAGGGACTGCTTTTTGGGTTTGTTTTTTTAGTTGTAACTGTAGTTCTCGGTTTTTTTATTTTTAACAACTTAAAAGATATAATAAAACTAACTCAAATATTAAAAGAAAAAAATATTAATCCACTTTATGATATCAAATCGACCAGTGAAGAAGCTGAAATTTTACTTGCGGCAACCAAATCTCATATAGAACAAAATAAAGAACTTGAAGAACTAGCTAAAAAACTTGAACACGCAGTTTCTCCAGCATTATTGCATATTTTAAAACAATCAAGTTTAAAAAAAGATGAAATTGGTGCTCAGTCACGGGTCCTAGTTTCAATGGATTGGAATGATCATACAAAAATGGTATTTAAAGAAGGTCTAGATTCAATTGATGATTTACGTGAAAACTTATTTACACTTTGTGATGAATTGATTTTGCGTTATAAAGGTCTCAGGGTTGAATCAATAAGTGATAGTATTACATTTTGGATGGAAGATGAAAATTTAGTAACAGCTAAGCAACTTGCCATTTGTTGTGTTCGTGATATTTTTAATTTAATTGATACTAACTCAAAAATATTTTTAAATTTAAAATTCAAATGTGTATTAGTCGTGGGAGCTTTTGAATTTAAAAAAACAAGTTTTGATTATAAATTATCAAGTCTTGCTTGGTATGAAGCTAATCGAACATTTAAAAGTGTTCCGTACAAAGACAGAAATTGCTTAATGATATTGGAAAGAGATCAAGATGGATTATCTCATTTATGTGAGTTCGGTATTCCGCGAAGAGTTGAGTTTCAAGGTTTTCCAGAAAAAATATCAATAATTGATATAGAAAAATTTAAAACAATTCAAGATTCATTAGAATCAATTGAATTAATAAACTCATCAAATGTATTATCAAATACAACATCAAACACATCTTTAAATACATTAAATACATTAAATACATTTAAATCAAAAGAGTTAATAGAATCTTTAGATGAAAAACAAGAAAAATTAAAGATCCCTTTAGAGTTATTTAAAAATGATGAGGATATTAAATTTCTCCTAAATTATTTTACAACCATGTATAAAAAATATAAAGGCGAAAATAAATCTGAAGCAGAAATTTTATTACTTTTACAACCTTATCTTACAGCTCTTCGATCTGTTAGCGTGAGGCAAGTTCTTTTGTCTGAAAATTCACTGTCTCAAGTATTTTTAAATACTTTAAAATATTTTAAAGAAACTGATGATTATAAAATATTTTCTGGTCTAGTATCCTTAGCAAAAAATATTTTAACTTTTACAACTTTTACTCAAGGAGATGATAGTCCATATTCTTTTTACAAGTCCTTAACAAATTTTCAAAATTATAGAGTTGTAGCTAATGTCATTGATGCAATTTCTGAATTTATTCCAGATGAGGAATTATTAATTACTCATTTAAATCATCCTAATAACAGAGTCCTAGGAAATGTAATACTTAATCTAGGTGCAGATCAGCTAAGTGATCAGTTAATTCAAAAAATTGATGAACTCTACAACCATTCAAATCCAAATTTTATTGCGACTGGTTTATATGTAGATTCATTTTTATATCAAAAATATTTTATGGATGATCCTCGATATTGCAAGACTAATGATTACTTAAAAACAATCCCATTAAAAATATTTGGTTTCACTAAAAGTGAAAACTTAGTAGTCAAAAATAGAGCCATTGTATCATTGTCAAAATTTGATAAACTTATTCATGAAAATTATATTTAAAATAACAGCTTATGATTAAATCTGATCGCTTCGCGATTATATCAGATATAATCATAAGCTGTTATTTTCTTGTTTATTTGGTGTGATTTTTGAATCACCCCGTATTATGAAATTCAAAACTAAAGTTTGCATTTTCATAATAAACTTAATTATGTGAATATAAAAAGCTGAAATAAAATTCACCAAACAGCGCGATTAATGCTATAAGAGCCGGGAGTGCTTGAACAAATAAAATTCTTTTTGAAACGCTATATGCTCCATAAAGGCCTGCAATAATAATACAACATAAAAAATAAATTCGAATTTGCATTCCAAGTTCTGAATTACCATGAAGTAAACCCCATGCCAAACCCGCTGCTAAAAATCCATTATATAATCCTTGGTTTGCTGCCAATGCTTTTGATTTTTCTGCATCTGCTGGACTTTGACGAAAAGTTTTTAGGCCAAGTGGCTTTGTCCATAAAAACATCTCTAAAATTAAAAAATAAATATGCAATAACATAACTAAAACAATTAAAGTGCTAGAAAAGATAAATGACATTATAACCCCTTTATTAATTGAAATACGAGAACAATTCAATTTTAAACTTTTTAAAATATTATATATAATAATTAGTAATTATAAAACCTTATTTATTATAACTTTAGTTTGTAATTTAATTAAAAATCCAATTATAATTAAATCATGAAAAAAATAATTAAGCCAGATCCTAATTTACAATTTATATTTGAATTTGATTCCTAAGAAATGAGATGTTCTTTTTGAACAAGTAAGAACTAAAAGTATTCAAAATGACTTCACAACAATTCAAAGTTCTTTAAATTACAATAAGTAATAGAAATTAAAGAAGTAGTATAAATAGTAGAAGAAATAGTAATTATAAAAGTTATAGAAGTTATAGAAGTTATAAATGTAGTTGAAGTATAAGTTGTAAAATTACAGTTTAGCAAAAACAATATTGATTTAAAATGGATAAAATATGGATTCGAAATTAAGTTTTAAAATATTATCTTCCGAAGATATTCATAAACGATTAAAAACGTACAACTCTAAATATAATTATCAAAATAAATATAAAGCATTTTATTCGAGTTATTATGATGGAGTTGTTACTGATCCAAATTTAATGATGATACCCGTTGATGATCACATGGTTCATCGTGGTGATGGAGTTTTTGAAGCCATAAAAACAGTATCGAAAAAAGTTTACCTTCTTGACGAGCATTTAAATCGACTTGAGCAATCAGCATCTAAAATCTTTATAGATCTTCCCTTAAGTAAATTAGAGATACGTAAATTAATATTAGAACTATTGAACTATTCCAATTCACAAAACTCTTTAAAAAGTTCAGACTTTATGATTCGACTTTTTGTTTCAAGAGGACCTGGTGGTTTTACAACAAATCCCTATGAATCTATTGGCTCTCAGCTTTATATTATGATAACAGAATTTCGCCCATATGCAGAGAAGTATTATGAAGAAGGTGTAAAAATTGGATGGAGCAAAATTCAACAAAAGGAACCTTTTTTTTCCACCATCAAAAGTTGTAATTATTTACAAAATGTATTAATGAAAAAAGAATCAGTAGATCGTAAACTTGATTTCACAATCGCATTAGACGACAAAGGATTTATCGCTGAAAGCTCAACTGAAAATATTTTTATAATTGATAAAAATAATAAAATAAGAATTCCAAGTTTAAATAATATTTTAAATGGTACAGTTTTATTAAGACTTTTAAAATTAATTAATGAAAATTCTCAATTTAAATCTTTAAAAGTAATTGAAGGGCCAATATCAAAAATCGATTTATTAGAAGCAAATGAAGTCTTGATGATCGGAACGACTTTAGATGTCTTACCTGTCGTTAAATGCGAGGATACTTTATTTAGTAATGGCAAAGCTGGTCAGTTTTCAAAAAAATTTAGAAATTTAATTCGTAATGACCAACAAAAATGTGGTATTTTATTTTAAGTAAAGTGATCTTGTTGGAAATCCTTGCAGAGCCTCCCACATGTCGCTCCCTTCCTATCTATGGTCGAGTAGTAATTTATTGTTTTAATTCAAAATAATAAACGTCCAGCTTGCCCAAAATATTAAGTATACGTACCGTTGAAAAGATCCAATATTTTCTTTAAAATATCCAATATAAATAATATTATCTTTATAATTTTTAAAAATTTTAAAAATTTATAAAGTTTTTTCTTATTTTGCCGAACAGTATAGTATGCGGTTACTATACTGTCTGAATTGGTTATCATAATGGCCTCCTTCGTAGTTAGGGGAGGCCATTGCTTTATTATCCAACGAGATCAATTCGCATGTCTTGCAAAAGGTGTGAATGACTTAAATTCTGTTTAGATGAATAATAAGATCTGGATTCTGAAACTTGATTCGAAAATCAGATCTTATTTTTTTAACTTAAGACTTTTGAGATTTTTCTTTGGGCTGTATATTAGGAAGAGTAAGAACAAAACGGGTGTTTGTTGAATTAACATCTAACTCTAAACTTCCAAAGTGTTTTTCTGCTAATCCTTTGGAAATACTTAAACCCAATCCTGTTCCATATTTTTTTTCTTTAGTAGAAAAGAAGGGATCAAATAATCGTTCCCTAACATTGACTGGAACTCCATTACCGCAATCTTTAACAGAGATTGTGATAAAATCTTTATAATCTTTAACTTCAACTTCAACCCATTTGTCTTCAATTTTTTGAATAGCATCAAAGGCATTATTAAACAAATTTAATAAAATTTGACTAATTTCGGTTCCACGACATTCAATTGTTAACTGAGGATCTATTGGGTGTTGGATAAGTTGAATTCCATAGTCTTTAAATCGCTGCTGAACAAATTCAATAGACTCTTTAACTATATTTTGAACTTTCAAAAATTCAAAAGGATCCCCATCAGATGCTGTTGAAAAACTTTTCATGCTTTTAACTATTTTTTCAATTCGTCGAGCTGTAAATTCAATATTCTCAACCATTTTGGTTATCATGGCAATATCAAGATTTTCTCTTTCTTGCTGCAACAAATTTAATGTCATTTCACATCGACCTAAGATTACGCCCAATGGATTATTAATTTCATGGGTAAGATTAGCAGCCATTTCTCCTAGCGCCGAAAATTTTGAGGCAACGGCTAACTTAATTTCTTGTTGTTTAATTTTTGTAAGAGCATCTTTTAAATCTGTAACATCATGACGAATGGATAAAAACTGAAATGGTTTGTTTTCTTTATCCATAAATGGAACTATTGTGGTATTTTCCCAATAAAATTCACCAGTTTTTTTTCGATTGCGAATTTCACCTTTCCAAACTCTTCCAGAACTAATCGTATCCCAGAGAAATCTAAAAAATTCCTTTGGATGATAATTTGAATTAACAGTTTCAAAATGTGTTTTACCAATGAGTTCTAATCGAGTATATCCTGAAACTTCACAAAATTGGTCATTAACGTAAGTAAGAATTCCTTTAGAATCAGTTACGGCAACCACTGCAGCTACATCTAGTGCAAAGTTTTGATCAGAGATATCTTTCAAAAAATCTTCTAAGTGATGATGTCTTAGTTGATCAGCAACTTTCTCAGTCAAAACTTTCATCTTTTAATTCTCCTCTTGAGTGTCCTTTTCCTTCTCCGAGTCAGATCTGTTATCTTCAACAAAACCATATTCTCGCTCTTTTCGATAAAGAGTTCTTCTATTAATACCAAGCATCTGTGCTGCTTTCTCTTTGCGACCACCTGTTTTATTTAATATAAACTGAATATATCTTTTTTCAAGATCTTCTATAGTAGGATATGATTCAATAACTTTACCAAAGAATTTTTCTGTGTCTCCATTTTCTTGGAGCTGAATTTCATTTTCTTCAATTTTATTGCTTCTTGCTAATATGACTGCTCGTTCAATTGTATTTTCTAATTCTCGAACGTTCCCTTCCCAGTTAGCATGAACTAATTTGTTTAAGGCTTCAGGAGTTAGTTTCTTAGGAGCGAGATGGTTTATAGTACAATATTTTTCGATAAAATGATCAGCCAATATTGGAATATCATCTGTGCGATATCTAAGTGGAGGGATATTTACAGGTACCACTGCTAATTTATAATATAAGTCTTCACGAAAGTGGTTATTGCGAATGGCTTGTCTTAAATCTTTATGAGTAGAAGCAATTATTCGGACATCAATATTATGAAATTCAGTATCACCAATTGGTTTTATTTGTTTATCTTGAAGAGCTTTAAGTAATTTACCTTGTAAATTTGCATCTAAATCACCAATGGAATCAATAAATAAAGTTCCGCCTTGAGCTTCTAGAAGTAATCCTTTTTTTGCTTGGTAAGCCCCTTGAAATGCACCCTTGGCATAGCCAAAAATTTCAGTTTCAAGTAAAGATTCTGGCATAGCTCTACAATTAATAGAAACAAATGGTCCTCTTGCTCGTTCACTCAGCTGATGAATTGCTCGAGCAACTAACTCCTTTCCAGTCCCGTTTTCACCATTGATAAGTAAATTGGTTTGTGAAGGTGCAACACGGTTAATAATATCAAAAATTTCTTGCATGACGGGGCTTTTCCCAAGTATTCCCTCAAGGCCCTGCTGACTTTTTTGCGCCGTCCGAAGCATTTTATTTTCATGTTTAAGTTTTTGAAAACGTAATGCCCGTTCAACAACAACTTCAAGACTTGCTAATTTAAAAGGTTTTGTTAAGTAGTCAAAAGCACCTTTTTTAATGGCGTCAATTGCTGTTTCTATACTTCCAAACGCTGTGATTAGGATGCAAGACGCATCTGGAAATTTTTCACGAATTTTAGTAGTGAATTCCAAACCATCCATTTTTGGCATTCGAATATCTGAAATTACAATATCTGGTGGTTCAATTGGTCTTATTTTATCAAGTGCTTCAATTGCAGAACTAAATGCATAAACTTCAAAGTTTTGTGCATTAAAATAATCTTCGAGCATTGATCTCATTTCATTATCATCATCAACTATAGTGATACGACCTTTTTTAGGACTATACATATATCATCCTCACAGATAGAATGGGTTTATAAAAAAAACTACAATACATAACATAATTATCCCATTAATTTTCATCATATGAGACATTTTAACACCAAATTGAAATGACAAATATTGATCCAATTTTAGAATAATTTATCTTTTTATATAAATTTACTCATCATTTTCTATATAATTTTATAAAAGAAAAAATTAGTAACTGTTTATGATTAAGTCTGATCACTTCGCGATTTTTCGAGACATAATCTTGACCGTTATTTTTCTGTTTGTTTGGGGCGATTTTCAATCACCCTGTATTAACAGACTACTCTTGATTTTATGTGATCGCTTGTGCGGTTATGTCTGTTAAAATTACGTGGTCTAAAAACATACTATTGTTTTTTAATGTGGAGTAAAACTTATGTTCAAATTTAGAAATCAAGTTAAAAATATATCATTAAATCGTCAAATTTTAATAATAGTTTTAGGATCGCTCTTTTTATTATTTAATTCTTTATTTTCATCAGCAAAAGCCTCTTCCGACGAAGTTTTACAATGTAAAATAAAAGCAAAAAAAGTTGCCCAAGAATCTTATTCACAATGTATTAATGAAGTCCGCGAAAATGAATTAGATAAAATAAAAATAGAATATAAAGATAAACTAGATAAACTAAAGAAATTTTATGAACGTAAGATAAAAAAAGTAAATCCAAAAGAGTCAAATGTAAGTAAAGAGAATAAAAATAACAAAGTTGTAAAAGATAATAAAGATAAAGATAAAGAAAAAAATCAGAATCCTTCCGAGCAGGAATCAATAAATTATGATTTCGGTAATGCAGTGGAGACTGGAAATACCCCATCTAGTAATACTGATTTAAATAATAATAACAATTTTAATAGTAATGTTGGATCTAGTTCAAATTCAAGAACATATATTCCAAATTCTGAGTCACAGAATTTTGAAAATAGTACAAATAATTTAGA
Source organism: Bdellovibrionales bacterium (assembly GCA_005793345.1). GTDB lineage: Bacteria > Bdellovibrionota > Bdellovibrionia > Bdellovibrionales > Bdellovibrionaceae > SXSU01. The sequence goes on from SXSU01000048.1 coordinate 25,634, forward strand.
ATCAGAAGTTGAAAATTAAATTATTATTAGGTTACTGCACAGAATTAAATCTGACGGCTTCGCTATTATACGATACAAAATCCTGCGCCGGTATTTTCCTGTGTGATTGAAAATCGCCCCAAACAAACAGGAAAATAACTGCTCGTAATTATGTCTGATACAATTGCGGAGCAATCAGACATAATCACGAGCAGTTATTAGGAAAACTTAACCTAATATATTTTAATGCTTATTGACTCTTTTAATTTTTAATTTAATTCTCATTTTCTATATGAAAAAAATTACGATTTGGCCCTTTATTTACTTATCTTATTTATCTATGTTTTGCCTTGGTTTTGCGGACAATATTCGTGGCCCTCTTTTCGGATATATTTTAAAAGAATACTCACTCTCAGATGGGACTGGGGCATGGTTTTTTTCTACTAGCTCATTATGTTCGTTTGCGGGGTCTATTTTAGCTCGAGTTTTAATAAAAAAAATTGATAGAATACAAGGGATTCAAATTTCTTTTCTTTTGTTTATTATGGGTAACATAATATTTGGTATAGCAAATCATTTTTATTGGGTTTTATTAGGAGCTGTTTTTATTGGATTAAGTTTTGGATTATTAGGAATATTGCAAAATGTATTGGTAACAATTGGGGCAGATTCAAAACGTCAACAGCAGTTTATTACAGGGTTGCATGCTATATACGGTTTATCTAGTTTATTGGCGCCTTTAATGGTTGCTTTGTTTATTGGTTTTGATAATCAATGGAGATTAGTTTTTTTTGCAACAGCATTTCTTTCATTTCTTGGTTTGGTTTATACATTTTCAATTAAAAAAGAATTTTTTGAATTAGCAAAATATAAGTCTGATGAAGAACAGGCCCATAAAAATATTTGGTCAATAGATAAAGTTTATATTGCATCAGTCATTGCTATTTATAGTATGGTAGAATTAATGTTAGCAACAAGGATGTCTTTGTACTTACAGCGAACACATCAATATAGTGTTAATGAAGCAAGTTTTTCACTTTCAAGTTTTTATGTTTTATTTTTATTAGGACGAATTATTTTTTCATTAAAACCCATAAATATTCCTCTACGAAAACAAATTGCAGTGATGTTATTAGTTTCTGCTATAACAATGGCATTGGGTTTTTATAAATATCCTTACCTATTAATATTATCTGGTTTATTTATGGCACCTTGTTATCCCTTTTGTGTAGGGTATATGACTGAGTACTACTCAAAACAATTTGATGAAATTATATATGTCGCATTTATGCTTCAAGCATTTTTTATTGTGAGCATGCATATTTCTATTGGATATTTAAGTGATTGGATAGGTTTAGCAAAAGCCGTTTGGATGGGACCAATATTTTTACTAATTGCATTTTTATTATTAATAAATTTTGATTCATTTTACAAAAAAAATAATATTCAAAAATTATAATAAATAAGTATTTAATCAAAAATAAAAGATATTTAAAAAGTTGTTTGAAAATCACCAGATTATATCTGGTAAAATTGTTTACAATCCAGATTTAATTTTAAGCAAGATTAAAAAGGGTGATAGAAGATCACCCAAAAAAAACAAGAGAATAATTGCTTAAA